>JAGRLC010000029.1:279-22561 GCA_020441995.1 Rhodobiaceae bacterium
CTGCTTCATGTTCTCGTGGGTGGAAATGCTGCTGGCCAAAACGCTGACCTCGGTCGCCGCCAAGCCCATCGTCGCCACCATGACGCGCACGGCTTCGACCTCGGGCTACGAACTGGGCCTGCTCGCCGCCGCCGGTGTGCTGACCATCATCCCCGGCGCGATCGTCATATGGTTCGTGCGCAACTACATCGCCAAGGGCTTTGCCCTGGGCCGCGTGTGAGGAGGGCGGACTGATGGATCTCACATGGATGGCATGGACATGGCAGACGGGCACTTTCTTCTGCGTAATCGCCCTGATGATTGCCGGCATGGCGGTCTGGGAGTGGGCGCGCCCCGGAGGCGCCCCGCGCCATGGCGTGCTCGGCCTCGATACCACACGTGGCGACAGGCTCTTCGTTTCGCTTCTCGGCAGCGCCTACATCCATCTTGGCTGGCTGGCTTTCATGACCGGTCCCTTGTGGTGGGCGACGCTGATTTCGGTTGTCTTCGCCGTAGCGGTTTTCCGCTGGGTCTAGGCGACGATTTGCAAGATTGCTGCTGGCCGGGTGTCCGGCCCGCGGCTGGCCCGGACCGGAGCATTTTGCGGGCTCCGGAATCCGGGGAAACCGGACACGAGTGTTTCGTGTGCAAAACCGCAGTGGGAGGAAGCAACAATGAAACGGCATCTATTGACGACCGCTGCCGTTCTGGCGCTCGCCTGGCTTCCCGGCCAGGCGTCGGCAGACATGGCGGCCGCCGAAAAGTGGATCAACGACGAGTTTCAGCCTTCGGCGCTCTCCAAGGAAGAGCAGAAGGCCGAAATGGAATGGTTCATCAAGGCGGCGGAACCGTTCGCCGGGATGGAGATCAACGTTCTGTCGGAAACCATCCCGACGCATGAGTATGAATCCAAGACGCTGACCAAGGCGTTCGAGGAAATCACCGGCATCAAGATCAATCACCAGCTCCTCGGCGAAGGCGAGGTCGTGCAGGCGGTTCAGACCCAGATGCAGACGGGGCGCAATCTTTACGACGCCTACATCAACGATTCCGATCTGATCGGCACTCACTCGCGCCTGCAGCTTGCGGTGAACCTGTCGGACTGGATGGCGGGCGAGGGCAAGGACGTTACCAATCCGATGCTCGACATCGACGACTTCATGGGCAAGTCGTTCACAACCGGCCCGGACGGCAAGCTCTATCAGCTGCCCGACCAGCAGTTCGCGAACCTGTACTGGTTCCGCAAGGACTGGTTCGACCGCGAAGACCTGCAGAAGCGATTCAAGGAGAAATACGGCTACGATCTCGGTGTGCCGGTCAACTGGTCGGCCTATGAGGACATCGCCGAGTTCTTCTCCGAGGACGTGAAGGAAATCGACGGCGTTCGCGTCTACGGCCATATGGACTACGGCAAGCGCGCGCCCGACCTCGGTTGGCGCATGACCGACGCCTGGCTGTCGATGGCCGGCGAAGGCTCCAAGGGCCTGCCGAACGGCCGCCCGATCGACGAATGGGGCATCCGCATGGAGGAAGGCTCCTGCAATCCGGCCGGCGCGTCCGTCACCCGTGGCGGCGGCACCAACGGCCCGGCTGCGGTCTATGCCATCCGCAAGTGGGATGAATGGCTCCGCAAATACGCGCCTCCCGGCGCGGCCGACTACGACTTCTACCAGTCGCTGCCGGCGCTGAGCCAGGGCAACGTCGCCCAGCAGATCTTCTGGTACACGGCCTTCACCGCATCGATGGTGGCGCCGAAGTCGGAAGGCAACAATACCGTCGATGACGACGGCAATCCGCAGTGGCGCATGGCGCCTTCCCCGCACGGTCCGTACTGGGAAGAAGGCCAGAAGCTCGGCTATCAGGATACAGGTTCCTGGACCATCCTGAAGTCGACGCCGACCGACCGCGCCAAGGCGGCCTGGCTCTATGCCCAGTTCGTCGTCTCCAAGACCGTGGACGTGAAGAAGAGCCATGTCGGGCTCACCTTCATCCGCGACAGCACGGTGCGTCATGAATCCTTTACCGAGCGCGCACCGAAGCTCGGCGGTCTCGTCGAGTTCTACCGTTCGCCCGACCGTGTCCTGTGGACCCCGACCGGCATCAACGTTCCGGACTATCCGAAGCTGGCTCAGCTTTGGTGGCAGCAGATCGGTGACGTGAACTCCGGCGCCTTCACGCCGCAGGAAGCCATGGACCGTCTCGCCAGTGAAATGGACCTGGTGATGTCGCGCATGGAAGCAGCCGACAAGGCCGCCAACGTCTATGGCGGTTGCGGTCCGCGCCTCAACGAGCCGAAGGATGCGTCCGAGTGGCTCGGCAAGGGCGGCGCCAAGGCCAAGCTGGACAACGAGAAGCCGCAGGGCGAGACGATTTCCTACGAGGAACTCATCAAGCGCTGGCAGTGATTTCACGGCTGAGTTGATCGATACTGGCCGGGGCGCAATTGCGTCCCGGCCGCATTTTCGAGCTAGAGAATTGCCAGCGCGCTGGCGGCGATAACCGCGTAGCGCAGACCCTTGGCGAACGCCACGATCAGGACGAAAGGCAGGAACGACACCCGCATCAGCCCGGCAACGACGGTGAGTGGGTCGCCGATGACGGGCACCCAGGATGCCAGCAGCGACCACACTCCGTAACGGTCGTACCAGCGCTGCGCCCGCGCCATCGCGGCTTCGCTGACGGGAAAGCGCGGATGGTGCCGGTAGCGGTCGAGGAAGCGCCCGATTGCCCAGTTGACCAGCGAACCCAGTGTATTACCTGCGGTTGCAACGCCGACGGCCAGCACGACGGGAACAAGTTTCATGCCGATCAGACCAATCAGCATGCCTTCCGATGTGCCGGGCAGCAGCGTCGCCGACGTAAAGGCGGATGCAAACAGTGCTGCAAGAAACGTGAGCAGGTCGTTGGTGGGCATGGGATGGCTTTCCGGGGCAATTCCAGCAAAAGTGATACCGGTTTTGCATCCGGAATTGCGGCAAAGAATTGAGGGCGCACAGTTATAGAAACAGGGGAAGACTCGCGCTATACGAGCGTTTACGAGAAGAAGGGGAAAAAAGTTGGGCGGCTATATTCTCGCCATCGATCAGGGCACGACATCCTCGCGCGCGATTGTATTCGATGAAGCATACGCTATCCGCGGCGTCGGGCAGCAGGAGTTTACTCAACATTTTCCCAGATCCGGCTGGGTCGAGCACGACGCGGAAGAGATTTGGTCTTCCACGGTCAACACGATCCGGTCAGCGATTGACGCGGCCGGCATTGCCCCGTCCGACGTCGCCGCCATCGGCATCACCAACCAGCGCGAGACCGTGGTGCTTTGGGACCGCAAGACGGGCGACCCGATTCACCGCGCCATCGTCTGGCAGGACCGCCGTACGGCCGAGACCTGCGAGCGGCTGAACGCCAGTGGCGCGGAGGCCGAAGTCACCGCAAAAACGGGCCTTCTGCTCGACCCCTATTTCTCCGGCACCAAGCTCGCATGGCTGCTCGATAACGTCGAAGGGGCGCGGGCGCGTGCCGAGGCCGGCGAACTGGCGTTCGGCACCATCGATAGCTGGCTTATGTGGAGGCTGACGGGCGGGCGCGTCCATGCGACCGACGCAACAAACGCGTCCCGCACCATGCTGATGAACATCCACACCGGCGAATGGGACGCGGATTTGTTGAAGCTGCTGCAAGTGCCGGCATCGGTATTGCCGGAGATCTGCGACAGCGCCCATACGTTCGGAACATGCGGCAAGGACATCTTCGGCGCCGAAGTGCCGATCTGCGGAGTCGCGGGAGACCAGCAGGCAGCCACCATTGGCCAGGCCTGTTTCTCGCCCGGCATGATGAAATCCACTTACGGTACCGGCTGCTTCGCCGTGCTCAACACCGGTAGCGAGGCGGTCCCCTCGAACAACCGGCTGCTCACCACGATCGCCTATCGCATAGCCGGCAAAACAACTTATGCCCTTGAAGGGTCTATCTTCTCGGCCGGTTCAACGGTGCAATGGCTGCGCGACGGATTGGGCATCGTCAAGCACGCCGGCGAAACCGGCGCCATGGCCGAGGCCGCCGATCCCAATCAGGATGTTTATCTGGTGCCGGCCTTCACCGGCCTCGGCGCGCCGCACTGGGATTCGGATGCGCGTGGCGCGATCTTCGGCCTGACCCGCGGAACGGGGCCGAACGAGTTGGCCCGCGCGGCGCTTGAATCCGTCTGCTACCAGACCGCCGATCTGCTCGAGGCGATGCACGGCGACTGGGATAGCAGCGGGGATACGGTTCTGCGTGTCGATGGCGGCATGGTCGCCAGCGACTGGACCATGCAATGCCTCGCCGACATGCTCGATGCCCCGGTGGACCGGCCCACGGTTCTGGAAACGACGGCGCTCGGCGCCGCCTGGCTTGCCGGTTTCGGGGCAGGCGTCTGGCCGGACATGGACGGTTTCGCCGCAAGCTGGAAGCGCGAGCGGCGCTTCGAGCCGGCGATGGACAAAGCAGAGCGGAAACGCAAGATTAGCGGATGGCGCGATGCCGTACACCGTACACTGTCGGACGGCATCGTCGAATTTGTCGAGTAACTAATCCGTCCGAAGGATTCACATATGAATTCCGGTTCTCCGCTCACTTTTGCCCGCGTCAATGGCGTCAATATTCATTACGCGCTGCACGGGCCGGGGGGCGGGGCAGGGAACAGGCCGGCGCTGGTTTTCATCAATTCGCTCGGCACCGACTTCCGCATCTGGAATACGGTCGCCGCCGCCTTTGCCGATGATTGGCGCATGGTCTTTCATGACAAGCGCGGACACGGCCTGTCCGAAGTTCCGCGTTTTCCATACAAGATGGACGACCATGTCGGCGATGTGCTCGGCCTGCTCGATCATTTGGGGATAGAAAAATTCATCCCCATCGGCGTTTCCGTCGGTGGGATGATCTCCATGGGGCTGCTGCACCGCGCGCCAGACCGCATCGTTGCCGCCGTGCTCTGCGACACCGGTCACAAGATCGGCACCAACGAGATATGGGATGAGCGCATCGAGACAGCGCTCAACCAGGGTATCGAACCGATGGCCGATGCCGTGATGGAGCGCTGGTTCCCGCAGCATTTCCGCGAGGCTAATCCCGATCAGATCGCCGGCTGGCGCAGCATGGTGGCGCGGATACCCGCACAGGGTTACGCCGGAACATGCGTGGCGCTGCGCGAGGCCGACTACACGGATACGGTTCCGGATATCAAGGTTCCGGTCCTCTGCATTGCTGGCGAGCACGACATCTCAACGCCGCCGGCGCTCGGCAGGGAACTGGCCGGGCTGATCCCCGGCGCGGAGTTCTCGCAAGTCGCGGGGGCCGGGCATTTGCCGATGATCGACAACGCCGGGGCCGTCATCGATCTGCTGAAACCGTTCCTTGCTCGTACGAGCGCGGGCGCATGACGGTGACGCCGTTCAATTCCGCACTGTTCGCGGGGAGCCTGAACGATCCGCAGGTGTCGCAGCTTTTCAGCGACGCGGCGCAGATTCGCGCCATGCTGCGTGTCGAGGCCGCTCTTGCGCGGGCACAAGGCGCGATCGGAGTCATCCCGGAAGAGGCGGCGGACATCATCGAACGCACTTGCGCGGCCTGGACGCCGGAACCGGAGGATTTCGCCGGCGGCACGGCCCGCGACGGCATTGTCGTTCCGGCGCTCGTTGCCGGGCTTCGCCAGGCGGTTGGCGAACCGTATGCGAGCCATGTGCATTTCGGCGCCACCAGTCAGGACATCATCGATACCGCTTTCGTGCTTTGTCTCAGGAGCGCGCTGGACGTCATCGGTCCGCGCCTGGACGATCTCTGCGCCACGCTGGCCAATCTGGCAGACGCGCATCGCCCGACACTGTGCCTGTCGCGGACGCGCGCCATGCAGGCGGTGCCGACAGTGTTCGGGCTCAAGGTGGCAAACTGGCTGGCGCCGGTTGTGCGCGCGCGCGATGAGCTTGAGGCTGTCCGCAAGGCCAGTCTGGTTCTCTCGCTGGGCGGCGCGGCGGGCACCATGTCCGCGCTGGGGCAGCAGGCGATTGAAACCGCCGAAGCGATGGCCAAGGTTCTGAAGCTCGCAGCCGCGTCAACGCCCTGGCATACCCAGCGCGACCGTATGGCCGCTATTGCCGGCTGGATGGCGCGGTTGTGCGGATCGCTCGGCAAGATGGGCGCCGATATGGTCATCCTCGCCCAGTCGGAAGTCGGCGAGATCAGTTTCGAGGGCGCGGGCGGATCGTCCACCATGCCCAACAAGGCCAATCCGGTGGCCGCGGAAATCCTCGTCTCCATGGGGCGATACGCGGCCCTGCTGGCCGGCGCCATGCACGAAGCGCAAATCGCGGGCAATGAACGCGATGGCAGTGCGTGGATGCTGGAATGGCTTGCGCTGCCGCAAATGGCGTGCGCCGCGGGGTGCGCCAGCGCGAGGGCGCTCGATGCGGTGCGTACGCTGCGCATCGACCAGAGCCGCATGCGCAGCAATCTGGATGCTTCAAACGGGTTGGTTCTGGCGGAAGCCGCAACATTTGCATTGATGGAAGCAGGCTTCGATCGCGCCGAGGCGTCCGGGTTCGTCAAACAGGCCTGCGGCAGGACGGCAAACGGTGAACATATGGTCGATGCATTGCACGATCTTGTGGAAGAGGCCGATGTCGACTGGGACGCCTTGCGCAACCCGGCGAATGCGATCGGTCAGGCGGATGAACTGATTGACCGGGGGCTTGCCGAAGCCGGCATCGAGCAGGACTAGTCCTTCGCTTCAGAACGGCAGGCCGGCATAGTTCTCGGCACACAAAGCAACTCCAGCAAAAGTGGATACCGGTTTTGCGTCCGGAGTTGCGTCAACTAAAAAAAGCCGCTCAGAACGGCAGGCCGACATAGTTCTCGGCCAGCGACGCCTGTTCGGCTTTCGACTGGCTCAAATATGCGAGTTCCGCAAGCTGGATGCGGCTATTGAAATCCTCGTGCTCCGAAAACTTGTGCAGCATGGTGGTCATCCACCAGGAGAACCGCTCCACTTTCCAGATGTGGGCGAGGCGGGTTGCCGAATAAGCGTCGGCAAGCGTGCTGTCGCCGCCCTTGATCAGCGCGGTCAACGCCCGTGACAGGACCAGAGCATCCGCCGAGGCGAGGTTCAATCCCTTCGCGCCGGTGGGCGGAACGATGTGCGCGGCGTCGCCTGCCAGGAACAGGCGTCCGTGGCGCAACGGTTCGCAGACGAAGCTTCTGAGCGGCGCAACGCTTTTTTCAAGCGACGGCCCCGACCACATCTTGGCCGCTGCCTCTTCGCCGAGCCGGATGGCAAGTTCCGCCCAGACACGCTCGTCCGGCCAGTCGGCAAGATCGGTGTCGATCGGGCATTGGATATAATAGCGGCTGCGGGTTTCGGACCGCATGCTTGCAAGCGCGAATCCGTTGCGGTGATTGGCGTAGATCAGTTCATGCGAGCATGGCGGCACGTCGGCGAACAGGCCGAGCCATCCGAACGGATAGACCCGCTCGAAGGTCTTCCGGATTTCGGAGGGAATTGCCTTGGCCGCGACACCATGGAACCCGTCGCAGCCGGCGATGTAATCGCAGGTCAGTTCCTTGAGCCCGCCTTCGTGCTCGTAGGCGACGCGCGCCGGACCTGATTCGATGCCGTCGATATTGACGGCGGCAGCTTCATACAGGGTCGCGGCGCCGTCCTTTGCCCGCGCGTCCATAAGGTCCTGGGTGACTTCGGTCTGGCCGTAGACGATGACGTGTTGCCCGGTCAGGCCCTTGAGGTCGATATGAAAGCGGGTGCCGCTGGATACGATGTCGAAGCCGTCGTGAAACAGGCCTTCAGCGTTCATGCGCTGGTCGCAGCCGGCTTCCCGCAGGGCTTCGAGCGTCGCGCTGTCGAGTACGCCGGCGCGGATGCGGCTGAGCACATGATTGGCCGAACGGCGCTCAAGAATGACGTTCTCGATGCCCTGGAGCGACAGGAGACGCCCCAGAAGCAAACCGGCCGGACCAGCTCCGATGATCCCGACCTGTGTGCGCACGAATTGCCCTCCCGCAATTCTTTTCCTCGCCACGACTATCGCAGAAACATCATCGAAAACCAGCAGGCCATTGGGGGATAAGCCGGCTGAAAATTTCGCCTAAATCTGCGGTAATTGGGAAATGTCTTCGTAAGCAAACTGGCTTTATACGTACTTTTACGTATAGCGGTCCGGTTGTGCCGCCCCGATGTCGTAGCGTAAGCTCCCGACTAGCGGGGGCACCACGACCGGGAAACCGGCGAACGGTGAGGATGGCCATGAGAGGGAATTCCGCGGAGCGGATCACCTCGGCGCGGCAAGCAGGGCGTTTTTTACGTTCGTTAAGTCTTGTTGCGGCGTTTGCCACAGCGGCAGTAATCAACTTTCCACAATCAGCTAGGGCGCAGGATGCCGACTGGGAAGGGATCATGTATCCCGGCCAGCTCGTGGTGACCGGCTTCCCGGGAACCTATATCCCCGGCGACGAGGTTCCGCCCGGCCCGGAGATTATCGACGAGACGCTGATAGACCCGGCAAGGCCCGCGGTCCGCGTCCTCGACGTATCCTTCCCCGAAGACCCGCCCACGGGTCAGCAGATTGACGCGCCGACGCATTTCTCGGTTCCCGTTTCGCAGACGGGCCTGGTATTCGGCACCGCGCTCGACGATCTCAAGTATCCCAACATCTATGTCACCGCGACGTCCGCGTTCGGCCTGCACATCGTGCTGCCGGATGCCGATGGTGACGGCCGCCCCGAACGCCTGATGAACGGCGCGCCCGACGCGACCTTCATGGAAGGTCAGTGGGGCACGGCCGATCCCGCCGGCGGCCCCGGTTCGGTCTGGAAGATCAACGGCAGAACCGGCGAGGTCAGCCTGTTCGCCAACATCGCGCTAGACGGTTTCGCCAATACCGGCGCAGGTCTTGGCAACATCGTCTTCTATTCGCGCCGCGGCATGTTCTACGTGTCCGATCGCGACACCGGGATGATCCACCGGCTCGACCGCAACGGCAACGATCTCGGCACCTTCGATCATGGCGTCGCGGGCCGGACCGCTGCCGGCATGGGCGCTCAGGCATTCGATCCGTCAAACCGCCTGGACATCCAGGATGGTGCGTTCGATGTGAACGATTCATCCACCTGGGCGCTTCCCGATCCCCGCCGCCGTGTGTGGGGTCTCGCGGTTCATGGCGATCGGCTTTACTACGCCGTTGCCGCCGGTCCGCAAATCTGGTCGGTCGGCATCAACACCGACGGCAGCTTCGCGGATGACCCGCGCTGGGAGCTTGATGTGCCTCCGGCGCCGCAGCCGTTCGAGATTTCCGACATCGTTTTCGATCCGCAGGGACGCATGATCCTTGCCCAGCGCGGTACGGAAACAGGCGGTTACGACTACAAGACATTTGCCGCCGAGGGCGAAGCCCGCGTGCTGCGTTTTGTGCTCGAGGACCCGGACGATCCGGCAACGCCCTCGCGCTGGGTCGAGGAGCCGGATGAATACGCCATCGGCTTCCGTGGCGAGTTGCGCAATGCCAATGGCGGCGTGACCATCAATTACGACTACACCAGGGACAATTATCTCAACACCGGCGCCTGCGGCGGCTACCTCTGGTCGACGGGCGAACAGCTCCGCAATCCCGAAGAGCCGGCGATGCAGGATGTGCTGCTTCCCGGCGGTGCCCTTGAGATCAACGGCCTGCAGGGCAATGCCCTGCCGCTGGTGCGTCCGCTTAACGTGCCGCCCTTCGGTGCCTATTTCGCCGATTTCGATGGCGAGGCCGGCGAACCCGATACGTTCGGTCACATGGGCGACGTTGAAGCCTTCCGTGTCTGTGAAGGTCCTTTCCGTCCGCCGGTGGACTATGGCGGCGACCCGGTCCCGCGCGACCGCGCCTGCCTGACAATCGAGCGGCGCTGGAGCTGCGAGGTCGGTCCCGACGGGCGCTACTACAGGCTTTATGTCCGTAACCGCTCGAGCCTTGCTCTCGACACCGTACAGACGACGACACCGACACCGGGTTTCTCGGTCGTGCCGCGGCGTCAGCCGCTGGGCGACGGCAACCTCTCCGTCGAGGTCGACGGTCCGCTCGGAAACTGGTTCGAGATGGATGTCTGCCTGTACCGCGGAGCTGACGCGGCGGCCGGCGGCGTCTTCCCGTGCTGCAAGGCGACCATCGTCGACGTTTATCCGGAAGTCCTCTGCGAGGGGCCGGATGGCGGAATACTTACAGACGAAGAGCTTGAAGCTCTGTGGCTCGGGGAGTGATGACAATGCATAACGCTTTCACATTCTCCGCCCGCAACACGATGGCACGCGTTTATGCTGCTCTCGCGTTCGTCTTCGCTTTCCTGGTTGCGGCGCTTGCCGTGCAGCCCGCGAAGGCTGCCGACGAAATCGCCGGCAGGTTCACTCAAGCCGCGACCTACGATTGCCGCACGAACACGGTGATCTACGAGATCGTGCTTTCAATCCCGCCGGATATCCAGGCCGCCGTGCAGGCTGAGGGCGGCGGTCAGCTGGCAATCAATATTACCAGCGACCTGCCCGTTGGATTGAAGTGGATCAGTGTCACTGCTCAAGGTGACGGTGCTGGAGCCTCGCCTGCTATCGAAAGCCGCTTGCGTGACAGCGACCGCCTAACCAGCGGTGTTACCGGGCTTCTTCCTTTTGATGCGAACGGTGATGGCGATGTCGGCACCATCAGGCTGCGCGGCGTCGCCGAAGTGCAGCCCGGCATGCCAGTGCCGCATACGTTCTCGCACGTCGCAAAGCTCGACGTTCTGATCGCCAGCAACGGCGGTTTCGTGGACTATGCGCTTGGTCTTGAATCCGTGCCGCCCGGTGGCGGCCTCGGCACCATCACCAAGACCGGAACGCCGACCGAGGTTACGGTCGATCCGGCGTCTTGCGTGCCGGACCCGGCCGATCCGGGACGCCCGGATCGTGGCGAAGCCTGCCTTTCGGGCAATGCCAAGGTCTATTGCGGCGAGAAGGATGGCGAATACACCGTGATTGTCAGCGGTGAAACGGAATCGCCCGACTTCGTGGTCGTCAGCGTCCTCACGCCCGGCGTCTCCATCGATGTGATGGGATCGCTGGAAACCGAGGTTGCCGTGCCGGTCGTTGCGGGCACCTATTACACCGAGCTCGCCATTGTCGGGGCAACGCCCGGCAGCGCCATCACGCTGTCCATCGAGGGCAGTGGCGATGTCGGCGTGGTGCAGGACCTGCCCGATGGCTTTGCCCTGTGCTGCTCGACCGAACTCATCGTGGTGATCCCGCCCGACTGCGAGGACAGTCCCGATGGCGGCGACCAGCCGCGCTGGGATCTGAAGCTTGAGAAGACCTACGATGGTCAGGGAGCCTGTGTTCCCGGCGAACCGTGCGAGTTCAAGGTCCGGATCACGAATCTTGGCCCCGATGCGCACAAGGGCGACATCACGTTCAAGGATTCCGCCGAGGGCAAGCCCTACAAGTTCCCTGGTGTGATGGCTGTGCCTGCTCCATGGACTTGCGAGGGTAATGCAACAACTCTCGAGTGCACCTATCCCGATGCGGACCTGCCGGTGGGCGGCTTTGTCGAGATGTCGTTCAAGGTGATCCCGGATCTCTCTGACGAGAACTGGGTCATGGTGGAAAACTGTGCGGAAATCCACCAGCAGCCCGGCAGCCGCGATGGGAATGCGGCGAACGACGAGGATTGCGCCAAGTCGCCGATGGTCGCTCAGGATGACAATCCTGACGACAAGGTGCCTCCGCCTCCTCCGCCGCAGGAAGAGCCGAAGGTCGATCTGTCGATCACCAAGACGGCGCCAGGCAGCTGTCAGGCCCAGCAGGAGTGCACGTTCACCCTGGTGGTCCGTAACGAGAGCCAGTCGCCGTACAATGGAACGGTGGTGATCTCCGACGTGCCATCTGGTCCCGGCATCGTCTACCAGGGGCATTCGCCCTCTGACTGGACATGCTTGCAGGCCAGCAACGGTATGATCTGCAGCAGGCCGGATACGACGCTTGCTCCGGGTCAGTCGGTCTCGCTGGCGATTACCTTCGAGGTGCCCAACAACAGTACGTTGCGCCGCAACGGACTGGAGAACTGCGGTTATCTCGGCGGCGAAGCCGGCGGCACGGTCCGTCGCGGTACCGATGTTGCTTCGGTGCAGCAGGCCCTCGACGATCTGGGTTACGACCCCGGCCCCATCGATGGTGCCTATGGCCGCCGGACTGCCGATGCGCTGCGCCGCTTCCAGGAAAACAACGGCCTTGCCGTAACCGGCACGATCACGCCGGAAACCCTGGAGCGTCTCGGCCTCACCGGTGACGAAAGCCTGTCGCAGCCGTTTGTCGACGACTTCGCCGATGACAACGCCTATTGCGTCACCACGAAGGTTACGGCTCCGCCGGCGCCGAAGTGCGATGCGGGCGAGAAGCTGTCGGGCGGCAAGTGCGTGTCGATTTGCCCGCGCGGTACCGAATACCGCAACGGCAAGTGCCGCAACATCGTTGTCGAATGCCCGCGTGGACAGGAGTTCCGCGGTGGCAGGTGCCGTCCGATCATCGTCGAGTGCCCACCCGGAACCGAGTACCGCAACGGACGCTGCCGTGCGATCCGCGTCGACTGCCCGAGCGGTACGGAGTTCCGCAATGGCAAGTGCGTGCCGATCGTCTGCCCGCGTGGCCAGCGGTTGGTGAACGGCAGGTGCGAACCGATCCTGATCTTCTGCAAGCCGGGTGAGGTTTTGCGGAACGGCAAATGCGTCCGTATCCAGATCTGCCCGCGTGGTCAGGAACTGGTGAACGGCAAGTGCCGTCCGATCCGGATCGATTGCCCGCGCGGCACGGTTCTGAAGAACGGCAAGTGCGTGCCGATCGTCATCACCTGCCCGCCGGGTACGGAGATGCGTAACGGCAAGTGCCGTCCGATCCGGATCACATGCCCGCGCGGCCAGCGTTTGGTGAGGGGCAAATGCGTTCCTATCCAGTCGGAGATCAATCCGAACCAGACTCGCCCCGTGATCTGCCCGCGCGGTGAGACATTGGTCAATGGCCGCTGTGTCAAGGTCCAGATCCAGGTTCCCAACCTGGGAACGATCCAGATCCAGTGATCGCGTGAGGAAACAGGAAACATCGGCGGGGGCTTCGGCCCCCGTCTTTTTTGGGAAGAGCGTCTAGCGTTTGTTCCGTGTCTGGTAGAGCACGAAGGAAATCACTTCGGCCACGGCGCGGTAGAGGTCTTCGGGGATTTTATCGTCCAGTTCGACCTGTGACAGGGCTTCGGCAAGGATCGGATTTTCCTCGACATGGACGCCGTGCTCCTGTGCGCTTTCTATGATGCGCTCGGCAACCGCGCCGCGCCCCTTGGCCAGCACGCGCGGCGCCTCGCCGGTGCCGTGGTCATAGCCCAGTGCGACAGCGACATCGTGCTTGCCGGTATCATTCTTGCCGCTCATCACCCCTCCCGGTCGTAGAGGCCGCCAACGGGCAGCGCGCTGCGCGGGCGTTTGGTGTCGGGCGCGCGTCCGGTCTGAACGTCAATCCCGTCCACGTCGAGTTCGGCGGCACGCAGGGCATCGTCGAGCAGGCCGGCGTTGTCCCTGAGTATCCGTGAGGTCTCGGGCTGCTCGGCCCAGATCGAAACGGAGACCTGCGGCGGCGCATAGGCGATGGCGGCCGAGATTGCGCCTGCGTCTTCAAGTTCTAGCGCCAGCCGCACGCGCCAGACGGTGCCGTCGCCGCGATCCCCCTTCTTTGCGCGTTTGTCGCGTTCGATCCGGATGCCCATCACGCTTGCCTCGCGCCCGGTACCGATCGGCACTTCCATCTGCCAGACGCGCGGCTGGTTTTCCGGTGCGCCGTCCTGGCGCGGAACGCCGTCCGCATCCGGCAGGCTCGCGATCTGCAGCAACCGTACGCGGGCAAGCGCGCCCTCGGTGTCGGCGGCAAGCTGGCGCATGATTTCGGCAGCGTCGGCCCCTTGCGGAATGGAAGGCGGGGCAGGCCTTTGCGCCTGCGGATTGGAACCCTGATCCGGAACCGGATGGGTTTGCCCGCCGGTTGCGGGCAACCTCGGCGCTGTGTCGCCGAGAACGCTTTTCAGGACATTGCGCAAGGCGAGCAAGGCATTCTTCAGATCGCCCTGCGGCGGCGCGAGGCCGCGCGCGAGGGCCGCTTCCAGATACGGGCCGCTGGCTCTCAACGCGCTTTGCAGACTCGCCGGCTCGGCAAGCTTTTCCGAAGGCACCTTCAGTCCCAGCAGCTGCCGCGCCGCAGCTTCCACGGAAGGCTCGAGCCGTGGCCGGCCCGGCTGGTTCAAAACCGCTTCAAGGCTGGAGAACACCGGGGCAAGCCCGGTCTGAACCGATGCCGCCTGCGCCCGCGCCGTCGCCACGGCCTGCACCTGCTCGACCTGTTGCGTTTGCGGCGTCTGCTGGATGGGGGCTGATGACTGCGGCTGCGGGCTGCCCGGCGAGGTGTTCGCGGGCGGTGGTGTCGCGGAGGCGCGCGGGGTTGCGGGTTGTGGCGATTGAGGGGGCGCAGCGGCTTGAGGTGTGACGTTGCCGGGGCCTGCGGGCTGCGGCGTGGTTGTGCCCTGCGCGGTGGAACCGATACCTGGCGCGGGCTGAACTTGCGGTTGCCCGCCCGTTTGGCCGGCAACGACCGTGACCGGCGTGGGTGCTGAAGCGGGTGCACCGGTTCCCGCAGGCAAAGCGGGAGCGGGGCTTGATGGTTGCGGCGTCCCCGGCTGCGCCGGGCTTCCCGGTTGTGCCGGTTGCGGTTGCTGGCCCGTCACCGTGGGTGGAGCTTGTGCCGGAACGCCCGGCTGGGCGGCGCTGGGCGGATTGGCGGCGCTTGCCGGTGCTTGTGGCGGACCGGCTGAAACGGTTTGGGTGGGCGTGCCCGTTTGCGCCGCCTGCACGATGACGGGCTGCTGGCCGGCCGCGCTTGGTGTGGGGACGGGCGCGCGCGGCGCTGTATGCTGTGGCGCGCCGGAAGGTGCTTGCGGCGGTGAAGATTGCGCTGTTTGCGGGGCTGGTGGTTGTGCGGGGCTTTGACCGCCTTGCGGAACCTGTGGCTGCTGTGTGACTGCCGGCAAGGGGCGGGCGGTTTGCGCCGTCGTTTGCTGCGCCTGTCCGGCCTCCGGCTGAACGACCTGGAGCGTAACGCCGCTGTCGGAACGCTGAACCTGAAGCGCAACCGTCGTGCCGGGCTTCAGCGCCACTTGCGTCAGCACATCGATCACCGCGCGGCCGATGGCCAGGCGCGCTGTATTGGCAACCGCCTGCTGTACGCGGGCGGTGACGACATCGCCGGCTTTCAGCCCGGCAAGCGCGTCGGCAAGTGTCGGCGGTGCGCCGCTGGCGCCCGATCCTCCCGGAGGGATGCCGCCGATCGCCATCTTTTATCCTCCGGCGAAAAACTGGTCGACGGTATGGACCAGCTTCGGATCGGGTTGCCCAATGGCCTCCATGTCGCGGTCGTTGTAAACGATCTCGCCAAGCAGCGAGCGGATCACGTTCAGCCGCAGGCGTTTTTTGTCGTTGGACCGCACGATGGTCCATGGCGCATGGATGTTGTCGCTGCGCCTCAGCATCGTGTCCCGGGCGCGGGTGTATTCGTCCCAGAGCGCCATGCCCTTGATGTCGATGGGCGACAGCTTCCACTGCTTCAGCGGATCGTGACGGCGCGCATGCAGCCGCTTGAGCTGCATCTCATGGCCGATGTCGAGCCAGAACTTGATGAGCCGGATACCATCGTCGGTCATCATGCGTTCAAACCGCGGAACGGTATCGAGAAACTGCCGCGTTTCCTCCGGCGTGCAAAAACCCATGACCGGCTCGACGCCGGCCCGGTTGTACCAGGAGCGGTCGAAGATCACGATTTCGCCGCGTGTGGGCATCTGTGTCACGTAACGCTGCATGTACCACTGTCCGGCTTCGACTTCCGTCGGCTTGGGCAATGCGACAACCCGCGCCTGCCGTGGATTGAGATGCTGAGTGACCCGGTGGATGGTGCCGCCCTTGCCGGCTGAATCGCGCCCTTCGAAAACAATTGCGACCCGCTCTCCGGTATCGATCACATGGCGTTGCAGTTTCATCAGCTCGATCTGCAGCTTATGCAGATGGCGTTCATATTTCTTGCGTTTCATCCTCTTGTCATAGGGATAGCCGCCTGATGTCAGCGCGTGCTCGTCGATCCATTCGGGCAACTCCGGCGCGTCTATGTCGAATGGCTCGCGTGTTGCGGCGGCTTTCTCTTCGTTGTTTTTCTTGCCCATGCGGCCTCCATGAATCGCCACGGCGAACTACTGTCAAAGCGGAATCTAGCACTCGCGTCACGTAACCTGCCATGGCAATCGGCTTGCGCTGATAGTAGATAGCAGCAGCGTGATATGGACCGGTAAACCGGAACGGAAACATTCGATGTCTGACGGCGAACAGATGACGGCAAGCGACGGGAAGCGGGAACGGAAGCCGAATGCCCTGCCTGCATCGCTGACACAGTGGTGGCCCGCTTTTGCCGGTGCGGCCGCTGTCGCCCTTGTCTGGCTGCTGTCCAATGGCTTGCCTGCGAAAATAGGCATTCCCTTCGTCGGTGTGTCGCTGGTGCTCGCCTGGATGCTGCGCTCTGCCTCCATGGCACGGAGGCAAGACCCGATGAAGGTCTTGCCTGCTGTCGCCGAACGCCAACAGCCCGCGCATGAAGCCGCTGTCATGGCGGCCCTGCCGGACGCGGTGCTGCTGATTGATCACGATATGCGCCTCAAGGCCATGAACCCGGTTGCCGCCGAGCTCGTCGGCAAACACGAGGCCGGTGTTCCCTTCAGCTTCGTCATACGTAATCCGCAGGTGTCCGAAGCTGTTCGCAGCGCGCGTCTGGCTGACATTCCGGTGCGCGTGACATATTCGGCCAAGGTGCCGGACGACCGGCTGTTTGAAGCCCATGTCGCTCCGGTCGCGGCGGGCGCTGACAAAAAACAGTCCGATGTCCTCATCCTGTTGCGTGACCTGACCGGCCAGCAGCGGCTGGAACGTATGCGCAGCGACTTCGTCGCCAATGCCAGCCACGAGCTGCGCACGCCGCTGGCCTCGCTGATGGGGTTCATCGAGACGCTTCAGGGCCCCGCGCGCAACGACGCGGCGGCGCGGGAACGGTTCCTCGGCATCATGGCCACACAGGCCAGCCGGATGGCGCGCCTGATCGACGACCTGATGTCATTGAGCCGGATAGAGCAGAAGGCGCATCTGCGCCCGTCCGGCAAGGTCGATCTGACCAAGACCATCGGGCATGTCGTCGATGCCTTGCAGCCGATCGCCAGCGAGAACGGCGTCGCGATTGCGTTCTCCATACCCGAGAACGCCGATGCGTTCACGGTGACGGGCGAACCCGACGAGTTGATGCAGGTGTTCCAGAACCTGATCGAGAACGCCATCAAGTACGGCGCATCGGGGGAAAAGGTTGAGGTGTCCCTGTCCCGCGTGCCGGACAAGCCCGGCCAGCCCGATCGCATCGAGGCAAGCGTGCGTGATTTCGGCCCGGGCATAGAGCCTGAGCACCTGCCGCGCCTGACCGAGCGGTTCTATCGGGCCGATGTAACCACCAGCCGGGAGCGTGGCGGCACAGGATTGGGGCTCGCCATCGTCAAGCATATTCTCAACCGGCACCGCGCGTCATTGGCCATCGACAGCAAGGTCGGTCATGGCGCGGCATTCCGCGTTCGTTTCGATGCGGCGCGGTCTGATTGATTTTTCCACAGGCGATTTTCATAAAACGAATATATATCAATGCTTTATACTGTCACATAAGCGCAATCTTACTGTCATATAACGTTGATCAACGGCTCCTATGGTCCGCCGCGTTCGCTCCTGATGGCTATGCAGTCAGGAAGCGACAAACATCTCCGGCAAGTCCGGAGGAGAGCCGCCGACCGCGAAACGTGAGAGCGGCAGGATTCAAAGCACAGGAGAGTCGTCGTGAAGACCACTTCCATTACCGCTATCGCAGCGTTCGCCATTGCTGGCGCAGTCGTTTCCGCGCCGGCCATGGCGCGTGACGAAATTCAGATCAAGGGATCGTCCACCGTTCTTCCTTACGCGACCATCGTCGCCGAGGCTTTCGGTGAGAACTTCGATTTCCCGACCCCGGTTGTCCAGGGCGGTGGCTCGGGCGCAGGCCGCAAGGCGCTGTGCGAAGGCGTCGGCGAGAACACCANNCACCATCGACATCGCCAACTCTTCCAGCCGCATCAAGCAGTCCGATATCGACAACTGCAAGTCCAATGGCGTCGATGGCGTCATGGAAGTCCGCATCGGTTATGACGGCATCGTCTTTGCCTCCGACATCAACGGCGCCGAGTTCGCCTTCACCCCGGCCGATTGGTACAACGCCCTGGCCGCCAAGGTCGTGAAGGACGGCAAGCTCGTCGACAACACCGCCAAGACCTGGAAGGACGTCAACGACGCCCTGCCGGCGCAGGACATCCTGGCCTTCATCCCCGGCACCAAGCACGGCACCCGCGAAGTCTTCGACGAGAAGGTCCTGGAAGCCGGCTGCGAAGCCACCGGCGCTTTCGAGATCTACAAGGAAGAGAATGGCGGCGACAAGAAAGCCGCTGGCAAGGCCTGCATCCAGCTGCGCACCGACGGCGCTTCGGTCGACATCGACGGTGACTACACCGAGACGCTGGCCCGCCTCGACGCCAACAAGAACGCCATCGGCGTCTTCGGCCTGTCGTTCTACGAGAACAACACCGACAAGCTTCGCGTTGCCACGATGAGCGGCGTCACGCCTTCGACCGAGACGATCGCCAAGGGCGAATACCCGGTGTCGCGTCCGCTGTTCTTCTACGTCAAGCTGGCGCATCTCGGTGTGATCCCCGGCCTGCAGGAGTACATCGACTTCTTCGTCTCCGACGACATGGCCGGTCCTGACGGCCCGCTGGCCGCCTACGGTCTGGTTTCGGACCCCGAGCTCGCCAAGACCCAGGAAATGGTGGCGAACGGCGGCAAGCCGATGCCCCCGCTCAACTGAGCCGAATAAGCCTTTAGGGCGGCGCCTCCGGGCGCCGCTCGTTTCTTCTCCTAATTGTCCGCAGGTCCTGTCATGAATATCGGCCTTCTCATCCTGATCGTGCTGGTTATCGCGTTGGCGGGATTTTTGCTGGGGCGCCGGCGCGCCCTGTCATCGGCGGGTGGCGATATCCGCAAGTTGCATTCGCTGCCCGGCTACTACGGGCAATCCGTTTTTCTCTTCTCCGCGGTTCCCGCGCTTCTGGTCATGCTGGTCTGGTTGCTGGCGCAACCGCTGGTGATCGAGAGCCGCGTTTCCGCGATGATCTCGCCCGCCGATATCCCCGATGGCAGCACGCTTGGCCTGGTCATGGCCGATGTCCGCCGCATCGCCGACGGCATCGACGTGGCGATGGCTCAAGGCACGCTGACCAAGAGCGAACTCGACAGCATGCGCGCCGATCTGACCGATGTGCGCGGCCGGCTTGCGGATGTCGGGGTGGCGATCGGGTCCAATGTCAGCCAGAACGTCTTTCTGGCCGCCAAGGAATTCCGTGCGCTGACAAGCATCGGCAGGCTCGCGATGACCATCGTCGGCGTGGCGCTTGCCCTGGCCGGAGCCGCCTTTGCCTATTCCAGGATCACGCCACGCTATCGTGCCCGCAATGTTTCCGAAGCCGCGATCAAGGGGCTGATGATCCTGTCGTCCACCGTGGCGATCCTGACGACGCTGGGCATCGTTCTTTCTCTCGTATTTGAAACGGTGCACTTCTTCCGCCTCTATCCGGCGCAGAATTTCTTCTTCAACCCGACCTGGAACCCGCAGTTCCGCGGCGGGTCGGATCTCGGCATCCTGCCGCTGCTGTGGGGCACGCTCTACGTCTCCTTCATCGCGCTGGCCGTTGCCGTTCCCATCGGGCTGATGGCGGCGATCTATCTCGCCGAATACGCCTCCAATGCCGTGCGGTCCGTGGCCAAGCCGACCATCGAGCTGCTCGCCGGCATCCCGACCATCGTCTACGGTCTGTTCGCCCTGATCACGGTCGGCCCGATGCTGCGCGATTATTTCGCCCAGCCGCTCGGCCTTGGCGCGTCTTCTTCTTCTGTGATGACCGCGGGTCTGGTGATGGGGATCATGGTGATCCCGTTCATCTCCTCGCTGTCCGATGACGTCATCAACGCGGTGCCGCAGGCGATGCGCGACGGTTCGCTCGGCCTGGGCGCCACCAAGTCGGAAACGGTCAAGAAGGTGATCCTTCCCGCCGCCCTGCCGGGCATTGTCGGCGCCATCCTGCTGGCCGCCAGCCGCGCCATCGGCGAGACGATGATCGTGGTTATGGGCGCGGGGGCTGCCGCCAAGCTCAGCGTCAATCCGTTCGAGGCGATGACGACGATTACCGTGAAGATCGTCAGCCAGCTGACCGGCGACACCGAGTTCGCCTCGCCTGAAACACTCGTCGCCTTCGCCCTCGGCCTGTCGCTCTTTGTCGTGACGCTGGGGCTGAATATCGTCGCGCTCTACGTCGTGCGCAAATACCGGGAGCAGTACGAATAATGTCCGAGATTTCCGCCTCCGCCCCGGTTGCCACCGGAGATGACATGACCGGAAACAAGCGCCGCGACATCGGCATCAAGCGCCGCTATGCCGCCGAAGCACGGTTTCGCATGCTCGGTATTGGTGCCGTATCCATTGCGGTGCTGGCGCTGGTGTTTCTGCTCGTTTCGATCCTGTCGAACGGCGTCAGCGCTTTCCGCCAGACCTTTGTCGCCTTCGACGTGACGCTCGACTCATCCGTGCTCGACAAGAAGGGCAACCGCGATCCCGGCGAAATGGCCAAGGTCACCACGATCGGCTACGGCAACCTGCTTAAAAAGGCGCTGATAGCCGACCTGGAAGCCAAAGGGGTTTCGACCGAAGGTATTTCCGACAAGGACATCTCCGGTCTGCTTTCCAAGGAGGCTCCGGCGCAATTGCGTGACCGCGTGCTCGCCGATCCGGACATGCTCGATCAGACGATCAATTTCCGCACCTACGCCAATGGCCGCATCGACGGCTATTACAAGGGCCGGGTGACGATGGAGACGGCCGAGCTCGACAGCAACGTCACGCCCGGACAGCTCCAGCTTGCCGACCGGATGCGTGCGGCCGGCATGCTCGACGTCGGGTTCAATATGGGCTTTCTGACCGATCCCGACGCCTCCGAGCTGCGTCCCGAAGCAGCCGGTCTCGGCATCGCGATCATCGGTTCGGCCTACATGATGATCCTGGTGCTGGTCATGTCGCTGCCGATCGGCATCGCGGCCTCGATTTACCTGGAAGAATTCGCGCCGCAGAACCGCTTCACCGATCTGATCGAGGTGAACATCAACAATCTGGCGGCGGTGCCCTCCATCGTCTTCGGCCTGCTCGGTCTGGCGATCTTCATCAATTTCGCCGGCCTGCCGCAGTCAGCCCCCGTGGTTGGTGCGCTGGTGCTGACGCTGATGACCCTGCCGACGATTATCATCGCGACACGCGCGGCCCTGAAGGCGGTGCCGCCTTCGATCCGCGAGGCGGCGCTCGGGGTCGGTGCTTCCAAAATGCAGGCGGTGTTCCACCATGTGCTGCCTCTGGCGATGCCCGGTATCCTGACCGGTACCATCATTGGCCTTGCCCAGGCACTGGGCGAAACAGCGCCGCTGCTGCTGATCGGCATGGTCGCCTTCGTCCGCGATTTCCCGGCCGCCCCGCCGGAAGGGTTTTTCGATCCCGCGGCGGCTCTGCCGGTTCAGGTCTACAACTGGACGCAGCGCGCCGACCCGGCGTTCGTCGAGCGCGCCTCGGGCGCGATCATCGTGCTGCTGGTGTTCCTGTTCATGATGAACCTGATCGCCATCATCCTGCGCCGGCAGTTCGAGCGCCGCTGGTAAAACCGTAACAAGAGAGTTTGAGAGGATCACGCGATGAGCGTAGCCGAAGCCGAAACCGCGCCCGAACGCTGGGAAACCGTGATGAGCGGCCCGACGCCGGAGCACATCAAGATGCACACGCGTAATGTTTGCGTCTATTACGGCGCCAAGCAGGCCCTCTTCAATGTCGACCTGGATATAGGCGAGCGGGAAGTAACGGCGCTGATCGGCCCTTCCGGCTGCGGCAAGTCGACTTACCTGCGTTGTCTCAACCGGATGAACGACACGGTCGATATCGCTCGCGTCACCGGCACCATCGAGCTGGAAGGCGAGGACATCTACGACAAATCGATTGATGTCGTGGAATTGCGCGCCCGTGTCGGCATGGTGTTCCAGAAGC
>JAGRLC010000029.1:22585-22714 GCA_020441995.1 Rhodobiaceae bacterium
CCTATGGCCCGCGCATTCACGGCATCGCCCGCAACAAGTCGGATCTCGAGGACATCGTTGTTTCCAGCCTGAAGAAGGCCGGTCTCTACAACGAGGTTTCCGACCGTCTGCACGAGCCGGGCACGGGGC
>JAGRLC010000029.1:22891-47067 GCA_020441995.1 Rhodobiaceae bacterium
TCGATGCAGCAGGCCGCCCGCGTTTCGCAGCGCACCGCGTTCTTCCATCTCGGCATTCTCGTCGAGGTGGGCGACACCGACAGCATGTTCACCAATCCGCAGGACCAGCGGACCCAGGATTACATCACCGGCCGCTTCGGCTAAACGCCTGACGCCAGGGAGAGACTTTCATGACCGACCATATCGTCACGCGTTACGACAACGAGTTGCGCGAACTCGCCGTCCGCATCACCCAGATGGGTGGCCTGTGCGAAATGGCGCTGACCGAGGCAAACGCCGCGATCAAGAAGCAGGACAGCGAATCGGCGCTGAAGATCATCGACGACGATGTGCGTATCGACGATCTGGAGCGTGAGACCGAGGAACTGGCGATCCAGATGATCGCGCGGCGCCAGCCGATGGCCAACGATCTGCGCGAGATTGTCTCGGCGGTGAAGATCGCCTCCGATCTGGAGCGCATCGGTGATCTGGCCAAGAACATTGCCAAGCGCGTCGTCGCGCTTCAGGACCAGTCGCAGCCGGCGCGCATCATCCGCGGTCTCGATCACATATCCGAAATCGCGCTGCATCAGCTCACAGACGTACTCGATGCCTATACCCGCCGCGATTCCGGCAAGGCGCTGGATGTCTGGCATCGCGACAGCGATCTCGACGCCGTCTACACCTCGATCTTCCGCGAGCTGCTCACCTACATGATGGAGGATCCGCGCAACATTACGCTGTGCACCCACCTCCTGTTCGCGGCAAAGAACATCGAGCGCATCGGCGATCACGCGACCAATATCGCCGAAACCATTTATTATGTCGCGACCGGCGAGACGCTCACCGCCGAACGGCCCAAGAGCGATGAATCCAGCCTCGCGACGGTACCTGCGGAGGCTGATGATTGAGTGCTCCCCAACATATCGATGGAATAGCTCAAATGACGGCGACGATCCTGATCGTGGAGGACGAGGAAGCC
This sequence comes from Rhodobiaceae bacterium, assembly GCA_020441995.1. Classification (GTDB taxonomy): domain Bacteria; phylum Pseudomonadota; class Alphaproteobacteria; order Rhizobiales; family Tepidamorphaceae; genus JACKJK01. Next base: position 23,853 of record JAGRLC010000029.1, read on the forward strand.
CTCACGCTGATGCTTCGCTACAATCTCGAAGCGGAAGGATTCAGGGTCGAGTCCGTTGCCCGTGGCGATGAGGCGGAAACGCGCCTCAAGGAATGGGTTCCCGACCTGCTCCTGCTCGACTGGATGCTGCCCGGGCTGTCGGGCATCGAACTGTGCCGCCGCCTGCGCTCGCGCACCGAAACGCAGCGTCTGCCGATCATCATGCTGACGGCGCGCGGTGAGGAAAGCGAACGCATCCGCGGGCTCGCGACCGGCGCCGACGACTATGTCGTCAAGCCGTTCTCGATCCCGGAACTCATGGTGCGGGTGAAGGCGATGCTGCGCCGCTCCCGGCCCGAGCTGATGTCGGACGTGCTGTCGGCGGGCGACATCACGCTCAACCGCGAAACCCACCGCGTGGAGCGTTCTGGCCGCGAAATTCATCTCGGGCCGACCGAGTTCCGCCTGCTTGAATTCCTGATGCGTTCGCCGGGCCGGGTTTTCACCCGCGAACAGCTTCTCGACGGTGTCTGGGGCCGCGATGTCTATGTCGACGAGCGGACGGTCGACGTTCATGTCGGGCGGCTGCGCAAGGCGATCAACCGCGCCCGCGCAAAAGACCCGATCCGCACCGTGCGCGGCACCGGCTACGCCTTCGACGAACGTTTCGCCGCAGCCTGATTTAAAGTCCTTCGGGCGGTCATGAAAAAAGGCGCTCCGATTTCATCGGCGCGCCTTTTCCAGCTTTATCGCAGCCGTATCGTTTTCGCGAAAAGCCAAGTCCCGCTTTTCGCCCGGTACTCTAGCCCCGGTCGCGCCGGCGGTCGTTGCTAGGCTGATAGGCAACCTTTGCGTGGTCGTCGCAATAGGGGCCGTTGGGACCGGAATGGCGGCCGCAGAAATAGAAGTCCGAACTCGTCGGATCGCCCACCGGCCATTTGCAGCGATGCTCGTTGAGTTCGAGGATCGTTGCCCGGTCTTCTTCCGGAATGACGATCTCCGCAAGCATGGGCCGGGGCGGAGCAACCACCACGGGTTCCTGCTCTTCGTCCATCCGCAAGGCGGCATTGCCGGAAAACTGCGGCAGGCGCGGTGTCGGCTTCGGCGCGCGCGGCTTGGCGCGCGGACGCGGCGTCGAGGAGCGTGTGCTCTTGGCGCGGCCGGCAAGGCCAAGCCGATGCACCTTGCCGATCACGGCATTGCGGGTCACGCCACCAAGTTCAGCCGCGATCTGGCTGGCGCTCAGGCCGTCTGCCCAGAGTTTTTTCAGGAGTTCAACCCGCTCGTCGGTCCATCCCATGAGAAGTCTCCTTGCCGCATTCGGGCGGCGGATGGTCCGGGCCGTATATAGAATCCGTCCTCGTCCGCGATCCGTGGCCTGGATGCGTCCTGACGAATAGTTGAGGCTGGAACTGTCCGCCGCACAAGATATGGTGTGCTTAAGAGAAACTTAACTCATCGCTGGACTCGCCCGCAAGAGTCCTCGTGCAAACGATTTGGTCTTTTCCCCAAACTTGCGATTCCGCGCGTCATATCCGGTGGACAAGTCAGCCGCGCCGGCGCCGGCATAAGCCTGCTCCAAACGCCGTCCGCGAATTGACTTGCTGAGCGATAACAATAGAATAACGCTTGTTCGCTGCGCCGCCCGCCGGGGCGGCGTCTTTCGTTTTGGGGCAGTGGTGTGAAGAAAACCTGCCCGGGATAATTTTCTGCTTCGGTATCATTTTGTGATGACCGGCAGGCTTTGGAGGACTTTCGCGGTGATTACGCCTTTGTTGCCAACCTATGCGCGGATCGATCTTGCTTTCGAACGGGGCGAGGGCGCGCGCGTTTATACGGCGGATGGCACCGAATTCCTCGACTTTTCCGCCGGCATTGCCGTCAATTCGCTGGGCCATGCGCATCCGCACCTTGTTGCGGCCCTGACGGAGCAGGCGGGCAAGATCTGGCACACATCCAATGCCGTCCGCATTCCCCAGCAGGAGCGTCTTGCCGCGCGCCTTGCCGCGGCGACCTTCGCCGACACGATGTTCATCACCAATTCCGGTACCGAAGCGATCGAGTGCGCGATCAAGATGGCGCGCCGCTATCACTGGGCGAAGGGTAACCCTGAGCGTTACCGGCTGATTACCTTCGAGGGCGCCTTCCATGGCCGCACACTCGCCGCGATCGCCGCTGGCGGGCAGGAAAAATATCTCGAAGGCTTCGGCCCGGCGGTTGAAGGCTTCGATCAGGTTCCCTTCGGCGATCTCGACGCGGTGAAGGCCGCGATCACGCCGGAAACAGCGGGCATCCTGATCGAGCCGGTTCAGGGCGAGGGCGGCTTGCGCGCCCTTCCCGCCAAGAGCCTGCGCGCCTTGCGCGAACTATGCGACGAGAAGGGCATCCTGCTCATTCTCGACGAAATCCAGTGCGGTGTTGGCCGGACCGGTTACCTCTTCGCCCATCAGGCCAGCGGCATCACGCCCGACATCATGGCGATCGCCAAGGGCATTGGCGGCGGCTTTCCGATTGGCGCCTGCCTTGCCACCGAAGAGGCGGCAAGCGGCATGGTGGCTGGAACCCATGGCTCGACCTTCGGAGGCAATCCACTCGCCTGCGCGGTCGGTAACGCGGTTCTCGACGTGGTGCTGGGCGAGGGTTTTCTGCAGCATGTCCGCGATATTGCCCTGCGGCTGCGCCAGGGACTGGCCGGCTTGCAGGACGCGCATCCCGGCTCGATAGAGGAAATCCGCGGCGAAGGATTGATGTTGGGGATTAAGTGCAAGGTTCCCAACAAGGATGTGCTTGCCGCTATGCGCGAGCGCAAAATGCTGGCTGTCGCGGCAGGCGACAATGTCGTGCGCCTGCTCCCGCCGCTGATTATCGACGAGAAAGATGTGGCCGATGCGCTTGAGCGTCTGGACGGCGCTTTCTCTGCCGTCGAGGCCGAGGCACAGGGGGATGCGGCATGACCGGCCCGAAGCATTTTCTCGACCTGCATGAATTGCCCGCAGACGAACTGCGGCTGATCCTCGATGCCGGGCACCGGATCAAGGCCAACGGCCGTGACGAGAAGCCTCTCGTCGGCAAGGTTCTGGCGATGATTTTCGAGCGCCCCTCGACGCGCACCCGCGTGTCTTTCGATGTCGGCATGCGCCAGCTCGGCGGCGAGACGCTTTATCTCACCGCGGACGAGATGCAGCTTGGCCGCGGCGAGACCATCGGCGATACGGCGAAGGTGCTGTCGCGCTATGTCGATGCGATCATGATCCGTATCCTTGATCACGGCGCGCTGAAGGAACTGGCCGAAAACGCTACGGTGCCGGTCATCAACGGCCTGACGCGCAAGTCCCATCCCTGCCAGGTCATGGCCGACGTCATGACCTTCGAGGAGCACAAGGGCTCGATCAAGGGCCGCACGGTCGCCTGGACAGGTGACAGCAACAATGTCACCGCGTCATGGGTGCATGCCGCGCAGCGTTTCGACTTTGCTCTGCGCATCGCGGCTCCCGGCGAACTGCGTCCGTCGAAGGAACTCGTCGATTGGGTGTCTGAAAATGGCGCCGAAGTCAGCGTCACCGACGATCCCTTCGAGGCCGTGAAAGGCGCCGACTGCGTCGTCACCGATACATGGGTTTCCATGGGCGACAGCGAAGGCCAGCGCCGCCACAACATGCTCAAGCCCTATCAGGTCAATGACAAGCTGATGGCCGAGGCCGATCCCGAAGCGATCTTCATGCATTGCCTGCCCGCCCACCGCGGCGAGGAGGTGACGGATTCGGTCATGGACGGTCCGCAGTCGGTCGTGTTCGACGAGGCCGAGAACCGCATGCATGCGCAAAAGGGTATTCTCGCCTGGTGCCTCGGGCAGGTGCAGGCGTAATGACGCAGAAGCCTGCAGCCGCAGCAAACCCCGCCGTGGCGGAGGACAATTTTGTCCAGCCGTTCACCGTGCCTGCGCTCGATGTGCGCGGCCGTCTCGTGCGGCTCGGGCCCGAGGTCGATCGCATCATCCGCCGGCATGGCTATCCGACTTCCGTTTCGCGTTGCCTTGCTGAAGCCGTGGCGCTGACCACGCTGCTGGGAACGTCGCTCAAGTTCGACGGCCGTTTCATCCTGCAGACGCAGACCGACGGTCCGGTCTCGATGCTGGTGGTCGATTTCGATACCCCGGACCAGATTCGCGCTTGCGCGCGCTTCGATGCCGAAGCCATCGCGGCCCTGCCGCAAGACGCAAAGCCGGGTCAGCTGCTCGGTAAGGGCGCGCTGGTCATGACCATCGATCAGGGTACGGACATGAACCGTTATCAGGGCGTCGTCGCGCTCGATGGCGGTTCGCTGGAAGATGCCGCTCATCAGTATTTCCGCCAGTCGGAACAGATCCCGACCTTCGTGCGGCTTGCCGCCGCTGAAGTCTTTTCAGCGGGTTCGGATGGGGCCTGGCGCGCCGGCGGCGTGATGATCCAGCATCTGCCCGATGGTGGCAGCGCGCCGCGCGACATTGATCCCGGAGACGTTCCCGAAGGCGCCGAACACGTCGAGATGGAAGAGGACGATGCCTGGCGCGAGGCCCGCTTCCTGACCGAGACGGTCGAGGATCACGAACTGACCGATCCTTCGGTCACGTCCGATCAATTGCTATACCGGCTCTATCACGAGCGCGGCGTCCGCGTGTTCGAGCCGCTGCAGCTGGTGGAGCGCTGCCGCTGCACCCGCGACCGCGTGCGCGACATGTTGTCGAATTTTCCGGCCGAAGATGTCGCCGGCATGGTCCGCGAAGACGGGCTTATCGAGGTGACGTGCGAGTTCTGCTCGCAGGCCTACGAGTTTCAGAAAAACGAAGTGGGCAAAGAGTAACTTACAAGCCCGTTCGGCAGGCTTGCGTCAGTTTCTCCAGGAAATCCAGACAGGCATCGACCTGCGCGAGCGAAATATATTCGTTCGGCCTGTGCGCTTGCGCGATGTCGCCCGGGCCACAGACCACGGTTGGTGCGCCCGCAAGCTGGAAATGCCCGGCCTCGGTCGCATAAGAGACGGTCTCGACGGCGTTCCTGCCGGTCAGTCTTTTGGCGAGGACTTCTGCAACCGAGCCCGCATCGGGAGCAAGCCCCGGCGCATCGACGAGCTTGGTCGTGACGATCGATGTGTCCGGCGAAACGCTTCGCAGTTTTGGAAGAAGCTCGCGTTCGGCGAATGTCATCAGCGCGCGCTCCACGTCGGCGGAATTATGCTCGGGTAGGGCGCGCATCTCCCACTCGATTTCGCAACGGCGCGGCACGATGTTACTCGCCGTGCCGCCGGAAATACATCCGACATGGATTGACGAGTACGGCGGCGTGAAGCGTCCGGTCGCATCGCCAGTGGCAATGTAGTCCTCGCGCAGCCGCATCAACTCGCCGACAATCTGGGCACCGGCGAAAATCGCGTTGCCGCCGGCCAGGTCCATCGAGGAATGCGACTCGAAGCCGGTGATGACCGTCTCGAAATCGCTGATGCCCTTGTGGGCATCCACCACCTGCATCATCGTCGGCTCCCCGACCAGAACCGCCAGCGGCATGGGCAAGTCCTTGCCGAGACGCCCGACCATGGGTTTGACACCAGTGCAGCCGACTTCCTCGTCATAGGAAAAGGCGAGGTGGATCGGGGTTGAAAGCGGCTTCTCGCAGAAGGCCGGCACCATGGCGAGGCACATGGCGACAAAGCCCTTCATGTCGCAGGTGCCGCGCCCGAAGAGCTTGCCGTCCTTCTCGATCACGGCGAACGGATCGGTGTCCCACGGCTGCCCGGTCACCGGCACGCAATCTGTGTGGCCCGACAATGCGACGCCGGGCCGCTCCGCCGGTCCGATGGTTGCGAACAGGTTCGTCTTGTCGCCGGTCTCGTTCGGCGTGAGATGGCATTCGATGCCGTACTCGCCCAGGTAACCGCGCACGAAGTTCATCAGTTCGAGATTGGACTTCTCGCTCGTCGTGTCGAAGGCGACGAGGCGCGCGATCAGGTCCTTGGCTGCCGCTTGCCTGCTCATGTTATCCCCGCCAGAACCGCGGCAGGAACAGCACCAGCACGGAGAACAATTCCAGCCGGCCCAGGATCATGCCACCCACAAGAAGCCATTTTGCAATGCCGGGCAGGCCGGCGAAATTACCTGCGGGCCCGATCTCTTCGCCAAGACCGGGGCCGACATTGGAGATGGCGGTTGCTGCGCCCGAGAGCGCCGTCAGGGGTTCCAGCCCGGCCATGCCGAGGAGCGCCGCAAGCACCAGGATCGAAGCCACGTAAAGGAAGAAGAAGCTCTGCACGGCGGCGGAGACGTCATCTCCGAGCGGGCGGCCATTGTAGCGCTTCACGTGGATGCGCGACGGCGAGACCACGGAAACGAGGTGTTGCTTGATGTCCTCCCACAGCACCATGAAGCGGAAGGTCTTGATGCCGCAGGATGTGGAACCGGCGCAGCCGCCAAGGCACATCGCCGTGAAGATGACGATCATCGACAACCCGCCCCACTGGTTGAAATCGGTGGTGGCGAAGCCTGTTCCCGTCATCACCGAAACGAAATTGAACATCGTCTCGCGGAAGGTGAAAAGCGGCGCGGCGCCTTCCTCCACGCGTTCCAGCCAGATCACCACCGTGAATACGAGCACCATGGCAATGAAGGTGCGCACCTGCGCATCGCGGAAAAGCCGCTGCGGTCCCCGGCGCAAGGCATCGACGTAGAGCAGGAACGGCAGCGAGCCCAGGATCATGAAGACGATGCAGATGGTCTCGATTTCCGCCGACTGGTAATAGCCGATGGAGGCGTCGTGCGGTGAGAAGCCCCCTGTGGCCACCGTGCTCATGGAGTGCAGCAGCGCGTAGAACAGCCGCATGCCGGCAAGATGGTATGACAGCGCGCAGGCCAGCGTCAGGATCAGGTACATGCCGACCAGCCAGGCCGCGATCTGGCTTGCGCGCGGCAAGATCTTGTCGGCGGTGTCGAAAGCCTCCGCCTTGAAGAGCTGCATGCCGCCGACCTGAAGCATGGGCAGCACCGCGATGCTCATGACGATGATGCCGAGGCCGCCGAGCCATTGCAGCACCGCGCGCCATGTAAGAATGCCCGGCGGCATGGTGTCGAGGCCGGTAAAGACCGTGGCCCCGGTCGTCGTGATCCCCGACACGGCTTCGAAATAGGCGTCCGTCACCGAGAAGCCCGGCTGCGACCATATGAAGGGCACGGCCCCGAAAGCGGGCAGGAGAATCCACGCCAGGGTGGTCATCAGAAACCCGTGCCGGGTGGTCAGCCGTATCTCCTGTCCGCGCGAGCCGGCCCACATCAGCACGCCGACGAAAACAGTGATCAGGCCCGAGGCCGCGAACACGACCCAGTCGGGGTTGTAATAGAAAAGATCGGCGAACGCCGGGATCAGCATCAGTGCTCCCAGCGTGGCAAGCAGGATGCCGTTGACGAGAAGGATCGGCCTGAAATCTTTCACGCTGCCGCCCCCGGACTGCTCAATTTACGACGCGGATCGCATGCGGGCTGTCGAGCGAGAACGCCGGAATGTCGATCTCGAACAGCGATCCGTCGCCGGCCTGCATGCGGTAGCTTCCGCTCATCACGCCCGACGGAGTGGCGAGCGGCACGCCGCTTGTGTAGCGGAAATGCGCGCCCGGAGCGAGCACTGGTTGCTCCCCGACAACGCCGGGTCCGTCGACGCTCTGGCGGGCGCCAGCCTCGTCGACGATGTCCCAGTGACGGCTGATCAGTTGGGCCTGGTGATCGCTGCGGTTGGTCAGCGTGATGGTATAGGTCCAGAAATAACGGTCCTCATCGGGGTCCGACCGCTCCGGAGAAAACTCCGGCTCGGCAATCACCTCGATGCCATGGGTGACCGCTTTGAAGATCATCGCCCCGAACGCCCCTTTTTGTGCTGCGCCAAGCGCTAGCCCATGACCGGGGCGCCTGCAAGGGGCGATGCCTCCTTACGCGATGCTGGCAAGTGCCCGGTCAATATCGGCCAGCAAGTCCTTCTGCCCCTCGATGCCGAAGGAAATCCGCACCATGCCGTCGCCGATCCCCAGTTCCGCACGCTGATCCGGCGTCAGGCGCTGATGCGTTGTCGTGGCCGGATGGGTGGCGAGCGACTTGGAATCGCCGAGGTTGTTGGAGATGCGGATCAGCTTCAGTGCGTTCAGGAAGGCGAACGCCGCCTGTTTGCCGCCCTTGAAGTCGATCGCGGCCATGGTGCCGCCGCCAAGCATTTGCCGTTTCACCAGCGCCGCGTCGGGATGGTCGGCCCGGCCGGGATAGAGAACGCTGGCGACATGTGCGCTGCCGGCCAGCAAGTCCGCCGCGGCGGCCGCGTTGGAACACTGCCGCTCGACGCGCAGCGGAAGGGTTTCCAGCCCCTTCAGCAGCACCCATGCGTTGAACGGGCTGAGCGAAGGGCCGGTGTGGCGGTAGAAATCCTTCAGCGGTCCATCGAGGATTTCGCGCGATGCCAGAACGACACCGCCGAGGCAGCGCCCCTGTCCGTCGATATGCTTGGTTGCCGAATAGACGACGATGTCGGCGCCATGCTTGAACGGTTTTTGCAGCAATGGCGTCGCGAAGACGTTGTCGACCACCAGTAGCGCGCCGACCCCATGGGCTATTGCCGAGACGATGTTGAGGTCGATCAGCCGCAGCGTCGGGTTGGACGGGGTCTCCAGGAACAGCAGCTTCGTGTTCTTGCGCACGGCGGCGCCCCATTGGTCGATGTCGCTACCGTCGACGATCGTCGTTTCGACGCCGAAGCGCGGCAGCAACTCTTCAATGATGTAGCGGCAGGAACCGAACAGCGCGCGCGACGCGACAACATGATCACCCGCCTTGACCAGCGACATCAGGGCCGCATTGACCGCGGCCATGCCGCTGGCGGTGGCACGGGCGCCTTCCGCGCCGTCGAGAGCGGCCATGCGCTCCTCGAACATGGAAACCGTCGGGTTGCCGTAGCGCGAATAGATGTATCCGCCTTCTTCGCCCTTGAAGCGGGCTTCGGCGGCTTCCGCTGAATCGTAGACGAAACCGGATGTCAGGTAGATGGCTTCGGCGGTTTCGCCGTGGATACTGCGGGTCTGGCCTGCGTGGACAAGAAGTGTGTCGTCGCTTGCGCCTGCGAGGTGGCTTGGTAGGTCTGTCATCGTCTTTCCTTTCCGCTCGTAAGGGCCCCGCGAGAGGCCCTTTGGCGGGCGGACATAAAAAAACCGGCTCCGGAAGACTTGCGGGCATTTCACTAATTGCCCTAAGAGCGTCTTCAACGATGAACCGGGTCTAATCCGCCCGGCCTTTTAGCGAGTTGTTTAACGTGGCTGCAAGCCGGCCGGCTCAAATGACCACGGCGGAGCTTTTTTCATAAACGCCGCCGTTCCGTCAAGCACTGAGTTGGTCCAGACTGTAGCTGATATGAGCCTGCGGACCGGTACATGACCCCTTCCCAGACAGTGCCGAAAGGCATTTTGCCAGCCGACGAGATCGAGGCGCTGATTGCTTCAGGCGCCGTTGCGCTGGCCGCGCCGCCGGCTGAAACGCAGGTGCAGCCGGCGAGCCTCGACCTGCGTCTGGGCAAGGTTGCGCACCGGTTGCGGGCGAGCTTCCTGCCCGGACCTTCGCACACGGTCGCCGACCGCCTGGCTGATGTCGCCCTGCATGAGATCGATCTCACCAGGGGCGCGGTACTGGAAACCGGCTGCGTCTATCTCGTGCCGTTGCTGGAAACGCTGAAGCTGCCCGAAGACCTCGCCGCCGATACCAACCCCAAGAGTTCGACGGGACGTCTCGACGTTTTCACCCGCGTCATAACCGACCGCTCACGCGTTTTCGACAAGGTGGCGCAGGGCTATTCCGGCCCGCTCTACCTGGAGATCAGCCCACGCACCTTCCCGATCCTCGTGCGGACGGGCTCGCGCCTGTCGCAGATCAGGTTCCGGCGCGGCGACGCCCGCCTGAGCGACGAGGATCTCGCAAGGCTGCACGCGCGCGAAACACTGGTCGCGTCGGCCGAACCACGCATCGAGGGCGGCATTTCCGTCTCGGTCGATCTGACCGGGCAGGACGGGCTTGTCGGTTTTCGCGCCAAGCGCCATACCGGTGTCGTCGATGTCGATCATGTCGGCGGTCTCGATGTCGAGGGCTTCTGGGAGCCGATCCGCGCTGTCAAGGATGCCCGCCTGATCCTCGATCCCGATGAGTTCTATATTCTGGCCTCGAAGGAAGCCGTCCACGTTCCCCCGGATGTCGCCGCCGAGATGGTGCCGTTCGATCCGTTGGTGGGCGAATTCCGCGTCCACTACGCCGGCTTCTTCGATCCCGGCTTCGGCCATGCCGGCTCGGGCGGTGCGGGCTCGCGGGCGGTGCTGGAAGTGCGCAGTCACGACGTCCCCTTCATCATTGAGGACGGGCAGATCGTCGGGCGGCTGGTCTACGAGCATCTCGCCGGCACGCCGCCCAAGCTCTACGGCGCGGATCTCAAGTCCAACTATCAGGGGCAGGGCCTGAAGCTGTCGAAGCATTTCAAGCCGTACAAGGCTTAGTAATTCCGGGAAAAGTGTGGGTGGTTTCCCGTCCGGAGTTGCGTCGGAAACGAGCCCCTGATCAACCGGAACAACTTGCTCCTCCGAGAACGCAGAAGCGGGCACAGTGCGGGTGATTGAGTTTCACCTTGCCGTTCTCGAAAGCGCCGCCGTCGGCTTTCAAAGATTCACCCAAAGTCGCGCCCATCCCGAACCCCTTGTCATAGGGCAGCAGCGTGCAGGGCAGCACTGTGGGTGTGTCTTCGCCCTTGCGCTTCACCACCATGCGGCTCGACGCGCACATGACGGATGAAGGCGATTTGTCGAGGATGCGCCAGCAGTCGGTGGTGATCTCAGCGATGTCGAGCGTCTCGTCCATTTCGGGAAACAGCACCAGCGCCGCCGGGTCGTCAGCGTCGATCTGCCAGCCGTGTTCGGCAAACAGCGCGCGGTAGCCTTCGCGGGCCTGTTCGACGGTCTCGCCCCAGCAGGTGCGTCCGGCAACAGCAAGCTTGAAGCCGTTCTCGCTGAGCCAATTGGTCCCTTGTATCGATCGCTTGAACGCGCCCTTGCCGCGCTCGTCGTCGTGCAGGACTTCCGAGTAGTGATCAAGGCTGATGCGCAGCGTCAGCTTCTCGGCCTTGTCCTTGAGTGCCAGCAGGCCATCGCGCAGTCGTGGCCGCATCATCGGCTGCATGGCGTTGGTCAGCACCAGCGCCTCGTAGCCGCGCGACAGCACGTCACCAAGCATCGCCAGAATGTCCGGGTTCATGAACGGCTCGCCACCGGTGAAACCGATCTCGCGGGTGTCGAGTTTCAGCGTGTCGATCTCGTCGAGGAACGCGCTGACTTCATCCGCGGTCATATAGACGAGGCGGTCGTTGGTCGGGCTCGATTCGATGTAGCAGTTGCGGCAGGTGATGTTGCACAGCGTGCCGGTGTTGATCCACAGCGTGTCGAGCTTGTCGAGGCCGACGCGGGCGCGCATCGCTCCGCTCGCCGTCACGTCGGGATCGCGGAACTTCTCTGAGCCAAGCCGTGCCGCATGCAGGCGGCGTTCGGAATCTAGATCGTTCATGTATTGGAAAACCCGTCAGTGTTTCTGACCAATATCGAAAGCTATCACAGCAATATGGGGCGATTGGAAGCGTTTCGGAGCCATCATGCGATCACGTTCGCTTTATGGGCGGGTTACCGCAGCCTGATCAGGTTTGACTAGTATTCGCCATCACGTCGCGCAGGGCGGCGATCTCCTTGCGCAGTTGCCGCACCTCGGCATGCAGGGCCGCTGTCTCGACCTGGATCGCCTCGCGCTCGGCATGCGCCATGTCCTCGTGCTCGCTCTGCATCGCGTTGACGACGATACCGATGAACAGGTTCAGCACGGCGAATGTCGTGACCAGGATGAACGGCACGAAGAACAACCAGGCGTAAGGATGCTGTTCCATGACGGGCCGCACGATGCCCATCGACCAGCTTTCNNCCAGCGTCATGATCTGGAACAGCGTGTAGACACTTGCGCCGATCGATCCGAACCACTCGGGGAATGAGTCGCCGTAGAGATTGGTCGCCATCACGCCGAACACGTAGAACACCAGCGACAGCAGCAGGATGATTGACCCCATGCCCGGAAGGGCGTTGATCAGCGCGCCGACGACGCGGCGTAGCGACGGTACCACCGAGATCATCCGCATCACGCGCAGTACGCGCAGCGCGCGCAGAACCGACAGGTTTCCGGTCGCGGGGATAAGCGCGATCGTCACGACGAACAGGTCGAACAGGCCCCATGGCCGTTTGAAGAAAGCAAGCCCGTGGGCGAATATGCGAAGTGCGAGTTCGGCGACGAAGACCGACAGGATCAGCTTGTCGGCGAAAACGAGCAGCGGGCCTATCGCGGCCATCGCGGCATCGCTGGTCTCCAGCCCAAGCGTGATCGAGTTGATCAGGATCAGCGTCAGGATCGCCTGTTCGAAACGCCGGCTCGTAACAAGGCTCTTTACGCGCTCGCGCAGGGTGCCGGGACTGGTCTCGGTATCGGTCATTGCGTTCCCGAAGCTGGGTTGAAGGTTTCGGGATTGCCATCCCGGCGCTGGAAAGATTGGGAGCCGGTCCGCGCCGGTCAAGACCACGATGCCCGCGCAATGTCACTTGCGCGCAAGGGGCGCACGGAACTATTGTCCGTGCGTTCGGCTAAGGCCATGTGCCGGTCGTGCCGCGGGCGTAGTTCAGAGGTAGAACGTCAGCTTCCCAAGCTGAATGTCGTGGGTTCGATTCCCATCGCCCGCTCCAGGCCGCTTAACCACCGGCGGATTCCGGGAGAAAGCGCAAATGACGGCAGCAAATACAGATCGCGGCGGGAAGCTTGCCGATAATGGCGGCGATAGCCGGTTTGCCGTGAATATTGCCGTTGCGGGCGTCGTGCTTCTCATCGTCGCAGGCGTTGTCGGGTGGGTTGCAATGGGGCCGGCCCTGTTCCACTTGATGGCAACCGGCATCGGCTGGCTTTGCATGTAGCCGCCGCGCCTCAGGACACGAGAAATTCCGGAGTTTGGCCATGCGCCCCCAGCGTGCGATTACGATCATTGCTTCGTTTCTGATCGTGGTAACCAGCGCTTTCGCCCTTTACAGCGTCTACCTGCTGACGGCCGGGCGCGATTCCGGCTCGGTGATCTCGGATGCGGGCATTTCCATTGGCGGGCCATTCACGCTGACCGACGATGACGGCAACCGCGTCACCGAGGCCGACTACGCCGGCCGTGCGCATCTGGTTTTCTTCGGCTTCACCCATTGCCCCGAAATCTGCCCGACAACGCTGTCGGAGGCGACGGCTGTGCTCAATGAACTGGGCGATGATGCGGGCAAGCTCGATGTGCTGTTCATCTCCATCGATCCGGAGCGCGATACGCCCGAGGCGCTGCATGAATATGTGTCCAACTTTCACCCGCAGATCACGGGCCTCAGCGGCACCGCGGAAGAGGTCGCCTCTGTCGCGCGCAGTTTTCGCGCCTATTACAAGAAAGTCCCCTTCGACGACGGCGATTACACGATGGATCATTCCACGGTGGTCTACCTGATGGACAAGGAGAACAACTTCGTCGGGCCCGTCGCGCTCGACCGCGAACCCGGGAAGGTCGCGGAGCAATTGCGCGCCTATCTCTGATTTCAGGCTTATCGGCGCATACGGGCCGGGCGCTTGCTGCGCAGTTGCACCGGCGCATTCCGTTTCCCTATCCCATGCTCGGTCTTGGCCCAGAAATATGGTCTGCGGATGAGATCGATCAGCGCCAGCACGAACGCGATGGCCGACAGCAGCCAGTAAAGCGGCGTCAGCACGAGGTGGGCGATCAGCCCCGGCATCGGGCGGCGGAAAAGGCCGAAGGCTGCGCAGGCAATCGCAATCGCATAGCCGAACACGAGGTTGGCCGACGCCAGGGCCGCCACCACGGCGGCCAGAACGTTGTCGCCGGAGAAAAACACGCCGCTGCTGGCCTGCCAGACGATCAGGCCGATCGCGGCGGGGTGAATGATCGCCGAAGCGAGATTGGCGACCGCTGTGGCAATGAAGCCGAACATCCCGGATGCGCCGAGTTCTGCGATCAGGCGGAACGGGTTTCGCGCGTGCACCAGCAGCGTCTGCATCCAGCCTTTCATCCATCGCGTTCTTTGCTTGGTCCAGGCCTTCAGGTCCGCGGGCGCTTCCTCGAATGTCGTGGAATCAATCACGCCGGTGCGGTAGCAGAGCCGGGCAAGACGGACGCCGAGATCGGCATCCTCGGTGACGTTGAACGGGTCCCATCCGCCCGCGTCGCGCAAGAGAGCCGTGCGGAAATGCGGCATTAGGCAGCAAACGCACCAAATCACCACACGACCGATTCTAGCACGTTCGTTACACTGTTTGTCATGAGGCGAGCCAGAACCGACGATTATCAGCACACCATATCCGGCCTGCTTACAAAGCGTGCCGACCTGTTCAATGAGGCAGAGACAATCAGGGATCGTCTCGCTGAAATCCGCAACGACATAGACGCCATAGACCGGACGCTTACGGTGCTGGATTACGATGGCGACCTAGACGCTCAAATGCCCCGCCAGAAGCGCCAAGTCCTATTCGGCAGGGGTGAGCTTACCCGGCAGGTTCTATCCATCCTGCGCACGTCCAGAACCCCGCTCACAAGCCGCCAGATCGCACAAGAGATTGTCTCCATGTCCGGCATGGATGCGAGGGACAGGAAAACGGTTTCAGACCTCACAAAGCGCGTCGGCAAGGCATGTCGTCAGTATCCCGATGGAACGATCAGGAAGGCCACAGACGCGCATGGGAATGTGGTTTGGGGCGTGAAGTGACGCCTACTTGGTTTCGGGTAACAGGCCTATCTTTGCTTTCTTCAGACGCTTCTCAACCTTTTTAATATCCTCTGCGGGCGGCAAGGCTTCCGGCATGGTTCCGCCAATTTCAGAAATTGTCTGCCGCACTTTTGCTCCAACCTCGAAGTGCGCGCGGTTCGCTGCATCCTTGCCCTTTATCCCCTCGCGTCGCAGCTTGTCTTCAGTCTGCGTTGCGCGGAACAAGTTGGCAGCAAGCTCGGTGCTCCCCATGTGATCCAGAATGTTCTGTTTTGCCCGCAGCCCCTTGCGGCGCTGAATACCCGGCCTGTCGAGTCCGCCGTACAAGCCCTTGTAGCCATAAGTCTGAAATATCGCGAAATCGATGGGTTGAACTACGCCGGACGATTTTGCCGCGCTCGCAAGGTGTTTGTTGTGTTCTTTAATTTCTTCACGAAGCAGGACCCTTTTTTGATCCTCTGAGAGGGGCGAATATGCTGCCTCTTCCGCGTCCTTAATTTCTTGCCGCCGCGTTTGAATGGCGAAGTAGGTTTGAGCGAACGCAATTGGGCGCTTTCTGGCATCACCATTTTGAGCAACCAAATACGATGCGTATCGGCTCAGTTTTACGTCATCAATTTCACGTGCTGCACCAGAGCCAATTTGAACCATTTCGGTGGCGTCAACGAAATGGTCTTCTGGAGCGTGCCCGCTGCCCTCGCATGAGGCCTTCGCTTTTTCGATGATTTTGGAGAAGTTTCGATAGTCCTGATAGCCAAGCAAAACAGCTAGCTCACGGGCGCTCCAAAATTCATTGCCCGCATCATCAGTTCCGCATGCGGATTCAAACGCACTAATTAGGCCATCTATAGAGTTGTCGTTTGGCAACTCAGCATGCAAAGCGTTTTCGAATGCAATTTTTGCGACGGTGGAATACTTGTTTTCGGCATCAGTCATGCGGCGAACCTCACTGGGGGGGGGGGAGAGAATCGCACGCATTATACCACATGCACTGTTACGCGGCGTTCCGCTGCCAATACCCTTTCCACTGACGGCTGACCGGCGCGGTCATCGCAAGGCGTCCGATACGTCCCGCCAGATCGCCGTTTGACTCGCGGCGGTGATCCTCGAGCCACGCGGCATGGTTCGCGTACTGATACAGGTAGCGCGGGCTGACGTGGTGATGCTGGCCGCGCACCATGCGGCGCAGGCGGGCGAAGTAGCTTTCAACCTGATTGGTGCACACGTCGAGGACGCTGTAAGCCTCGCTGTGGTTGATCCGGTGTGTCTGCCAACCCGCGTGCAGGGCGTCCCAATGTGATGCCTCATCGGCGTACATGATGGCGTCACGGGCCACGCGCTGCTTTGCAATGTCGATTCCGTCGCGTTCTTCGCGAGTGACAAACGGCAGGGTGCGTCCGCCACGTTCGCGCAGGGCCACGACAACGCGGCGCGTGCCGGTCTGGTACTTGGCGCGGCGACGGTCGATGCGATCCGTCTTTAGGTTCGCCGGGCGAATGTGGCCGCCGAAATACGCACCGTCGATCTCGACTTCATCGTCAAGCGTGTGATCCGCCGTTTCCTGTGCCAGAGCTTCGCGGAGCTTGTGCGCCAGAACGAAAGCCGTCTTGTACTGCACGTCCAGATCGCGGCTGAATTGCAGAGCCGAAAGGCCCTTGGCCGCGTTCACGAAGATGCAGATCGCGCCAAGCAGATCGATGAAGGCCAACTTGCGGCTGGCGAAGATCGTAGCGGAGGTAACCGAAAACTGGTGATAGCAAGCCTTGCACTTGAACTTGCGGCGCGTGGGAATGTCGTAGGCGTCGGTGCAGCCGCAACGCGGGCAAACAGCTTCCCCGTCCGTCTCTGCCCAACGCAGCTTGCGGAACGTGTCATAGGCCTTTTCCTCGCCACCCTGGTAAATCGCCTTGAGGCTGAGGGTGCGGGCCTTGGCCGAAAGAAGGAAGTGCTGTGCCATTACGTACTATCTCCGTTACCTTAGTAACGTATGTAGTACGTTGACGTATCCCATACAAGGGCATATGTATCATTTACATTACTTTTTGTAACGTAGGAGATACGTCATGCCCACGCAGACGGAATGGGAAGCCCGTGCGGCCAACCTCCTGAAAGCCGAATTGAAGCGGAAGGGTGTTACTTATGGCGAGCTCGCCCAAAGACTTGAAGCAATTGGGGTTGAAGAAAAAGAGGTGAATATTAGAAATAAACTGTCTCGTGGAAAGTTTACTTCTGCTTTTTTACTTCAATGCTTGACCGCAATTGGCACTAGTGTTATACATTTAGAATGACCAACCGGATGAATAGATTAAGTTTAATATCCTTAATCATTGTGAGTGTTTTAACATTCGCAACATTAGATGTATTAAAGGTGCAAATAGGGCCTATTTATACCTATATAATAGGTGGTTTTGTGTTTATATTTTTGTTGATTTCACTCTATCGGAAATAGATCCGACGAACCTCCATCTGTTATCAAGTCTAAAACTTTAATGATATTTCGCTCAGAGACCACCCATACTTTGTTTTTCATGTCTTTAGTCTCAATAATTTCAACATCTGCCCACAGGAGAATACCGCCGCGCATGGGAATATTTGCGCGGCCTGATATTATATCATTCAAAAATTCTTCATCCTTAATTGCCGCATAGATTGTCCCGTCTTTTGAAAGGAACCGCCATTTGTTGGAATTCCTTTGAAGCACTGGGCTGATTAGGGTGAGCATCATGCGCTCTGTTCGCGAACGCGGCTTTTGTTCTTCGATAGGCTCTTCTGCCTGCCCCATTCGCTCGGGGAACTTGTTACGTGGAACAATTGAATCGGGACGTTTAGCCTTGTCTATCGTGACACCGACACCTTTGACGCTCGGATCTTTGTGTAACTCTCGATAGACTTCTTGGACTGGCCGCTTACCAACATCTTGTTGAAGAAGTTCGTGTACTTTATTCGCGATTCTATCGACATCCTGCTGTGAAATAGAAGGGTCATCCGTCAAAATAGTTGACACGACTACCCCAAGTACTGCGGCACCAAATTCTTTTGCGAACCATAAAGCTACGGTGACAATGATGACCTTGCGTGTCACCGGATCGGGGATTTGCTCTTTGATGAATTTAACAACCGAGTTGAGGCTAAGACTGCCTTCAGTCCCGCTTTCAAACTCAATCTTGATCGATAAAGACGGGTCTACAATGTATGCAATTTCTCTAATTGCGTGAGCAAAAGCCAAGCTGGATTTAGCTACAACTTCAAGATCGGCGCGTTCTCCAGGCTCTAAATCCAGATATAAATTCAAATGATCCATTTTGCCCCTCCCGCTTTATTTACTTTAGGGTGAGGCTTCCTAGAAATTCAATCTAATAGTTGTGCCACAGTATGCTTGGTGCGTTTGCTACCTAATGCCGCGGAAATGGTTGGATGTGCCTCCCAGCGGCAGCGGCAAGCCCAGCCAGCAGATAACCGGCACCATCACGTCGAACTGCGCGGCATATTCGATGGCGAACTGGCGCGTTAGCCAGGACTGGCTCCAGTTGCGGTAGGCGAGCCGGGCCTGCAGGCAGGCATAATCGGACGGTGCGATGGCGAAGGCGCCCGCCGCCTGGCGAAGCTGGTCCGGGTCGGGCCTGTCCTCGGCGTCGAAGACGCAAACAAGGCTGCCGCGCGCCAGGGCAAGTCCGATGCTCAGCGCCTTGGGCTTGGTGCGCGGCCCGATGTCGGGCAGCACCAGGATCGAGTAGTGATCCGGCAGGTTCAGGGCTTCGACCGCCGCGCGCGTCTCGATATCGTCGGCTTCAAGCAGGATCTTGATGTCCAGCCTGGCTGCCGGATAGTCGAGGCTTTCCAGCGCTTCGAAAAGCTCATGGGCGATGTTCGCTTCCCGGTACAATGGGACAAGCAGGGAATAGACCGGGAGATTTTCATCCGGCAGCTCGACCCATGGCTGCGAACTCGGCGCGGGCGCAGTCATCGCGGCGAGCCGCAATCCCGTCGCCGAGAGGAATACGAGACTGAGCGCAAGGGCGGCCCATCCGGCGGTGTCGTAGGGATAGAGGAAGCCCGCTGCGGCTATCGCGGCAAATGTGAGAAACATGCCCAGTGCCTGAAGAGCGCTGACGGTCGGGAGCGCGCTCATGCCGGGATGGTTGTCCTGAAGGAAATTGATCGCTGTTCCCGCAATGTCGGCGTGCATGTCGCGCAGGTAGAGGCCGGTCAGGTCGTCGGCGCTGGTGGCGATGATCCGGTCACGGCTTGCGGGCGCCATGTCCAGTTGCGCGGCAAGCCGCGCTTCGCCCGCGACGGATGGGACGACGGCAAGAATGGGACCGGCTGGCGAGGCGAGTGTCGCAAGGGCGCCGTTTCGGGCCGCTGCCATGTGATGCCGGGGCGAAAGCCCCGGATCGAGCCGGGCTTCATCGAGCGGCCTGTAGGTGAGCCGCAAACGCCGCGCAGCCTCACGGTCGCGCGTGTGCCTGGCTGGCGGTCCGCTTCGTGGTTCCATTGTTTATGCCCCGGATGCGTGCGCCGGGTCTTACGCCGCATCCCGTTTGCCCCTATAAGCACCGGCGGAACACACTCGCACCGGCACAACAGAAGGGTTGCAAACATGCCGTCGACTGGCAACCGGAGGTTTTTAAATCGCCTTGGACTGGCCGCGATGGCGTTGTGTCTGACCCTGACGCCTTTCGCGGGGGCGGGGTTTGCCTTGGCGCAGGTGCCTGACGGCGTGAATGTTCCGGGTTTCTGGGACCCGAACCGGCGGTTTCCCAAGCCCGACCGCACCAAGGTGCGCGCGATCCGCTTTCTGACGGAGCAGGAATCGCCGCCATTCAGTTTCACGGCGCCCGATGGCCTGCCGGCCGGTTTCAATGTCGACCTTGCCCGCGCGGTCTGCGAAGAGCTCGACATTCCGTGTACGATTCAGGAACTGAAATGGGACCTGCTTATCGACGCGATTGCCGACGATCGCGGAGATGCGATCATCGCGCCGATACCGGTGACGGCTGAGAACCGGGAGAAATACGAGTTCACCAATTCATTCCTGGGACGGCCCGGACGCTTCGTTGGCACCAGGTCCACGCTCGTCAAGGAAATCACCGCTGAAGGTCTGGCCGAGCGCAAGATCGGGATTGTCGCCGGAACAAGGCACGCCGATTTCATCGCCACCTATTTTCCCGATGCCGAAGTCGTCTCCTATGAAACGACGGCAAAGGCGCGCGCCGACCTGACCGGCGGCGCCATCGATCTCATTTTCACCGATGCGCTGACGGCCAGTGTCTGGCTCAACAGTGAAGCGGCAAAGGGCTGCTGCATTTTTGTCGGCGGCGCCTATACCGACCCGCATTTCTTCGGAGAGGGCATCGCAGTTGCCGTGAACCCGGAGCGCAAGGCGCTGCGCGAGGCAATCGACTATGCGCTCAGGCGCATCTATTTCAATGGCCGCTACTTCGAGATTTTCCTGAAGTACTTCCCGCGCGGCTATTACTGATCGCGGTTGCGTTTCGTCAGCGGCTTGAACGGGAACCCGAGCACCCAGGCGATGCGCGCGGGCTCCTCGCTTTGATATTCCGACAAGCCGATGGTCATCCCGTCATGGCCTTCGCGCGGCTGCGGGATGTAGGTTGAAAACATCCGGTCCCAGACCGACAGGTTGAAACCGTAGTTGGAATCCGTTTCGTCGTGGATGACGGAATGATGCACCCGGTGCATGTCGGGTGTGACGACAACAAGCCGTAACACGCTGTCGAGCCACAGCGGCAGGCGCAAATTGGCATGGTTGAACATTGCCATGCCGTTCAGCACCACCTCGAATATGAAGGCGGCCATGGCCGGAATGCCGAGCACGGCAACGATGCCCATCTTGAACAGCATCGACAGCACGATCTCTATGGGATGAAATCTGAGCGCCGTGGTGACATCGATATCCCGGTCGGAGTGATGCACCCGGTGTACCCGCCACAGGATGGGAATCTTGTGCGAAGCCACATGCTGGCCCCAGATCGCGAAGTCGAGGATCAGGAAACCGAGAACCCCTGCGAGCCAGCCGGGCAGGGCGAGGCTGTGAAACAGGCCGAAGCCGGCCGCTTCGGCCCAAAGCGCCGTGCCGACGGTCGCCAGCGGGAACAGCAGCCTGACGACGATACTGTCCAGCACGACGATGGCGAGATTGGTCAGCCAGCGCATACCGCGCCCGAGCACGAGCGTCCGGCGCGGAAGGGCGAACTCGCCCGCGGCCATGAAAAAGAAAATACCGGCAAAGGCGGCAAGCCGCAGCGTTGTTTCGCTCAATTGTTCGAACATTGGCACGATCGGGCCTTTCATTGAACGCGTACGGCGATATTGTCGTATCCGTTCATCGAGGCAAGGCCACGGCGGTGCACATTCGCTCAAAAGCATGTGTTCGCGCCGGATTGCCGCAGGCAGGGGCATATCTCTAAAATGAAGGCGGACTTCCTGACCGATGGTCCGGCCGATGCCGGCGTTGTCCTGTTGCTGGCCCATGGCGCCGGCGCGCCGATGGATTCGCCTTTCATGGATGGCATCGCCAGCCGTCTCGGCGCCCGCGGCATCCGGATCCTCCGCTTCGAGTTTCCCTACATGCTCGCCCGCCGCGCCGGACAGCGCAAACCGCCGCCGCGCGCCGACAAGCTGGTGAGGGTCTATTCCGGCGTGCTCGATCTCGCCAGGCAGGAGGCGGATGGGGCGCGTGTCTTCATCGGCGGCAAATCATTGGGCGGGCGCGTCGCGGCAATGCTCGCGGGCGAACGCGACGACATCGCCGGCGTCGTCTGTCTCGGCTATCCGTTTCATCCGCCCGGCAACCCGGATGCACTGAGGCTCGACCCGCTGAACCAGGCAAAGGCGCCCGTGCTGGTCTGCCAGGGCGACCGCGACCCCTTCGGTCGGCACGAGGAGGTGATGGGCTACCCGCTGGAGCCTCACATCCGCGTCGAATGGTTCGACGACGGCGACCATGATCTCAAGCCGCGCGGCCGCGCGGCGGCCACATGGACGAGTAACCTCGACGCCGCAGCCGATACGGCCAAGGCTTTCTTGTTGGGAGATGGAGGCGCTTAAAGCGTCCGCAGACGGGCGCGGGCGCCACGCTCGATCGCCGCGACAACGAGCTTGTCGAGCGCCAGCTTGTCGCGCAGAAGCTGCAGGAAGCGCAGTTCTTCCTGCGCCACTTCGAGATCCGCCGCAGCAACCTCGACCGCCAGCGCATAGGCCGTGTCGTAGAGCTTGGACGGCAGGGCGTCGGCGATCATGTCGAGCACCTTTTCCAGACCGTCCGCGTCGTTTGCCAGAATCTCACCGCAGGCTTCAGCCGTGCTGACCAGGTGCGCCGTGTCGAAAGTCGAGAAAACCGGCAGCGTGCGCACCAGCATGCCGATCTCGGCGATCTCGTCGTCATTGATCGTGCCTTCGGCGGCTGAAATCGTGACCATCACGTAGATCAGGGCTTCCTGGGCTGTGAGTTTGCCGCTCATCGGTTGAATATCCTCTGTTGCTGCCTCTTTGCGCGAACTTCACTTACGATCTTCGCTCACCTCATACAAGCCTGCGGCACACTGGAGATTGACGCTTAGCAACTTGCTCCATAGGTTCCGCGCCGGTTGCTGATTGTGCAACGCGCAACATCCTTCAGGACGATCATGACGACGAACCCGAACACACCGGACTGGCTGGCTTTGGCGGCAGAGGCCCGCGCATGGCCCTTTGAGGAAGCCCGCAAGATCGTCAAACGGCTGGAAAAGACCGGCAAGGACCATGTTCTGTTCGAGACCGGATACGGCCCGTCCGGCCTGCCGCACATCGGAACCTTCGGTGAAGTTGCGCGCACGACCATGGTGCGTCACGCCTTCCATGTGCTGACGGATAACAAGGTGCCCACACGCCTGTTGTGCTTCTCCGATGACATGGACGGCATGCGCAAGGTGCCCGACAACGTGCCTGATCCGGTGGCCTTGCGGGAATATCTGCACCTGCCGCTGACCAAGGTGCCGAACCCCTTTGGCGGCGACTGGGAAAGCTTCGGCCACCACAACAACGCCATGCTGCGCCGGTTCCTCGACACCTTCGGCTTCGAGTACGAGTTTGCCTCCGCGACCGATTACTACAAGAGCGGCAAGTTCGACGAGGTGCTGCTGCGCGCGGCGGAAAAGTACGACGACATCATGAAGGTGATGCTGCCGACGCTCGGGTCCGAACGTCAGGCGACCTATTCGCCCTTCCTGCCGATCTCGCCGAAGACGGGCCGCGTTCTCTATGTGCCGATGAAGCATGTCGATGCCAAGGCCGGCACCATCACGTTCGAGGACGAGGACGGCAGTGAGGAGACGCTGCCCGTCACCGGCGGCAAGGTGAAGCTGCAGTGGAAGCCGGA
>JAGRLC010000030.1:0-174 GCA_020441995.1 Rhodobiaceae bacterium
GAAGGTCATGAACTCGACGATGGGCTTCAGGCCGGTCAGCGCCGCGCCGACCGCCATACCGGCAAAGCCGTGTTCGGTGATCGGCGTATCGATAACGCGCTTTGGGCCGAACTCGTCCAGCAGGCCTTGCGTGATCTTGTAGGCACCCTGGTACTCGGCGACCTCCTCGCCCAT
>JAGRLC010000030.1:215-1262 GCA_020441995.1 Rhodobiaceae bacterium
CCATGGCGTCGCGCAGGCACTCGCGCACCGTCATGTCAGCCATCGGCGTGCCTTCCGGAATGTCCGGATCGGCCGGCACATCGGGAACCGTCAGCTGGGTCTGAACCGCTGGCGCAACCGGCTCGGCCTGGGTCGCGGCCTTGGCGGCATCGCTGCCACTGCTTTCGGGTTCGGGCTTCGCCTCGGCGCTCTCGGCGGGCTTCGAGGATGACGTGTCGATGTCATCGGCGGATTCGCCTTCGCCGATAATCACGGCGATGGGTGTGTTCACCTTCACGTTCTCGGTGCCTTCGGCAATCAGGATCTTGCCGAGCACGCCCTCATCGACCGCCTCGACCTCCATGGTCGCCTTGTCGGTCTCGATTTCCGCGATCACGTCGCCGGAGGAGATGGTGTCGCCCTCGGATTTCACCCATTTGGCGAGCGTGCCCTCCTCCATGGTCGGCGACAGGGCTGGCATCAGGATTTCAGTGGGCATCGACCCCTCATCTCTCTCATTATTGCGTCTGGCCTCACGCGTGAGACATGCGCATCCAAAGTCTTAATCCGACAATTCCGACGAACGCTGCGACAAGTGCAACCCGAATGGCTTTGAGCCACAACGGCGTCGCCCCATGTTTTCTCTCGTGTTCGATAGCGGCGCGCTGACGCTCCGCCGTTCCGTCATGCCAGCGCGCAAGCTGGCGAACGCGCATCACAATCCCCGATCCGACCAGCCAGAAGAATGTGCCGATCAGAACAATCACGCCAATGGCGAGCGCGATTGTGTAGAAGTCGGGACCGGAAGACATCGTCAGGCCACCGTATAGACATCCGTCCAAAGTTCGGACGGATCAGGTTCGGGATCGTTCTGCGCGAAAGTAGCGGCATCGGCGACGATCTCGCGGATTTCCTTGTCGACTGCCTTCAATTCGTCCTCGGAAACGCCGAACTCGTCCAGCAGCCGCGCCTTGACCTGCTCGATCGGATCATGCTCCTGGCGCATCTTCTGCACCTCTTCCTTGGAGCGGTACTTGGCCGGATCGGACATGGAGTGGCCGCGATAGC
>JAGRLC010000030.1:1352-25143 GCA_020441995.1 Rhodobiaceae bacterium
CCTGCTCGCCGGGAATGTCGAACGACGCACCGCGCTGCGACAGGTCGGTTGTCGAAGACGCGCGGTTGATGCTGGTGCCCATGCCGTACTTGTTGTTTTCGATGACGTAGACGACCGGCAGCTTCCACAGCTTGGCCATATTGAAGCTCTCGTAGACCTGCCCCTGGTTGACGGCGCCGTCGCCGAGATAGGTCAGCGAAACCTTTCCGTCCTCGCGGTAGTGATTGGCGAAGGCAAGCCCGGTTCCAAGAGAGACCTGCGCACCGACGATGCCGTGCCCGCCGTAGAAACCCTTTTCCACGGAGAACATGTGCATCGAGCCGCCCTTGCCCTTGGAATAACCGCCCTTGCGCCCGGTCAGTTCGGCCATCACGCCGCGCGATTCCATACCCGTCGCCAGCATGTGACCGTGATCGCGATATGAGGTGATAACCTGGTCGCCGTCCTTCATGGCAAGCTGGACGCCGGTCACAACGGCTTCCTGGCCGATGTAGAGGTGGCAGAAACCGCCGATGAGACCCATGCCATACATCTGGCCGGCCTTTTCCTCGAAGCGGCGGATCAGCAGCATGATCCGGTAAGCCTGGAGTTCTTCTTCCTTGGAAAGTTTAGCCGGCTCGCCTGTCTTTGCCTTGCCGGAGGTTTTTTTACCGGCCGTTTTACGTGCAGCAGTCTTCGGCGTTGAGGCCATGAACACATCCCTCTGGCAAACGCGGCGGAACCCCATCGGCCCTGCCGCTCATGCAAACCACATTAGGGCGGGAAAAACGGTTTCCCAGCCGTTCAGTGGCAAGACGTTGACACGGGAATGATTTGGCAGGCTTTTCCAAGCCTTCGTGTCCCCCGCGCCTCCCTGTTTGCGAAATCAATACAACAGAGCGTTGGGGGATGCACTAAGTAATTGTGCTGCAACGCAAAAACTTGCCTTAACTGAAAATCGGTTAAAACGTAAAACTATGCAAATGATAGGCAGCTTTGCTTACGGAAATCATTCCGGCGTGACCGCGCCCGTCTTTCCGATCTCACGCAGCTCGGGATCGATAAAGTAAAGCAAATCCGCCGCGCGTTCTTCAAGATAATCGGGGTCGAGCTTCTGCGGGTCAAGCAGCGCGATATGCTTTTCAATCGACACGCGATGGGCCTGCAGTCCCTTCAATTCGGTCGTCAGGCGCAATTCTTCGCGTTTCAGGCTCTCGCGCGCGATCAGCCCGTGCGCACCGTGATAGGCGTGCCAGCCGAAATAGGCCGTGACGACCAGGCCCGCCAGGGGAAGAATGAACCGCAGGCGGCGTTTTCGAACGGTATACGCGTGAGA
This sequence comes from Rhodobiaceae bacterium, assembly GCA_020441995.1. GTDB lineage: Bacteria > Pseudomonadota > Alphaproteobacteria > Rhizobiales > Tepidamorphaceae > JACKJK01. Next base: position 2,668 of record JAGRLC010000030.1, read on the forward strand.
CACGACGGTTCCCTTTGGCAGACGGAAATCAAGCGGACGGGCCCTTGCCCTTTCCAGCGCCCACCATGCGCCGAAGCGCTGAATCTTTGCTTAACCGCGCCTTCCCTCAGACGGACTTCGCACCCGCCATGCGCGCAAGAAGCCAATCCAGGGAAATCCGTCCCGGCCCAAGCAGCAAAACCAGGATCAGCATCGCGAACCACGTCGCATGCAGCCAGAAGAAGCCTTCGGGGTAGACGAGCTGGATAACGATCGTCATGCCGAACAGCCCCAGCGCGCCGAGCCGGGTGAAAAGGCCGAGAAACACGATGACCGAGAGCCAGACCTCCCCCAGTGCGGCGAACAGACCGAGCACATCCGGGAACGGCAAATCGATCTCACCGCCGAACTGGCGGATCTTGTATTCGTTCTCGAAAAGATATGCGACCGAGGACGACAGCTCGAATCCGGTGAGCTTCTGTACAACCGTGTCGCCTTGCCACTTTGTCAGGCCCGATTTCCAGAACGGCAGCGCCGCCTGGAAACGCACATAAAGCGCAATCAGGGCAAAGACCCACACACCCCAGGGTGAAAACCGCTCGACGATCCGCTGGATCGGCGCAATCGGAGCCACGAGTTTCGAAAACATGGACCTAATCTCCGGGAACAGCGGCCTTGAAGCGGCCGCTGCCGTTTCAAACGGTTCTGATATCGACGATCGCGCCAGCCGCGATCAGCAGGGCAAGCGTTTCTGAAAGATCGAAAGCGTCCGAGGCATTCTGTGCCGCACCCGCGGCATCCTGCAGGCTCGCGCCGCCTTTCAGCGCCAGGACAAAGGTGGCTGCCCCGGCAGGCATGGCATGGAGCCTGGTATCGAGCGCGGGACGCACGACCAGAACATCCTCGCCGTGTTGCGGCAAAGGAGTGGACGTACCGTCTGTATTGGCCTGCAAGATGGAAAGGATCGGCCAATCAGACGCAACAACCTCGAGCGAAGGATGCAGATCGATGAACACAGCCGCCGCATCATGTTGCGCGGCGCGCGCCAGCGTCTCAGGCGTTGCGGGTTTTGCGTCGGCGGCGTGATATGCGGCGCGCTGAGCGTCTTCCAGCCGCGCGACATCCGCGAGATAAGGCACGCCCCCCGCCGGCTCGAAGCTCTCGATGAACGCCGGAAACTCCGGCCCGTATTCCATCAGCATCGGCGATGAAGGCGGCGACTGGCGGATGAATACGCCCGCCATGCCCGCAAAGAATTCATCCCCCACAAGCGCTTTGACGGAGGGAAACGTCCGTTCCAGATATTCGGTCAGGCTGACCATGACGTTGTTGCGGTAGACCGAAAACCGCTTCACCGGCAGGCGCCCGTCAGCATAGCGGGCAACATCCGCCGGCGGCGGCTGCGATGCATCGAACAAGGCGGCCGTGAAGCTGTCCTGCCCCTCTTCGCTCTTGGGAGGAGCGTCAGGCTGCGCGGACATCGTTTCGCTTTCCAGCCGCGCGGTCCAAGATCGCGGCCGCATGTTTCGCTTCCGCCGCGAGAACCGGCCAATCCGGCAGATCGCTGTCCCATTCGACAAGCGTCGGCATGCGCCCTGTTTTACCGATCAGGCGTTCGTACAGCGCCCAGACGGGATCGACGACCTCGCGGTCGTGGCTGTCGATCAGAAGCGGAGCGCCGAGATCGTCCTCATCCTCGGCGTGACCGCCAAGATGAATCTCACCGACCGCATGCAGCGGAAACCCGTCGATATAATCTTCAGGCGAATAGCCGTGATTGGTCGCCGACACGAAGACATTGTTGACGTCGAGCAGCAAGCCGCAGCCTGAGCGTTTCGCCACCTCGGAGAGAAAATCAAGCTCGCTCATCGTTGATGTCTCGAAGCGGATATAGGTCGAGGGATTTTCAAGCAGGATTTGCCGCTTCAGCGCGTCCTGAACCTGCCCTATGTGGGAAACGACAAGCTCCAGCGTCGCCTGCGTGTAGGGCAGCGGCAACAGGTCGTTGAGGTAATGGGTGTCGTGGGTCGACCAGGCAAGATGCTCGGACACAAGCCCCGGCTCGTAACGCTCGACAACGGCGGCAAGGCGCTTGAGGTGTTCCGGATCGAGACCTTTTTCCGCGCCTATGCTCAGGCCGACTCCATGCACGGATACGGGAAAGCGCTCGCGCAGCACCGTCAGCATGGCGTGCGGCGGACCGCCGGCGCCCATATAGTTCTCGGCATGCACCTCGAACCAGCCGGCGGACGGCTCATCCTCGGCGAAGATCGCCCTTGCGTGCTCCGGCTTGAATCCGACCCCGGCTTTCGCCGGGATCGAACTTTTCAGTGTCGGATAGTTGGTCATCGCGTGACCTTCCTGTCCTGAATGACAATGCGGATCAGGACGGGATGTCGCGATCGAGCTCTTCCAGCGAACCCTTGCGGTCGCCGGGAAGATCCATCGAAAGGCAGCTGCCCTTGGGCACCAGCTTCCAGGCGTTACCCTGATAGTCAACCTTCGATGTGCCTGCGCAGGACGTTCCGGCGCCGGCCTTGCAATCGTTTTCGCCGGCCTTGGCGACACCGAAGCATTTCTCCATGTCATCGGCGGCGTTGGCCGGAGCATTGGCGGCGGCAAGTGAAAGCGCCGCCGTAACGGCTGCGGCAAAAGCGGTCGTCTTGATGGGGGTCGTCATAAGGAATCTCTCCTCCTGATGTTCTTGAGCAACGAACCATAGCAGGTCCGCCGACGAGACGGCACGCGCCTCGTGAGGAGATATTTGGGACCACCCTGCGATCACTACAATCAAACTCGCCGTGAACTCGCGCGTTTGTGAGTGGCGGTGATGAGTTTGCTATCAACCCCGCTTAAGGGCTGAAAACGCATCCATGCCCGGATAGACGCACTGTTCGGCCAGATCGCCCTCGATGCGGATCAGTTGGTTGTACTTCGCCAGCCGGTCGGAACGCGCCAGCGAACCAGTCTTGATCTGCCCGCAGTTCGTGGCAACCGCCAGATCGGCGATGGTGGAGTCTTCGGTTTCGCCGGAGCGGTGCGACATGACGGCCCGGTAGCCCGCCTTGTGCGCGGTCTCGACCGCCTCAAGCGTCTCGCTGAGCGTGCCGATCTGGTTGACCTTCACGAGGATCGCATTGGCAGCGCCAATGGCGATGCCGTCTTTCAGACGCTTGGTGTTGGTGACAAAGAGATCGTCGCCAACGAGCTGCACCTTGTTTCCGATCGCCTGGGTCAGGGCCGTCCAGCCCTCCCAGTCGTCCTCGGCCATGCCGTCTTCGATCGAGATAATCGGGTAGTTCGACACGAGGTCCTCGTAGAGGCGGACCATCTCGTCGGCGCCGAGCACCTTGCCCTCGCCGGCCAGATTGTATTTGCCGTTCTCGTAGAACTCCGTCGAGGCTGTATCCAGCGCCAGCATGACGTCGTCGCCCGGCTTGTAGCCGGCCTTCTCGACCGCCTTCATGATGAAATCCATCGCCACAGTCGTCGAAGACAGGTTGGGCGCAAAGCCGCCCTCGTCGCCGACATTGGTGTTGTGGCCGGCGTCCTTGAGTTCCTTGCGCAGCGTGTGGAAGATCTCCGCGCCCATGCGCACCGCTTCGCTCAGGGTTGGCGCGCCGACCGGCATCACCATGAATTCCTGGAAGTCGATCGGGTTGTCGGCATGCGCGCCGCCATTGACGATGTTCATCATCGGCACCGGCATGATCCGCGATCCGACACCGCCCACGTAGTTGTAGAGCGGCAGGGCGGCGGCTTCGGCGGCCGCGCGGGCAACGGCGAGCGAAACGCCGAGAATGGCGTTGGCGCCAAGCCGCGCCTTGTTCTCGGTGCCGTCGAGCTCGATCATCGTCTGGTCGATTGCGATCTGGTCTTCCGCATCGAAGCCGACAAGCGCCGAAGCGATCTCGCTGTTGACGCCCTCGACCGCCTTCAGCACGCCCTTGCCAAGATAACGTTCGCCGCCATCGCGCAGTTCTACGGCCTCGTAAGCACCTGTCGAAGCACCCGACGGCACCGCCGCGCGGCCCATCGACCCATCGGCGAGAAGCACATCGACCTCCACGGTCGGATTGCCGCGGCTATCGAGAATTTCACGCGCGTGGATGTCGACGATTTCGGTCATGGTCTACTCCGGAATGGTTGCCTGGTGCGATTTGTTACGCTGCTTGTATTGCATTTTTTGATCGGGCGGAACGTTTTCGGGTGCAAGAAAATGTGCTTGTTCCTGACGGAACACATAAGGAGTCGCCTGTCCCGATGCTGCCCGCCCTTAACTCCTCCACCACGCGCCTGATCATCACAAATGGCGATTCCGCGTTGCACCAGTTCCGGGAAGCCGGTGTTCAAGACGCGATCCTGCCGTGGCGCGACGTGCTGCACGAAGGCCGTGTGCCCCTATGCGACACCCGAGCCGAATTCCATGGCATTCGCGCAAGCGAAATCGGCCGCCTTTTCCATCAACCGGAAAGCGAGGTCGCGGCGGGCTTTGCCGAACGCGACCGGGTCTTCGCGAATCTGGAAGACCACGAGCGCATCGAAATCTGGCTGGAGCACGATCTCTACGACCAGCTACAACTGCTCGACATCCTCGATGCGCTGGAAGACGCGGAACGCGGCACCGGTGTTTATCTGGTCCAGGCGGATGATTACCTTGGCACGCAGTCACCGGGAGAGGTCCTGCGGTTTGCCGAAAACATGCAGCCTGTCAGCCTGCAAATGCGCCATGAGGCGGCGCAGGCGTGGAAATTCTTTCGTGCCGGCGACTGCAGGGCGCTGGCGGCCTTCGCGCATGGATTGACGCAGGACCTGACGACGCTGCCGTGGCTGGGGCCTGCCCTGTTGCGGTTTCTGGCGGAATTGCCAGACACGGCCAGTGGGCTTGGCCGGACGCAGCGCTGGTGCCTTGAAGAACTTGCAGGCGCCCCGATGCCCGCCGGGAAACTGTTCGGCGCCATCTGCGCACGCGAGGACGCCATGTTCATGGGCGATCTCAGTTTCTTCCGTGTCCTCGACACGCTCGCCTCAGCTCCCGCACCGGCGATCACCGGGCTGGCAAGCACGCTGCGCGAGGCCTGCGCCAGCGAAGATGCCTATCGCGCCTTCGCGCAATCGGACATCGCGCTTACGGATTTCGGCCGGGCCTTGCTGGCGGGCGAAGCCGATTTCATCGCCGAAAACAGCATCGATCAGTGGTTCGGCGGATACCGCGCGAGCGGCAATGATCCGTGGCGCTGGGACGAAGCATCGCTGAATGTGCGCGCGCCTAAAGAGGCTTAGGGGCTTTTCGATCAACGAAGACAAACCGCGCGGCCAGAACTCCGAGACTGGCAATAATGGCGGCTTCGACAAGGATCATGGGCAGACTTCCCGCCACGGCGGAGGCCGCGCCGAAAACTGGCGGCCCGATGGCCTGCCCAAGAAAGAGCGAAAGCGCGAACAGCGCTACCGCCGATCCACGCGCCGTCTGCGTGAGTTCGGTCGCCACGGCCTGTAACGGATTGTGCAGCATCAGGAACGAAAAACCGAACACGAAGAAAACCAGGCAGTCGAGGCGCCAATCGCTGCCAAACGCAAAAAGCGCCAGCGTCACGCCGGCAAGCGATGCGCCGATGAACGCCATGCGTTTCGGACCCAGCGTGACCACGAGCTTCTTGACCACCAGGGTATATCCAAGCGCCCCCACGCCGAACGAACCGATGACCATACCCGCCTCGAACGCATCCGCACTCTCACGCGCCTTGATGATCGAGGCGACATAGGGATGAGTCGCAAATACCGCGGCCCCTTCCAGAAAGGTAAGCAGGAAAAGCGGCACGGCCTGCGGGTTCGCGAAAACCTCCCTGTATCCGGCAATGGCGCCGCTGATAGACGGTTTCTTGCGCACAGCGCCCGGTCGCGGGCTAAATGTCGTGAAGGTAACCGCAGCGACCGTTGCGGTCACAGCGGCTGCCGACAGCAGAATGCCCCGCCAGCCGAAGACCGTCGACAGGGCGCCTGCCCCGCCGGCGCCTGCGATCTGGGCGACGAAGATCAGCAACAACAGACGGCTTATCGCCACCTGCCGATCTGCCATCGGAATGCGGTCGCCGATCATGGCGAAGGCCGCCGGGATGATGCCGCCAGCCGCAATGCCGCAAAGCATGCGCGCCGCAACAAGGATCGGGAAATTCGGCGCAAGCGCGCAAAGCACAAGACCGGTGGCGAGAACGATCAGGCTCGAGCGGATCAGGAGCGCTTTGCCGATGGCATCGCCGACGGGACCAAGCACCGGCTGGAACAGCGCATAAGGCAAGGCATAGGCCGTTGCCAGAGTCGCAACGGTCGTCACTGTCAAGCCGAACTCGCCCGCAATGGTCGGCACAAGCGGATCGACGAGGCGCAGCGCGACGTTGCTGCCGAGGCCTGCGAGACTGAGCGCAAAAATGAGATCGAGCCGCACGGAGCTCCGTTACCTCGCACAATGAGAGAAGACAGGCTCAAACTTTGCCAGCAAAGCCGTTGTGTCAACCGGTATTGACCGGTCAGCGCTTGTGCGTTCCGCTCATACCTTCTTCGCCACAGCGTCAAACGCCATCAGACGTTCCAGCAGTGCGCGCATGTCCTTGAGCGGCACCATGTTGGGGCCATCGCTTGGCGCGTTGTCCGGATCTTCATGGGTCTCGATGAAAAGCCCCGCCACGCCGACCGCGATGGCCGCGCGCGCCAGCACGGGCACGAACTCGCGCTGCCCGCCCGAGCTGCCGCCCCGGCCGCCGGGCTGCTGCACGGAATGCGTCGCGTCGAAGATGACCGGCGTGCCATCCGCCGCCATGGTCGGAAGCCCCCGGAAGTCGCTCACCAGCGTGTTGTAGCCGAAGCTCGTTCCCCGGTCGGTGACGATGACATCCGGGTTGCCGGTATCGGTCAGCTTGGCAACCACATTCGCCATGTCCCAGGGCGCCAGGAATTGCCCCTTCTTGACGTTGACCGGGCGGCCGGTCTCGGCGGCGGCAACCAGAAGGTCGGTCTGGCGGCACAGGAAAGCCGGGATCTGCAACAGATCGACGATCTCGGCTGCTTCCGCGCACTGGTCCGGCAGATGCACATCGGTGGTGATCGGCACATCGAGCCGGGATTTGACCTCGGCAAAAACCGTCAGCGCCGCATCGAGCCCGAGCCCGCGCGCGGCTTTCAGGCTGGTGCGGTTCGCCTTGTCGAAGGACGTCTTGAAGACAAAGCCGATCCCCAGTTCCTCGGTCAGCTCCTTGAGGCTGGAGGCAATGTCGAGCGCGTGGTCGCGGCTTTCCAGCTGACACGGGCCTGCGATCAGCGCGAAAGGCTTGTCATTGGCAAAGGAAACACCGCCGACGGATACGGTTTTGGGCGCGTTGCTCAAGGGTCAATCCGCATTGATTTACATTGGATGCCGTGGTGGCACGTTCAGCCGGAGAAGGCAATCGGAACGCCATGCACTTGGGCGGACAAGCCACCCGATGGTGTTTCCTGACAGGACACACCGCCTTCTTCAAGGCACCTGCGGACAGCACCCACCTCAGCAACGCCGATCTCGTATCCGGCAAGGCGGAGCGTATCGTGGGAGGCTGCGCCCTTGCCCAGAATGCTCTGAGCAAAAGCGGGGGTTCCGGCAACCACATCGCCGCGCAGCGTTTCAAAACGTGCGTGATCCGATGATTCTTGCGCCTTTGCGCCGGTAAACCCTTCCAGGAACGCCACGTGATCACGCCAGTCCTCGCCAGCCATAACCACGGTCTTGACCCTTTGCGCGGTATTGGCGTGGCGCTGGTAGTCCGGCTTCCAGAACAGTTCCGGCGGATGCACCTGGCGGCAGGTGAAGAAGCCGCAATCGGGCATGCTAGCGTCGGCAACGAAGGTCAGGTCGAAGCCGACCTTCGCCTCGGTCCCATCCGGCAGAACGGCAACGCGGCCGAAGGAAAACGGCGTGTGAACATTCAGACCATGCGCTTTGAAATCAGCCCGGTCCGCGTCCGGGTCGGTTGAATCCATGACCAGCATCGAAAATCCCTCGCCATTACGGACGAGAAAATCGTCGTTGAACCGCGGAAAGCTGAAGTCGTCCGGCCGGGGTGCCGGAAAAATCTCTCGGTCATGCACGGCGAGAATTTCGAGAAACGAACCTTGCAACTGAACGAGAAAGTTCTTGGTACCGAACGGATGGAAAGCGTCCGGTGTGCAGGTGAACCCGAGCCGCGTATAGCTTTCACGCGCCGCATCGAGATCGTTTACCGGCAGAACCAGATGATCGATGCCGCGCTTTGCTTTCGCTTGATCAGACAAGACGGCTCTGCTCAACGGCTGCTTCGATGAAAGATCTGAACAGCGGATGCGGCTCGAAGGGGCGGCTCTTCAGTTCAGGGTGATACTGCACGCCGATGAACCAGGGATGCTCCGTGTTCTCGACAATCTCCGGCAGCAACCCGTCCGGTGACATGCCGGAGAACTTCAGGCCCTGCTCTTCGAGGCGTTCCTTGTAGGCGGTGTTGACCTCGTAACGATGCCGGTGGCGTTCGGAGATGTCGCAGCCGCCATAGATTTCGGCGACCTGCGAACCTTCCGCGAGTTTCGCCTTGTAGGCCCCAAGCCGCATGGTGCCGCCGAGATCGCTGCCCTCGCCGCGCTCGTAACGCATGTTGCCGCGCACCCATTCGGTCATCAGGCCGACGACGGGTTCCGGCGTCGGACCGAACTCGGTCGAGTTGGCTTTTGCAACGCCGGTCAGATTACGCGCCGCCTCGATCACCGCCATCTGCATGCCGAAACAGATGCCGAAATAGGGAACCTTGCGCACCCGCGCGAAGGTTGCCGCATTGATCTTGCCCTCCGCGCCGCGATGGCCGAAGCCGCCGGGCACGAGGATGCCATGAACGCCCTCGAGGAACGGCGTCGGGTCTTCCTTCTCGAAGATTTCGGACTCGATCCACTCGATGTTGACGCGCACCTTGTTGGCGATGCCGCCATGCATCAGCGCCTCGTTCAGGGATTTGTAGGCGTCCTTCAGGCCGGTGTACTTGCCGACAATGGCAATCGTCACCTCGCCTTCCGGGTTACGGATGCGGTCGACGATCTCTTCCCACTTGCTCAGGTCCGGCTTGGTATCGGACGGCAGCCCGAAGGCATCGAGCACTTCCTTGTCGAGGCCGGATTCGTGATAGGCGATCGGCACGGCATAGATCGTGTCGGCATCAAGCGCCTGGATCACCGCGCTGGGACGCACGTTACAGAACAGCGCCAGCTTGCGGCGCTCGTCTTCCGGAATGGGCCGGTCGCAGCGGCACAGCAGGATGTCCGGCTGGATGCCGATGCCGCGCAATTCCTTCACCGAGTGCTGGGTCGGCTTGGTCTTCAGTTCGCCGGCGCTGGGGATGAAGGGCAGCAGCGTCAGATGCACGAACAGCGCATCGCCGCGCGGCAGTTCCTGTCCCAGTTGGCGGATCGCCTCGAAGAACGGCAGACCTTCGATGTCGCCGACGGTGCCGCCGATCTCGGCCAGCACGAAATCCGCATCGCCATTGTCGGACAAAACGAATTTCTTGATCTCGTCGGTGACGTGGGGAATGACCTGGATCGTCGCGCCGAGGTAATCGCCGCGGCGTTCGCGCGCGATGATGTCCTGATAGATGCGGCCCGTGGTGATGTTGTCGGACTGCGCACAGGGAACGCCGGTGAAGCGTTCGTAATGCCCCAGATCGAGGTCGGTCTCCGCGCCGTCATCGGTGACGAAGACTTCGCCATGCTGATACGGGCTCATCGNNGTGCCCGGATCGACATTGAGATACGGGTCGAGCTTCTTCAGACGGACCTTGTAGCCGCGCGCCTGAAGCACTGCACCGAGTGCAGCGGACGCAAGCCCCTTGCCGAGTGAGGAAACCACGCCGCCGGTTATGAAAATGTACCGCGCCATGGACCTTGTGAATACCGCGCCAGCAGACGATTCGGGGAGTCAAAAATTCCCCTTGCAGCGCTTTTTTTTGGTTTTCGCCGAAACCGTGGAAAACCACGGCATGAAAAGACTGAGGCGGCCCGGGGGCCGCCTCGCCAAACTTACTGGCTGATGGGCACCTGCGGACCTGTATCCGAGCCCGCATCGCCGCCCGTCCCGGGCGCAAGCTGCTTCTGCAGATCATCGGTCGTCGCCGGAGCCGTCGGCGCGGGCGCTGCCGATCCCGGGGCGCCCGAACCGTCAAGGATCGAACCGCCGCCTGAATTATTATGCAGAATGGTCAGAATGATCGAGGTGGCGAAGAATGCCGCCGCGAGATAGGTCGTGGCGCGGGTCAGCACATTGGCCGTGCCGCGGCCGGACATGAAGTTGCCGCCGCCGCCACCCATGCCGAGCGCTCCGCCCTCGGATTTCTGCAGCAGGATCACGCCGACAAGCGCAAGAACCACCATCAGGTGGATGACGATAATGACAGTTTCCATAATAGGACCAGAATCTCTGTTGAGCCCGTCCGGCTCCCGGGCAGGCTATCTTTGCGCGATGAATTGACCTTTCGCGCCGCAAACGTCAAGTGCGGCGGATCAAATTCGGTTCGGTCAATCAGGTATAAGCGGCAGCAATACCAAGGAAATCGGCGGATTTGAGGCTTGCGCCGCCAACGAGCGCGCCGTTGACGTTTTCAACCGACATCAGCTCAGAGGCATTCGCGGGCTTGACCGATCCGCCATAAAGGATGCGCATCGCGTTGCCCTCAGCCCCGAACCGCTCGCCCAGATGAGCACGGATCGCGGCATGCATCTCGGCGACATCGTCCGTTGTCGGCGTAAGACCGGTGCCGATAGCCCAGACGGGTTCATAAGCAATGACAAGCGTCTTTGCAGTGCACCCATCGGGCAGCGAGCCCTGAAGCTGCGACATCACGCGGGCAATCGCCTTGCCTGCCCTGCGTTCAGCCTCCAATTCACCGACACACACGATTGCGACGAGGCCTGCGGCAAGCGCGGCTTCGGTCTTGGCGCAAACCAGTTCGTCGGATTCGCCGTGATCGGCGCGGCGTTCCGAATGCCCCAGGATCACGGCCCTGGCCCCGGCATCGGCAATCATTTGCGCGGAAATGTCGCCGGTATGCGCGCCGGATGTGTTGGTGTGGCAATCCTGCCCGCCGATCTCAAGCGCGGTTTCCGCGCACGTATAAGCCGCATTGCGGATCAGCGTTGCCGGCGGGCAAATCATCAGATCCACCTTTGCGGACAACCCGTCCGCTTTTTCAGCGATCTGGGCAATAACATCGAGATCGGCGCTGAGACCGTTCATCTTCCAGTTTCCGGCCACGAGCGGCTTGATCATTTTAGACACCTCTTGAAGCTGACAACCCGTCACCTTTAACCCTGTGAGCAACGGTTGGGCAATCCGGACCGGATCGGCAACCTGCACCCTTGTCGTGCGCAGACACCATCCCTAATATGCGCCGCCTTTCGACCGGTGGTCACAATAACGCCATCGGATCATACAATTCAGCCCGAAGTTTCAAGCCGAAGGATTCGATTTCGATGTTGGACGCACTGCGCCGCGGAGCCGGCACCTGGGTGGCAAAAGTCTTTCTGGGACTGCTGGTCTTCAGCTTCGCCATCTGGGGTATCGCTGACATTTTCCGCGGTTACCGTGGCGACACGCTGATCACTGTCGGCAAAACGGAAATCTCCGGCGAACAGTTCCGCTATGAACTGCAAACCGACATGCAGCAGTATGGCCGGCAGCTGGGGCGCCCGCTGACGCTTCCCGAAGCCCGCGCGCTCGGGATTGACGGACAGGTGCTGGGACGCCTCATCTCGCAAGCAGCCCTCGATGAAAAGGCGCGCGAGATGGGCCTCCACATGTCCGACGCCGCTGTCGCCAAGGCCATCACCGAGGATCCGCAATTCCAGACCCCCGGCGGCCAGTTCGACCGCAGCTATTTCGAACAGGTTCTGCGCGCAACAGGCCTGAACGAGGCCCGTTACGTCGCCACCAAGCGGCGTGAAATGTTGCGTCAGGCGATTGGCAGCTCCCTCACCGGCGGCGGGCTGGTTTCGCAGACGCTGCGCAACGCCGTGAACACCTACAGCAACGAAACCCGCTCGCTGGATTACTTCGTTATCGGCAACGACAGCATTGACCCCGTCGGCGAGCCCGACGAGGAAACCCTTGCCAAATATTTCGAGAGCAACAAGGCACAGTTCGCCGCTCCCGAATACCGCAAGCTGTCGGTTATCTCCGTCGATCCGGCCTCGCTGGCGGAAACCATCGACATCACCGAAGACGAGGCAAGGCAGGAATACGAAAGCCGCATCGACCGCTACCAGACACCGGAAAAACGCACGGTCAGGCAGATTGTCTTCGCCGACAAGGCTGAAGCCGAAGCCGCTCTAGCGGAAATCAACGCTGGCAAGAGCTTCGATGATATTGCCCAGGCGCGCGGCCTGAAGCCCGGTGAAACCGATCTCGGCACCGTTGCCAAGAGCGACATCATCGACTCAACCGTCGCCGATGCCGCTTTTACCCTTGAGAAGGACAAGGTCAGCGACGTGATCGAAGGACAGTTCGGTTACGTCCTTGCGCTGGTGACGGATATCCAGCCCGGATCAACGCGCAGCTTCGAGGAAGCGCGCGACGACATCATCAAGATACTGAAGCTCCTGCGGGCCGAAACCGCCGTGCTCGACCTTTACGACGAGGTTGAGGATGCGCGCGCCGCCGGACAGACGCTGAGCGAAATCGCCGCCGCGAAAAAACTCAAGCTGATCGTTGTCGATGCCGTCGATTCGCGCGGCAATGGCCCGGACGGAAATCCGGTCAAGGATCTGCCCGCCGCGCAGGAACTCGTCCGCGAGGCCTTCCAGAGCGATATCGGCCTTGAGAACGATCCGCTGCAACTGCGCGGAACGCAGTTCATCTGGTACGATGTGACCGACATCACGCCCGCGCGCGAACGCACCCTCGATGAAGTCCGCGAGCGTGTCATTACCGCCTGGAAAGAGACCCAGGAGAAAGATCACCTCCAGAAGACCGCCAACGAGGCCGTCGAGGCGATCAATGGCGGCGAGCCCGTCACAGCCGTTGCCGCGAAATACGGCCGCTCGGTCACCACGGCAAAGGGCCTGAAGCGGACAGATACGAGCGGGCCTGCCGGGTCCGCCGCGATCCAGAGGCTCTTCCTGCTTGCCGAAGGCGCCGCCGCGCAGACGCCTGCGGCAAACGCCGACAACCGGATCGTGATTGTCATGACCGGCTCCGAAGTACCGCCCGCCGATCCGGACTCCGATACGGCCAAGACCATTGTGGACCGCCTGAAGCTTGCCCGCAGCAATGACATTCTGGGGCAGTATGTCGGCGGCTTGCGCACCGAGCTGGGTGTCGAGGTCAATCCCGAGCTCCTCAAGCAGGTGCTTGGCGAGACAACGAACTGACCGGCGCGCAACATGAACGTCGAACCCGCCTTTGAAGGTTTTCAGGCCACATACGACAACGGCACACCGCAGGTCGTATGGACACGGCTTGTCGCCGATCTGGAAACGCCCGTCTCCGCGATGCTCAAGCTGTCGGCCGGGCGCAGCAAGTGTTTCCTGCTGGAATCGGTCGAAGGCGGCGCGGTGCGTGGCCGTTATTCGATCATCGGCCTAAGCCCCGACCTCGTCTTCCGCGCCAACGCGGACGACGCGGAAGTCAACGACAAGGCGCTGACCGATCCGGAAGCCTTTACCCCGTGCGGCGAACCCACCTTGCAGGCCCTGCGCACACTGATCGCGCAAAGCCGCATCGATCTGCCCGAAGGCCTGCCGCCAATGTCTGCGGGCATCTTCGGCTATCTCGGCTACGACANNACGACACCGTGCGCCTCATGGAAGACCTTCCCGTGGCCAATCCCGACCGTCTGGGAACGCCGGACGCCATTCTCGTGCGCCCGACAGTCGTCGTTATCTTCGATGCTGTGCGCGATGAAATCACCGTCGTCACGCCCGTGCGCCCCAAGGAAGGTGTTGCTGCGAACGCGGCCTATTCGCGCGCCATCGACCGGCTGAACTCGGTTGTCGACGGTCTCGATATGCCGCTCGACAAGTCCACCGTCACCGAAGCCGACATAGAGGCTCATACCGGCGAGCCGGTCTCCAACACCTCTCCGGAGGAATACAAGGAGATGGTCGCCAGGGCGAAGGAGTACATCAAGGCCGGCGATATCTTCCAGGTGGTGCTGAGCCAGCGCTTCGAGGCGCCGTTCTCGCTGCCGCCCTTTGCGCTCTATCGCGCCCTGCGCCGCGTCAATCCCGCGCCTTTCCTGTATTATCTCGACTTCGACGATTTCGCGGTCGTGGGCTCGAGCCCGGAAATCCTTGTGCGTGTACGCGAAGGCAAGGTCACGATCCGGCCGATTGCCGGTACGCGCCCGCGCGGCGAAACACCCGCCGAGGACAGAAGGCTGTCTGAGGAACTGCTGGCCGACCCCAAGGAGCTTGCCGAACACCTGATGCTGCTCGATCTCGGGCGCAACGATGTCGGCCGCGTCTCGAAGATCGGCACGGTCAATGTCACCGACCGTTTCTTCCTCGAGTATTACAGCCAGGTGATGCACATCGTTTCCAACGTCCAGGGCGATCTCGACGAAGCGCGCGATGCGATCGATGCGCTGGTCGCGGGCTTTCCGGCGGGCACGGTTTCCGGCGCGCCGAAAGTGCGCGCGATGGAAATCATCGACGAACTGGAGAAGGACAAGCGCGGCATTTATGCCGGCACGATCGGTTACTTCTCCGCCGACGGGGAAACCGATACCTGTATCGTTCTGCGCACCTCGATCGTGCGCGACGGCAAGATGTATGTGCAGGCCGGCGCCGGCATCGTTGCCGATTCAGTGCCTGAATCCGAACAGGCCGAATGCGTCAACAAGGCCAAGGCCCTTTTCCGCGCCGCCGAAGAAGCTGTACGCTTTGCTTCGAGCGCGGGCCGGGGACAGTAGGCGGAACGGAAACAGCGATGATCATCCTCATCGACAATTACGACAGCTTCACCTGGAACCTGGTTCACTACATCGGCGAACTGGGCGCCGAGGTTGAAGTCCATCGCAACGACAAGATCACGGTTTCCGAGGTCATGGCGGCCAGGCCCGACGGCATTGTGCTGTCGCCCGGCCCCTGCACGCCGAACGAAGCCGGCATCTGCCTTGAGCTTGTCGAAAAGGCCGGGCCGCATATCCCGCTGTTCGGTGTCTGCCTCGGTCACCAGACCATCGGCCAGGTCTACGGCGGCAAGGTTGTACGCGCCGGCGCACTGTTCCACGGCAAGACCAGTGTCATTTCAAACGACGGCACTGGCGTTTTCGCCGGCCTGCCCGAACGGTTCACCGCGACGCGCTATCATTCGCTGACCGTCGATCCGGCGAGCCTGCCGAACACGCTGAGTCCCAACGCGCACACCGACGACGGCACGATCATGGGCCTTCGCCATGCCGAACATCCTGTGCACGGCGTGCAGTTCCACCCTGAAAGCATCGCGTCGGAGCACGGCCACCAGTTGATCCGCAATTTCCTCGACATCGTCGAGGCGCATAAACGCGTCCCGGCCTGACATCCACTCTCTGGCCAAGCGAGCCGCAACCGGTTATCGAGACAGCATGACGACTATGAAGGACATGATTGCAAAGGTCGCGACGGGTGAAAGCCTGTCTATCAAGGACGCGCGCAAGGCCTTCGACATCATGATGACGGGCGAAGCGACGCCGAGCCAGATCGGCGGCTTCCTGATGGCATTGCGCGTGCGCGGCGAGACCATCGACGAAATCACCGGAGCGGCGGAGACCATGCGCTCCAAGATGCTGCGGGTCGAAGCCCCCGATGACGCCATGGATGTCGTCGGCACCGGCGGTGACGGCAGCGGCACCTACAACATTTCCACCGCGACCGCCTTCGTGGTTGCGGCAACCGGCGTGCCGGTCGCCAAGCATGGCAACCGGGCCCTGTCGTCCAAGTCCGGCGCAGCTGACGTTCTGGCCGCCCTCGGCATCAACATCGAACTCGGCCCCGACAAGATCGCCGAGGCGATCCGCGAGGCGGGCCTCGGCTTCATGTTCGCACCGATGCATCACGCCGCCATGAAACATGTCGGCCCGACCCGCGTCGAACTCGGCACCCGCACCATCTTCAATCTGCTCGGGCCTTTGTCGAATCCCGCAAGCGTCAAGCGCGCGCTCGTCGGCGTCTTCTCACGCGATTGGGTGGAACCGGTGGCGCACGTGCTGAAACAGCTCGGCATGGAGCGCGCCTGGGTGGTGCACGGCTCCGACGGCCTCGACGAGATCACCACCACCGGCCCGACCTATGTCGCTTCGCTCGAGGACGGAAAGGTCACGGCCTTCGAGATCGATCCGCAGGCTGTCGATATTTCACTGGCCGACCCGGCCTATCTGAAAGGCGCCGGCGCCGAACACAACGCGACCGCGTTGCGCGGCGTCCTCAATGGTGACAGGGGCCCCTACCGCGACATCGTTCTGATGAACGCCGGCGCGGCTTTGCTGGTTGCCGGCAAGGCGAAGGATTTGCAGGCCGGTGTCAATCTGGCCGCAGAGGCCATCGATTGCGGCGCGGCTCTCGAGCGGCTGGCAAAGCTGGTCGAGGTCACCAATGGCTGACATCCTGCGCAAGATCGAAGCCTACAAGCGCGAGGAAATCGCCGCTGCCAAAGCCGCACGCCCGCTTGAGGCGGTCGAGGAAGCTGCCCGCGCCGCATCACCGGTACGCGACTTTGCCGGCGCCCTTGCAGCAACCATCGCCGACAAACGCACGGCACTGATCGCCGAGATCAAGAAGGCGAGCCCTTCCAAGGGACTGATCCGGGCCGACTTCGATCCCCCTGCCCTTGCCCGCGCATATGCCGATGGCGGCGCGGCCTGCCTTTCGGTCCTGACCGACACCCCGTCCTTTCAGGGCGCGCCGGAATTTCTCATCGCGGCCCGCGAGGCCTGCGACCTTCCGGTTCTGCGCAAGGACTTCATGTATGAGGCCTATCAGGTGGCCGAAGCCCGCGCGATGGGCGCCGATTGCATCCTTATCATCATGGCCGGCGTCGATGACGAGACCGCCAGGATGCTGGAGGCGGAAGCCTTCAAATGGAACATGTCGGTTCTCGTCGAGGTGCACGACGAGATTGAGCTTGAGCGTGCGCTTGAGCTGTCCTCACCGCTGATCGGCATCAACAATCGTAACCTGCGCACGTTCGAGACAACGCTGGAGACGAGCGAGCGCCTCGCACCCTTCGTTCCCAAGGACCGCCTGCTGATCGGCGAAAGCGGCATCTTCACATGTGACGATGTCGAGCGGCTCGCCGCAACCGGCATCGACGCCCTGCTTGTCGGCGAAAGCCTGATGCGCCAGGCCGATGTGACGCTTGCGACCCGCACCCTGCTTGGCCACGCCACCAGCGGCCACGCGCGCGCCGCCGGATAACCCCATGTCTTCCGGCAGCAAGCTCACCCATGTAGACGCCTCCGGCAAGGCGCAGATGGTCGATGTCGGCGAAAAGGCCGCAACCGAGCGTGTCGCGGTCGCCGAAGGCACCATCTCCATGCGGCCGGAAACGCTCGCGCTTGTACTTTCAGGCGAAGCCAAAAAAGGCGACGTACTCGCGGTTGCCCGTATTGCCGGCATCATGGCGGCAAAGAAGACGCACGAACTGATCCCGCTGTGCCATCCGCTGATGCTGACGAAAGTGTCAGTCGATCTGGAACCGGATACGGCTTCCAGCAGCATTCGCGTTACGGCTATGGCCAAGCTCACCGGCCAGACCGGCGTCGAAATGGAGGCGTTGACGGCGGCCTCCGTCGCATGTCTCACCATTTACGACATGGTGAAAGCCGTGGATCGCGGCATGACGATTTCCGGCATCCGCCTGCTGGAGAAATCCGGCGGAAAATCCGGCGACTATCATGCTGACAAAGGCGCTTCATGAGCCTGCTCGCGGTCGAAGATGCGCTGAACCGGATTCTTGATGGGATCACCCCCACCGAAACGGAATTCGCGCCTGTGGCCATGGCCGGAGGCCGGGTCCTCGCCGATCCGCTTGCCGCAACGCGCACCCAGCCGCCCTGGGCGACATCCGCCATGGACGGTTACGCCGTGCGCGGCGCCGACGTTGTCGAGGCCACGACGCTGAAGCTGATCGGGCAGTCGGCGGCCGGCCACCGGTTTGAGGGCGAACTGAAACCGGGAGAGACGGTGCGTATCTTCACCGGCGCGCCTATGCCTCCCGGGGCCGATACCGTCATCATTCAGGAAAACGTCGAAACCAACGGTAATCAGATCAAGGTTCCGGCGACCGAGCCGCGCCGTTTCGTTCGCCCGAGAGGGCTGGACTTCGCGCAAGGCGACGAATTGCTCAAGGAAGGCCAGACCCTGACGCCAACACGCATCGCCCTTGCAGCCGCCATGGGCTATGCGGAAGTGCCGGTGCGCAAGAAGCCGGTCTTCGCGGTTCTCTCCACCGGCGACGAACTCGTGCTTCCCGGCGAAACCACCGGCCCCGACCAGATCGTGGCGTCCAACAATTTCGGCGTAGCCGCCATGTTGCAGGCGGCGGGCGCCGCAAGCGTCGATCTCGGGATCGCGCCCGACGATCCCGGCGCGATCGCGGAAAAACTCCGGACAGCCATCGACGGCGGCGCCGATGTGCTGGTCACGACGGGCGGCGCATCCGTCGGCGATCACGACTATGTCCAGGAGGTTCTCGGCACGCTTGGCGTTGAAATCGGCTTCTGGAAGATCGCCATGCGGCCCGGAAAGCCGCTGATGTTCGGCAGGCGCGGGCCTGCGACCTTTATCGGCCTGCCGGGCAACCCTGTCTCCGCTCTTGTATGCACACGGATATTCCTAGTGCCGCTTGCGCGGGCCTTTCTTGGTCTCGACAGCAAGGAAACCTACGAAGACGCGATTCTGGGCGCCGATGTACCGGAAAACGACCGGCGGCAGGACCATTTGCGCGCAACGCTCGGCATTGAAAACGGCAGGCTTGTCGCAACCCCGTTCTCACGTCAGGACAGCTCCATGCTCGCGGCGCTGGGGCGCGCGGACGCGCTTGTCATTCGCCCGCCTCACGCCCCGGCGGCCCAGGCCGGTGACGTATGCCGTGTGCTGCGGATGAACCTCTCAACCTGACGTAGCGTCAAGTAAAAACCTGAACATTTACGGAACATTAAGGCTTGCGGAACAAGTCTGGAACATGTAGATCATGTTCCTGATTTGTACATGCCGATTCTTTGCTGATTTGGAAAGCCTCTTTCCTGATTGGACAAAAAAAGGGCGGCATTCAAAACCGGAACCAGAAAATCGGAGCCCGGATCCATGCTGACACGCAAGCAGCGCGAACTCCTCCTGTTCATCCATCAGCGGCTGAAGGAAACAGGCGTTCCGCCTTCGTTCGATGAAATGAAGGAAGCGCTTGATTTGCGCTCCAAGTCGGGCATCCACCGGTTGATCACGGCGCTTGAGGAACGCGGTTTCATCCGCAGGCTTCCACACCGTGCCCGCGCGCTTGAGATCATCAAGCTGCCTGAGGCCATGTCGCCGGCCATGCCTTCCCGCGGGCAAGGTTTCACGCCCAATGTGGTCGAAGGCGGGCTTGGAAAGCGTCAGCCGCGCGCCGATAGCGACATTTCGGACTCGGTCGCGATCCCGGTCATGGGCCGCATCGCGGCGGGCACCCCGATCGAGGCGATCCAGAACCATTCGCATACCATCTCTGTTCCCGCAGACATGCTGTCCACAGGCGAACATTTCGCGCTAGAGGTGCGTGGCGATTCGATGATCGAAGCCGGCATTCTCGATGGCGACACGGTGCTGATCCGCAAGAGCGACAGCGCCGACACCGGCGATATCGTCGTTGCTCTTGTCGACGACGAGGAAGCGACCCTGAAACGCCTGCGCCGCAAGGGCGCATCGATCGCGCTGGAAGCGGCCAACCCGAATTACGAAACCCGCATTTTCGGTCCCGACCGCGTCCGCATCCAGGGCAAGCTCGCGGGCCTGTTCCGCAGGTACTAACCAGCGGGGGAAGCAGGCCTGTGCCAGATGCGCCAGCGGCGATGATCGTTGGCGCCGGTCACAGCGAATGCCGGTCTGCCATCCCGCTGCCGGTCCACGTTGATGGCGAGTGCGCCCCGCGCCTCAAGCATATCCGGCGTTATCACCAGCCCGGCCGGACAGTCTTCACGTGTGACGGCCAGAGCGGTAACGATGGCGATATCCGCGCCGGCGCATACCATTTCAACGGCTTCATCCTTCATTTGCACCGCAACGGTTACCGGCAATCCCGCCGCGACATCCGCCGTCACGCGGCATGACGCGGCCTTGCAACGGCTGATATCGTTCAGGACGTCTTCTTCCGGCCGCTGATCGCCACTTCGCCGCAGCCACGTCTCGATAACGTAGGAGCTCTTGCGCTTTGCCGCGAAGATCAACTGACCGCCGGCATTACGGACAGCGGCAAGCCCGCCATCCCGGTCAATCAGAATATCCGGCACCCGTTCGGCAGCCGCCAGCACAATTCCGGCGGCAACAGCGGATATGGCAACGGGATAACGCCATGCCCCCCGCCAGATGACGCCCCAATACAGTCCAGCCGTTATGACGAACAAGGCAAACGGCCCGAATGACGCAAACGTATGGTTGGCCTGCGGCAGCCCGGCCACCCAATGCGAAATGCGCGTCACCACGCCGATGCCAGCCCCCATCGCCTGCAATGGCCATGCTTCCATGCCGAACGGCAGCGCCAGCCCCGAAAACACTCCCGCCGGCATGACCAGGAAACTGACCACCGGCATCGCCAGCACATTTCCGAGCAGCCCGTAGGGCGCGATCCGGTTGAAGTGGAACGCCGCGAAGGGCGCGGTGGCGATTCCGCCGACAAGCGCTGTCAGAACGATAGCGCCCGCCGCGAAGCGCAGCCGGCTCCATCCCCCGCCATACGGCGCCTCGGTTTCGCCGCGCCGCAGTCTGCGCCACCTCAGGGTCTCGTAAACACTGACCAGCGCCGCAGTAGCCGCAAAGGACATCTGGAAACCGGCCTCCATGACAGCGGATGGCTTCATCGCGATGAGCACAATCGCCGCCAGCGCCACATTGCGCAGCGTCAGCGCCGGCCGGTCGAGCAGCACGGCCGTGAACATGACGAATGCCATGATGAAGGCGCGCTGCGCCGATATGCTGGCGCCGGAGATGACAAGATAGGCGCAGGCCGCCAGCAAGGCGGCGACAGCGGCATATTTGCGGATAGGCCGCGTCAGCGCCAAGCCCGGGATGGCCGCCAGCAGCGTTCGCATCGCGAGGAAGACGGAGCCGGAGACAAGCGCCATGTGCAGACCGGAAATCGCCAGAATGTGCTGCAGGCCCGCGCTGCGCAGCGAATCCGTCGTGTCATCCGCAATCCCACCGCGCTTGCCGACAATCAGGGCGGCCGCCACCTCCCCCTCGTCGCCCGGCAAGGCGCGGCGGATACGCTCCGCGGCGTTCGAGCGTAACCGCTCGACTCCGGTCTGGATCTTCGCCAGCATTGTGCCATCCGTCGGCGCGGGGATTATCCCGGGCTGTCCAAGCGCGAAACCGACAGCCCCCAGCCGGTCAAAATAAGCCCGCCTAGCGAAGTCGAAAGCGCCCGGCGCGGCGGCTTCCGGTGGCGGCATCAGGATGGCCCGCACCCTGATCCATTGACCTGGCGCCAGCGGTTCACCCGCCCCGCGCCGCGTTATGGTTACAAGATCGGGGGTGGTTTCAGACGCATAACCCCTGATCGATTGCAGCCTGACCGTATAGCGCACAGCGTTTGCGTCGCGTTTCTCGACCTCGCGCACTTGGCCCCAAAGCGTTACCGGGCCTGTCTTGTAGCCGATAGCGGGCCGGTAGACCCGCTGCGCCTCGTAGGACGCCAGCGCCGCGCCAGCGACAATAGTCGCGATAAAGGCGGCAAACGCGAAAGCAACCGGCGCATCGCGAACGCGCCATGCCACGGCTGCCGAAAGCATGGCCGACAGCGCAAGCGCGGGCAGCATCGGTTCGCTTGGAAGCGAGAAATAGAGCGTCACCCCCAGCGCAAGCCCGATTGGAAGCCAGATAAACCAGCGGTCCTGCTCCGCCAGCAACGGATGAAAGGGCTCCGCCCGGAAGCGGTCGAGCGCCTGTGTGGCCGCGATGCGAAAGGACAGCAGATTGTATCGCCGCTTCCACCGCGCGGACCTTGCCCGTCCGGCAGGCGGTGCATGAACGCCGGTGCGCAATTCCGGCTGTTTCGGCTTGTCTTCAACCCGCATGAAGCAAGCCTAGGCCTAAATCGCGCCTGCGTCATGTAAGTGCTTATGCGCCGCCACTGTTGAAATCCTGTGCATTCCGTGGTCTTGAGACCGCCCTGACTCAAATTCTTTCTTTCCGGAGCCAAAACACGATGAGCGGCACGCCCGTAGTCACCCGCTTTGCCCCCTCGCCGACCGGCTTTCTGCACATCGGCGGCGCGCGCACCGCGCTGTT
>JAGRLC010000141.1 GCA_020441995.1 Rhodobiaceae bacterium
GCACGGCATCGCCGGTCGTGCCGCCATCGTCGCGCGAGACCACTTCCAGTTTCTTGCCGTCAACACCGCCGGCGGCGTTGATCTCTTCAAGAGCCAGTTCGAAGCCCTGGCGGTAAGGCACCGTGAAGGCGGCGAAGCGGCTGTAGGAGTTCAACTCGCCGATCTTGATGGTTTCCTGCGCGGTGGCAGGCTTGCCGGCCATGATGCCGGCAAAGAGGGCCGCGCCGGCGGCCAGCGCGCCGAAGCCGCGGCGGGTGAAAAGGCTGGTGGTCACTTTGGTCGTCACATTGGTCTTCATGGGGGACATCTCCCTGATGCGCCTGTCTTCAGGCACCTGAATTCTGCAGAATGCCGGAAAATCGGAGCGTTTCCGGGCTTTGGAAAAGGGGCGGCACCTTATCAGCCCCCGAAACAAGCGCAATCTGGATATTTTCCAGGCGCGACCGCTTGCCGGTGCGCGTTCACAGCGGAACGCGCGGGCGCACATGCAGCCGCCTGGGCGGGCGCGGCGGGCTGTGAGGGGTGCGGTCGATGCACAGGAAAAGCGGCATGAGCGAACCTTCTTTGCGATTTCTACTGCTTTTAAACCCGGCGTGGCGGCCTTTGCCGGCCTTCAGGCGCGGCAGCGGATGCCTTTTCAGGCGAGCAGAGCCTGCGAGGCCGGATATGATGCAGGAAACAGACGCAATCAGAATCGTGCGCCTTGTTGAAGGAGATGATACCCGCCGGGTTGAATGACCGATCACGAATGTGACCGGAGCGGCGGATACCGGCGAAAGCGCCTGTTCGGAATGCGATTTTTGAGGAAAACCGCTGCGGCAGACGTTTCCACCGCACAAGACGCAGATTTTTTCGCTCTCTGGTAATAAAGATGCGAAATCCCGCCCGCAATTTCAAGATGCTTTGTTTTCTTTCAAGAGGCTTCCCTGCATGACGGCTCATCTGAAACGGATCTTCGACGGCGAAGCCTATGACCCTGCCCCCGCGCAGAGCTGGTGGGAAGAATCCGCTCCGCCGCCGACATTCGGAACACCCGCGCTGGAGGGCGGCACCACAGCCGATGCCGTCATCATCGGCGCCGGTTACACCGGCCTGTCCGCCGCGCTCGAACTGGCCACGCGGCATGGCATGGACGTGGTGGTTCTCGATGCCGCAAGACCCGGCTGGGGCGCGTCGGGACGCAATGGGGGATTTTGCTGTTTCGGCGGCACGAAATACGGCGCAGACGATCTGATCGCGACGTTCGGAGCCGACGGCGCCCGCGATGTCGTCCGGGCACAGGTCGAGGCCATCGATACGGTCGACAGGCGCATCGACGAGCTGAGCCTCGACGTCGACCGGCACGGCAAGGGCGAAGTGCTGTTCGTGCACCGGGAGAAGTTCGTCGCCGGCATCAGGGAGGAGGCAAAGACCCTTCGCGAGGCCCTCGGCGTCGATGCGCAATACTGGGAGAACGAGCGTTGCCGCGAGGCAGGCCTGCCCGGCGACCTGTGGCACGGCGGGCTCTACCTGCCGCACGGTTTCGGCCTTCACCCGATGAAATACGTTCGCGGGCTTGCGGATGCCGCGCACAAGGCCGGCGTTCGCATCCATGGCGACAGCGAAGTTCGGGATGCGCGCGAGACAGCCGACGGCGTTGTCGTTTCCACCCCCGGCGGACAGGTCAAGGCGCGGACCGTCCTCTACGCCACCAACGGCTATCTCGCCGAAAACCTGCCCGAATGGTTCGCGGGGCGCTACATGCCGGTGCTGTCGAACATTCTCGTCACCCGGCCGCTGACGTCCGGGGAGCGGCGCGCCCATGGCTGGACCGGTGACATGATCTGCGCCGACACCCGCGCGCTGCTGCATTATTTCCGCGTGCTGCCCGACGGGCGCATGATGTTCGGCGGCCGTGGCGGCACGGCGACGGACCCGGCAAGCCTCGCCGCGATGCAAAAGCGCCTGCGCCACGCTTTCGACCGCATGTTCCCGGCCTGGGCAAATGTCGAGACGACGCATTTCTGGAGCGGCTTCGTCTGTCTGTCGTCGGACCGCACCGCCTTCATAGGGCGCGTCCCGGGGACAGAGCGCAGTTTTGCCTCGCTCGCCTATTGGGGCGGCGGGGTCTCGATGGGAAGCTGGATGGGCGAACGCGCCGGAGAAATGATCGCATCGAGCCTGACGCGCAACAATGCGAACAAGGATTTCAAATTCCGAAGCCGGGTTCCCGACGCCTTTCTGCGCCCGACGCCGCGCTTTCCCTTCGCGGGCTTCCGGCGCCTCGGCCTGAGGCTCGCTTACGCCATGTTCACGCTGCGCGACGAGCACCTGTAAATCGGCGCGATGATCACACCCGAACCGCAGTCAGACAACCGCGTAAGCAAACGGAATTGCGTCATTCGAAATAGCGATTTGCCCTTTGCGATAAACCGCTGCTAGTCTTCCCGTCGCGGTCATTACAGAAACCGTAAAAAAGGGCAGAGAGGGGTCAGGCGCCACGATCGGCGTCATTGCGCGGGGCCTGCGTGGCCGGTGCGCTTCCCGTGCGGTCATCATGGCCGCAGGACATGCCTGTTATTTGCGGTTTCCAGCCGTCGCAAGGCGTTCAGGCTTTGCGGCAGCGTGACCGATGCATGCCATCCGGCACAGCGCACGCGTCAAATGTGACCAAGTGCAAAGTGTCAGGCATGCAGTGAGAGGGCCGACCATTCGATCGACCTTTCCGGCTGAAAATAACAGGAGGAGTTATCTCTCATGCGTTTTGACCGCACCATGTCCTGGTTGACCGGCGCTGCGCTTGCAGCGGGCGTAGCCTTGAGCGCCCATGCCGCCGACCAGCAGTTCATTTCCATCGGTACCGGCGGCGTGACCGGCGTGTACTACCCGACCGGCGGCGCGATCTGCCGCCTCGTCAACAAAGGCCGCAAGGAACACGGCATCCGCTGCTCGGCGGAATCGACCGGCGGCTCGGTTTACAACATCAACACCGTGCGCGCCGGCGAACTCGAGTTCGGCGTTGCCCAGTCCGACTGGCAGTATCACGCCTATCACGGCACCTCGAAGTTCGAGGACCAGGGCGCCTTCGAAGGCCTTCGGGCCGTGTTCTCGGTGCATCCGGAACCCTTCACCCTGCTGACGCGCGGTGATACCGGCATCACAAAATTCGAGGACCTGAAGGGCAAGAAGGTCAATGTCGGCAATCCGGGCTCGGGCCAGCGCGCGACGATGGAAGTCGTGATGGCCTCCTACGGCATGGAGATGTCCGACTTCGCGCTCGCAGCCGAACTGAAGGGCGCGGAGATGGCCCAGGCGCTTTGCGACGGCAAGATCGACGCGATGATCTACACCGTCGGCCACCCGGCGGCCGCCATCACCGAAGCCACCAACACCTGCGACGTGAAGCTCATCTCGGTCGATGGCGATCCGGTCAAGAAGCTCGTCGCCGACAACGCCTACTACCGCATGGCGACTGTTCCCGGCGGTATGTACAAGGGCAATGACGAGGACATCACCACCTTCGGTGTCGGCGCGACGTTCATCACGTCAGCGGATGTCTCCGACGATGTCGTCTACACGGTGGTCAAGGCCGTGTTCGACAATTTCGACGACTTCAAGAAGCTGCACCCCGCCTTCGCAAACCTGAAGGAAGAGGAGATGATCAAGGACGGCCTGTCCGCGCCTCTGCATCCGGGTGCCGAAAAGTACTACAAGGAACGCGGCTGGATGTAACATCCTCGCGGCGGGCGGTCCGGCAACGGGCTGCCCGTTCTTCATGCCTGTCCGGGGGGCGGGCATGAAGAACGGGGGCGACTTCAGGGGCTGATGGAAACTTCTTTCCGCACCCCCTGAAGTCATCGCAGGGGAAGCCGCAAACATGAGTGAATCCAGCACGAAGGCCGATGTGCAGGCCGAAACGGCGCGCAAGAACATCGATGTCGATGATCTGGTCGCATCCGTGGACTCCGGGGCAAGGCATGTGCCCGGCTCAATCGGCAAGTTCATCGCCATACTGGCTTTCACCTGGTCGGCCTTCCAGCTCTATATCGCGTCCGGCGTTCCGTTCTGGGTAACGGAAACCTTCCACTTCAACGCCGTCTTCAACAATTCCGAAGCCCGTTTCGTCCACCTCGCCTTCGCCATGGCGCTGGCGACCTTCGCCTATCCTCTGCTCAAAGGCAGCCCGCGCGACCGCGTCCCCGTTTATGACTGGGTGCTTGCGATCCTGGCCGCGTCGAGCTGTCTCTACCTGCTCGTCTTCAAGAACGACATCGCCGACCGCGCCGGACTGCCGACGACCGCGGATCTGGTTTTCTCGACCATCGGCATGATCTCGATCGCGCTTGCGGTCTACCGCTCGCTCGGACTGCCGATGCTGGTCGTTGCCGGTGTCTTCGTCATGTACGTCTTCTTCGGCCACGCCGAATGGCTGCCATCCGCGATCCAGTGGAAGGGCGCGTCCTACGGCAAGGCGATGTGGCACTTCTGGATGCAGACCGAGGGCGTGTTCGGCGTAGCGCTCGGCGTGTCGGCAACGATGATCTTCCTGTTCGTGCTGTTCGGCGCTCTGCTGGAGAAGGCGGGGGCCGGCAATTACTTCATCAAACTCGCCTTCGCTCTTCTGGGGCACCTGCGCGGCGGTCCGGCCAAGGCCGCCGTTGTGGCGTCGGCGCTGTCGGGCCTTTATTCCGGCTCTTCCATCGCCAATGTGGTGACTACCGGCACGTTCACGATTCCGCTGATGAAGCGCACCGGCTTTGCACCTGAAAAAGCCGGCGCGGTGGAAGTCGCCTCATCCACCAACGGCCAGCTCACACCGCCTGTCATGGGGGCGGCAGCCTTCCTGATCTCGGAATTCACCGGCATCAGCTACACCGACATCATTCGCCACGCGATGCTGCCGGCGGGCATCTCCTACATCGCGCTGGTCTATATCGTGCATCTGGAAGCACTGAAGCTCGGCCTGAAAGGCATGGAGAAGCCGCCCGCACGCGTTGCCGCGATGCAGTCCCTGATCGGCTTCCTGACCGGCTTCATCGGAATCGCCATTCTGGGTGTCGCCGTCTACTACGGCCTTGGCTGGATCAAGACTGCGATCCCGGGCATGACGATGTGGTCTGCCGTGGCCATGTTCGCCATCGCCTATCTGGCGCTGGCAGCCCTTGCGGCCCGCCATCCCGATCTTGAAATGGACGATCCCAACGCGCCGCTCCAGGTGCTGCCCTATCCGCGCGACGTCGCCGTGACGGGCTATTACTTCCTGCTGCCGATCGTGATCCTGCTGTGGTGCATCCTGATCGAGCGGCTGTCGCCGGCCCTGTCCGCCTATTGGGCGACCTGCGCCATGATCGTCATCGTGCTGACCCAGCACATGATCAAGAACGCCTTCCGTGGCATCGGCAATTTCTCCGGCGCGCTGAAGCAGGGCGTCGCGGACTTCATCGACGGCATGATCGCAGGCGCCCGCAACATGGTGCCGATCGGCGTCGCCACGGGCGTTGCCGGCATCATCATCGGCACCGTCTCGCTGACCGGCGCGCATCAGGTCATCGGCGAATTCATCGAACTGGTGTCCGGCGGCAACCTGATGGCGATGCTGTTCCTGGTCGCGATCATGAGCCTGTTCCTGGGGATGGGACTGCCGACAACGGCCAACTACATCGTCGTGTCGTCGCTGATGGCGCCGGTGATCGTCACGGTCGGCGCGCAGTCGGGCCTCGTCGTTCCACTGATCGCGGTACACATGTTCGTCTTCTACTTCGGCATTCTCGCCGACGACACGCCGCCTGTGGGACTGGCCGCCTTCGCGGCGGCGGCCATTTCGGGCGGCGACCCGATCAAGACCGGTCTTCAGGGTTTCGCATATGACGTGCGGACCGCCCTGCTGCCGTTCCTGTTCATATTCAACACCGAACTGCTGCTGATCGACGTGACGATCTGGAAGGCCATCTTCGTCTTCGGGGTCGCAGTCATCGCCATGATGCTGTTCGCCGCGGCAACGCAAGGGTATTTCTTTGCCCGCAGCCGGTGGTACGAATCCATCGCTCTTCTGCTGGTGGCCTTCACCCTGTTCCGGCCGGGATTCTGGCTCGACTATGTGCAGAACCCCTATGACGAGCGCCCGGGAACGCAGGCCGTGGCGCTTGCGGAAGCGCAGCCCGATGGCGGTCAGATACGCCTTCTCGTCACCGGACCCGACTTCGACCATCCAGACCAGATGAGCCAGATCACCGTGATGGCCGATCTCGGGCCATCGGGTGACGGCGTCTCGCGGCTGGAGCATGCCGGACTGCTGGTGCTGGAGGAAGACGGCAAGATGAAGCTCGAGGAGCCGCTTGCGGGGACGCCCTTCTTCACGACCTTCCAGATGTTCGACTTCTATGGCGACGAGCCGGTGGAAATCGCAGAGGTCGAACTCGATGCGGAGCGCATGCCCAAGGAAGTATTCTACATTCCGGCTTTGCTGCTTCTGGGTATCGTCATCCTGCTGCAGCGCCGCCGCCAGACCCAGCCGGCCTTCTGAGGGAATTGATCATGTACAAGAAAATCCTTCTTCCGATCGATCTGGCACAGGAAAGCTCGTGGGCGACGGCAGCCCCCATCGCCACGAGACTCGCCTCGGCCGGCGACGCGGAGCTGCACGTGATGACGGTCATCCCCGACCTCGGCATGTCGATCGTCGGCAGCTACATGCAGGAAGGGGCCGAAGCGAAGGCCATCGAGGACGCCAAGGGCAAGCTCAAGACATTTCTGGAAACCCACGCGCCCGACGGCGTGACGGTGAAGGGGCATGTGGCCAAGGGAACGATCTATCAGGAAATCCTGAAAGCGGCTGACACGCTTGGCTGCGACCTGATCGTGCTCGCCTCGCACCGGCCCGAGCTTCAGGACTACCTGCTCGGCCCCAATGCGGCGCGTGTCGTGCGCCACGCCAAGCAGTCGGTGCATGTGGTGCGCAGCTGAGTTTCAGGCACCTGATTTCTCAAGACGATCCAGCGCCGCCAGCACATCTGGCGGCGTTGTCTTTTTCATACAGTCGTGATGCTCCAGCGGGCAGGTGCGCTCGAAGCAGGGACGGCAATCGAGCTGCTGCGACAGCACGACCGCATTGCCGGACAGCGGCGGCGTCACCAGTTCGCTTGTCGAGCCATAAAGCGCGACGGTCGGCTTGCCGAGTGCCGCCGCGACATGCATCAGACCCGAGTCGTTCGTGACCACGGCGTCGGCCATGGCCAGCAGGTCGATGGCCTGCGCAAGGCTCGTGCCGCCTGCGAGAACGCGGACGCCTTCGCCCGCACGTTTCGCGATCGTCTCGCCCGCATCGCGGTCCTTGGCGGAGCCGGTAATCCAGACCTCGCGTCCGCCGGCAACAATGTTGCTTGCAAGGCCGGCGAAATAATCCACCGGCCATTGCTTCGAGGGGCCGTATTCGGCGCCGGGGCACAGGGCCACCGCAGGCGTATCCGGCAGGCCAAGCTGCGTCCGTGTTTCGGCTTCGCTTGACGCGTCGCGTTCCAGATACGGCGCTTCCGCCGGCCGCATGACCGGTTCGGACGGATCGGCCATGGCGACGAACTGGTCGACGGTGCGGATCTTCGGCGCGCCGGGCAGAGGCTTCGCCGCTGGCGGCACCATGTCGTTGACGAGACCGAAACGCATCTCGCCGCGATAGCCGCGCCGGCGCGGCACGCCGGCGAAGAACGGCACCAGCGCCGACTTGAACGAGCGCGGCATGACGAAGGATACGTCGAAGGCCATCGGCTTGAGCGCCCGCCCCAGCATGCGGCGGGGAGCAAGGCCGAAGGTTCCGTGCGGCACGTCGAGAACGTATGAACGCGCCACCTCAGGCATGCGCGATGTGATCGGCACGGACCAGCCGGGACCGATGACGTGAATTTCGGCGGACGGGTCCATGCGCGCGATGCGTTTGAACAGTGTCTGCGCCATCACCATGTCGCCGACCCAGGACGGCCCGACCACGAGAACACGGGTCATGCCGGGATCACCTGTTGCGCCCGTGCAGGACATCGAGATAGGCGCGCACGCCATCCTCGACCGGGCGGAATTCAACGTCGCAACCAGCCGCACGCAGCTTCGTCAGATCGGCCTGCGTATAGGCCTGATAGGCGCCTTTCAGATGATCGGGGAACGGCACGTATTCCAGCTTGCCCTTGCCGTGCCAGGCCAGCACCGCCTTGGCGATATCGTTGAACTCCTGAGCGCGGCCCGTGCCGCAGTTGAAGATGCCGCTTACATCGGGGTGATCCATGAACCACAGGTTCACCGCGATCACGTCGTCGACATGGATGAAATCGCGAAGCTGCGCGCCGTCGTCATACCCGTGCGATCCCTCGAAAAGTTTCACGACACCGGTGTCCTGAACCTGCCTGTCGAGATGGAAGGCGACGGAGGCCATCGAGCCCTTGTGCTGCTCGTTCGGGCCATAGACGTTGAAATAACGCAGACCCACGACCTGCGTGGTGAGCCGGTCACGATGGCGGCGGACATACTGGTCGAACTGCCACTTGGAATAGCCGTAGACGTTGATCGGCCCTTCGGCGGAAACATCCTCGACGAAAGCCTCGTTGCCGCCATAAACGGCAGCGGAGGACGCGTAGATGAAGGCGGTCTTGCCGGCCTCGCACCAGGCGAGCAGTTCTTTCGAGTATTCGTAGTTATTGTCCATCATGTAGCGCCCGTCCCACTCGGTGGTGGTGGAGCAGGCGCCTTCATGAAAAACGGTGGCGGTGCCGTCGAGCGCGGAATCGCCAATTTCGATCATTTCGCGGAAGCGTTCCATGTCGAGATAATCGGCAATCGCCAATCCGGACAGATTGACGAACTTGTGGCCGTCGGTCAGGTCATCGACAACGATGATGTCGCCGATGCCGCGCGCATTGAGCCCGCGCACGATGTTCGATCCGATGAAGCCGGCGCCACCGGTTACAATGATCTTTCCGCCGTCGGTCATTCCGTCTCCGAAACTTTTAGGTTCTGGACCCTGATCCCGCTCACGTCATCGCCAGGGAATAATCCAGCGCGCGCAGCACTTCGCGCTCGGTGATCGCGTCCATGCAGCAGCGCCCGCCGGGCGTCAACGTGCAGGTGCGGTTGTAGCATGGCGCGTCCGCGTGCGAAGAAACAATGGTCTTGAGACTTTTGCCCAGCGGCCCGGTGCGCACAGGGTCCGTCGGTCCGATCAGAAAGACTCCGGGCTTGCCAAGCGCCTCGGCCAGGTGGGTAAGGCCTGAATCGACGCCCGCGACCGCACGGGCCATCGCAAGCACGCCGGCAAGTCCGGGAAGCGACATGGGCGGCAGCACATGCGCATGCTTGAGGCCATCGGTTATGGTAATCGCGGTTTCCAGTTCCTCGGGCCCGCCGGCGGGAATGATCAGCGGAATGCCGCGCGCGTCGAGATGACGGGCGATGGCGCGCCAGCGCTGCGGGTCCCATGTTTTCGTCGGCCAGGCGCTGCCATGCAGGATCACGGCGGGGCGGCTGGTGATGCGCAATTTTGCCAGTTCGGTGCGGCCCTGCGTGGCGAGGCCTTTCACATCGAGCCCGTGATCGAGGGGCAAGCCATCGAGTTCGTACCCCAACGCGGCGGCAAAGAGCTTCCGCGTGCGGATCACGGCGTGCTGCATCACGGAGAGATCGAACTTGTGCCTGTAGACAACAGATGCCCAGGGTTCGCGCGCATGCTCGCGGCTGTAGCCGGCCACCGGCGCACCGGCGAGGCGCGAAACCACTGCGCTCTTGATCAGACCCTGGGCATCGATCACCAGATCGTATTTGCCCTTCAGGGCCTGCCGCAGCGCCCTGGCGTATGTGAACTTGTCCTTGAGGCTTTTCTTCTTCATCGCCCGCAAATGCGCGGGGATCACCTTGCGTACCGCCGGATGCAGCCCAGCAAGCCCGATAAATGCCTCTTCGACCAGCCAGTCGATTTCGACGTCGGGGCGCGCGCGCTTCACATCGCTCAAGGCGGGATAGGTATGCACCACATCGCCGAGCGAAGAGAGTTTGACGAGGAGAACGCGAAAAGACATCGGGGATTACGGGCCCGTTTCAGGGTCGGATGACATTCAAGGGCAAAATGGTGATAAGCGGCGCAAGTCAAGCGGGCAACCCCGCTTTTACCAGCATGGTTGAGCCGGGCGCGGAGTTGTGGGAAAGATCGGCGCCCAATCTGTCGGGTAAAGAGCCCATGGAAGCCAGCACATGATCCAGCGCGCAGCAAACCCGCAAGACCTGGTGACAGCCATCGAACGGCTGGACCGCGTTCATGTCTGCGTCGTCGGAGACGTCATGCTCGACCGCTTTGTGCAGGGCGGCGTCGCGCGTATTTCCCCGGAAGCCCCGGTGCCGGTGGTGGCGGAGGCCCATGTCGACGAAATGCCGGGCGGGGCCGCGAATGTCGCGATGAACTTGCTCGCATACGGGGCGAAAGCGACACTGATCGGCGTATGCGGAGCGGGGCCGGACGGCGATGCGCTGATTGCGCGCTGCAAGGAAGAGGCCGGGCTCAACGCCATCCTGCTGCGTGAAGACGACCGCCGAACCACGGTCAAGACTCGCATCGTTGTGAAGTCGCAGCAGATGATCCGGCTCGATTCCGAGACCGTCGGCGACATCACAGATGCAACCTGCGCAGCGATCCTGAGCAAGGCGCGCGAGATCATTCCGGCCTGCGGCGCGCTGATCCTGTCGGACTATGCAAAGGGCGTCCTGACGCCGGCCCTGTGCGCCGGGCTTATCGCGATCGCCGATGCTGCCGATGTACCGGTGCTGGTCGATCCCAAGCGCCGTGATCTTGGAATCTATGCAGGCGCTACGCTGGTCAGTCCGAACGCGCGCGAACTGGCGCAGGTGACCGGCATCACCGTGCGCGACGACGCCGAAGCCGCCTATGCCTGCGAAGCGCTGCTGTCGCAGTTTCCCGGCATCGGCGCGGTGCTCGCAACGCGCGGCGAGGCCGGCATGACGCTGCTGGAACGCGACGGCGAGGCGCTGCATGTGCCAACGGTCGCGCGTTCCGTCTTCGATGTGTCGGGCGCCGGCGATACGGTCATCGCAACCGTTGCCGCCGGGCTCGCGGCGGGCTTGCCGCTAGGCGATGCCGTGCGGCTCGGCAATGCGGCAGCCGGCATCGCCGTCGGCAAGGCCGGCACCAGCACGGTGAGCCGCGACGAACTGCGCCATGGCATCGGCATCGATCCACCACACCGGCCCGTCAGCCGCGAACAGGCGGGGGCAATCGCGGCCGGATGGCGGCAATCGGGCAAGTCGGTCGGCTTCACAAACGGCTGTTTCGATCTGCTGCACGCGGGCCACCTGCACTCCCTGGAATATGCCCGCAGCCAGTGCGATTTCCTCGTTGTCGGGATCAATTCCGATGCCTCCGTGCGCCGCCTCAAGGGCGAGAGCCGGCCCGTGCAGGATGAGGCATCGCGGGCGCGGCTTCTCGCTTCCTTGCGGTTCTGCGATCTGGTGGTGATTTTCGATGAGGACACGCCCTATGATCTGATCGCGGCCATCAAGCCGGACGTCCTGTTCAAAGGCGCCGACTATTCCGGCAAACAGGTGGTCGGCAGCGACATCGTCGAAGCCCAGGGCGGGCGCGTCGAACTGATCCCGCTGCTGGACGGGCATTCGACAACAAGACTGGTCGAGAAACTGAGGACCTGAGAACCATGAACCTGATGAGCCTGCTTGCGCGCCGTGCCGAAGAGAAGGGTCCGGTGCGTGTCGGCCTGATCGGTGCCGGCAAGTTCGGCTCGATGTTTCTGGGCCAGGTGCCGACAACGCCGGGGCTTGAGGTTTCGGCCATCGCCGATCTCTCCGTGGAGCGCGCCAAGGACCAATGCCGCAGTGTCGGCTGGGATGATGCGCGCATCGCGGCGACCGATTTTATTCAAGACGGCAAGGCGCTTGCCGCGCGTGACGATGTCGATGTGGTGGTCGAGGCGACAGGTCATCCCGCCGCCGGCATCGCCCATGCACTGACCGCTTTCGACAACGGCAAACATGCGGTGATGGTCAATGTCGAGGCCGACGTGCTGGCCGGTGCGGCGCTGAACAGGCGGGCGCGGTCAGCCGGCGTCGTCTGCTCCATGGCCTATGGCGACCAGCCGGCGCTCACATCCGAGATGGTCGACTGGGCGCGCGCCACGGGCTTTCGCGTCGTCTGCGCCGGAAAGGGAACCAAGTACCTGCCCGCCTATCATCACGTGACGCCCGACGATGTCTGGACGCATTACGGACTGACGCCGGAGCAGGCCAGTGATGCGGGCATGAACCCGCAGATGTTCAACTCATTCCTCGACGGCACGAAATCCGCGATCGAGATGGCCGCGATCGCCAATGCCTGCGCGCTGAACGTGCCTTCGAAGGGCTTGCAGTTCCCGCCTTGCGGCGTCGACGACCTGCCGCAAGTGCTGCGGCCGCATAACGAGGGCGGCATTCTGGAAGTCTCCGAAAGCGTCGAGGTGGTTTCCTCGTTGGAGCGCGACGGGCGGCCCGTGTTCCGAGACCTCCGGTGGGGCGTCTATGTAGTCATCGAGGCGCTGAGCGACTATGCGGCGGCCTGTTTCGCACAATACGGCCTGAAGACCGATTCATCGGGCCGTTATGCCGCCATGTACAAGCCCTATCACCTGATCGGCATGGAGCTGAACATCTCGATCCTCAACGCGGCGCTGCGCGGCGAACCGACCGGAGCAACACGCGAATTCCGTGGCGATGCCGTGGCGCACGCCAAGCGCGATCTGAAACCCGGCGAGATGCTGGACGGCGAAGGCGGTTACACCGTCTGGGGCAAGCTCGTTCCCGCAAGCTCCAGCGTTGCTTCGAACATGCTGCCGATCGGGCTTGCGCATGGGGTGAAGCTGACCCGCGCGGTTGCCAAGGATCAGCCGGTCACAGAGGCCGATATCGAGCCGCTCAAGGATAACGAGGCGCTCAGGCTGCGCCGTGAACACACCAGCTATGCGGCAGGCTGAAAACGCCGTGCGGACGGGTTGCCCCGGCGCGCAATTCGCGCCACGGTAGCGCCCGAATAAGACTTTGCGCCGTGGCCGACTGGCCAAAAGATGCGCCTGAGGAGGAAAATCATATGGAAGTACGCGCCGCAGTGGCCGTTGAGGCCGGCAAGCCGCTCGAGGTCATGACCGTCAACCTCGAAGGGCCGCGCGAAGGCGAGGTCCTCGTCGAGATCAAGGCGACCGGCATCTGCCATACCGATGAGTTCACCCTGTCGGGCGCCGATCCCGAAGGCCTGTTTCCGGCGATCCTCGGCCATGAAGGCGCGGGCGTCGTGGTCGATTGCGGCCCCGGCGTCACCAGCCTGAAGAAGGGCGACCATGTCATTCCGCTCTACACGCCGGAATGCCGCGAGTGCGACTACTGCACGTCGGGCAAGACCAACCTGTGCCAGAAGATCCGCGTCACGCAGGGCCAGGGCCTGATGCCGGACGGCACCTCGCGGTTTTCCATCGGCAAGGACAAGCTGTTCCACTACATGGGCACCTCGACCTTCTCCAACTACACCGTGGTGCCGGAGATCGCGCTGGCCAAGGTGCGCGAGGACGCCCCGTTCGACAAGATCTGCTACATCGNNTCGGCTGCGGCGTCACCACCGGCGTCGGCGCCGTGATCAACACGGCGAAGGTTCAGCCCGGAGACAATGTCGTTGTCTTCGGTCTCGGCGGCATCGGTCTCAACGTCATCCAGGGCGCCCGCATCGCCGGGGCCGACATGATCGTCGGCGTCGATCTCAATCCGGCGCGCAAGGACATCGCCGAGAAATTCGGCATGACCCACTTCGTCAACCCGAACGAAGTCGAAGGCGACCTCGTCCCCTACCTTGTCGAACTGACGAAGGGCGGCGCGGACTATTCCTTCGAGTGCATCGGCAATGTGAACGTGATGCGTCAGGCGCTCGAGTGCTGCCACAAGGGCTGGGGCACCTCGATCATCATCGGCGTCGCGCCGGCGGGCGCGGAAATTTCCACCCGTCCATTCCAGCTCGTCACCGGGCGCAACT
>JAGRLC010000142.1 GCA_020441995.1 Rhodobiaceae bacterium
TGCCCCACTGGTCCGAGCCGCCCATTTGCAATGTGCAGCCATAGCGCCTGAAAAGCTCCACGTAGTCGTAGGCCTGCAGGATCATGTAGTTGAATTCCAGGAACGACAGCGGCTGTTCGCGGTCGAGACGCTGTTTGACCGATTCAAAACTCAGCATGCGGTTGACCGAGAAGTGCCGGCCGACATCGCGCAGGAAATCGATGTAGTTGAGTTCCAGCAGCCACTCGGCGTTGTTGGCCATCAGCGCTTCGTTGCCATTCTCGCCGAATGTGACGAATTCGGAGAAAATGCGCTTGATTCCATCGATGTTGGACTGAATGGCGGCGTCGTCGAGCAGTTTTCGGCTCTCGTCGCGCCCTGAAGGGTCGCCGACGCGGGTCGTGCCACCGCCCATGAGCACGATCGGCTTGTGGCCGAATTTCTGCATCCACTGCAACATCATGATGGATACCAGCGAACCGACATGCAGGCTGGAAGCGGTCGCGTCATATCCGACATAGGCTGTTACCATGCCCGACTTGAAAGCCGCATCGAGCTTTTCAGGTTCCGAGACCTGATGGATGAAGCCGCGTTCGTGCAGCGTTGCCAGGAAGTCCGATTTGTAGCCGGTCATGTGAAGCTCTGCGAAGCGATGGAAATTCACGCCGCCCACACCCATATTAAGGTCCATGGCGGCAAAGTTTCTGTGCGGTGCGTAGCCT
Organism: Rhodobiaceae bacterium; assembly: GCA_020441995.1. GTDB lineage: Bacteria > Pseudomonadota > Alphaproteobacteria > Rhizobiales > Tepidamorphaceae > JACKJK01. Next base: position 702 of record JAGRLC010000142.1, read on the forward strand.
CTATAGGGCTCGCTGGCGCGGGGCAAGGGGGCAGGTCATTTCGAACAATGCAAATCAGGTTCGCCTGACTATCGGAACGATGAGCGGGACATCCATGGACGGTGTGGATGTGGCCGTCATAGAGACCGACGGAATTACCGTGTCCGCATTCGGGCCGACACTGGCATTGCCTTACAAAGAGGATGAGCGCGCCGTGCTGCGTCAGGCGCTGGTCGATGCCCTTGGCATGTCCGAATGCGGCCGGCGTCCCGGAAAGATCAACAGAGCCGAAATCATCGTCACCGAACGCCATGCCGAAGCGATCGAAATCCTTTGCGCCGAAAACAGTATCCCGCTCCCCAGCGTCGATGTTGTCGGGTTTCACGGCCAAACGGTTTTGCACCGGCCCGATCAGCGGCTGACGGTTCAGATCGGCAATCCGCAGTGGCTTGCCTTCAGGCTTGGCGTCCCGGTCGTTTATGATTTTCGCGCGGCCGATGTCACCGCCGGCGGGCAGGGCGCGCCTCTTGTTCCGGTTTTCCATCAGGCGCTGGCGGCCATGAGCGGGCGCGAGCTGCCGTTGGCGTTCCTCAATCTGGGCGGTGTTGCCAACATCACCTACATCGGCCGCAACGGCGAACTGATCGCTTTTGATACAGGTCCCGCCAACGCGCTGCTCGATGATTGGGCGCTGGCGCATACCGGCAAGCCTGTCGATGTCGATGGCGCGCTGGCGGGCAACGGACAGGTAGACCGCGTGCGGCTGGGCGCGCTGATGGATGATCTGTACTTCGCTCAACCGGCGCCAAAGTCGCTGGACCGCGAGCATTTCGCGGTGAAAGCGCGGGAAACGCTTGAAGGCCTTGCCGCTCCGGAAGGTGCGGCAACACTCGCCGCCTTCACCATCGAGAGCGTGGCGGAAAGCCTCAAGCACCTGCCAGATATGCCCAGGTCGTGGATTGTCTGCGGTGGCGGCGTGCGTAACCCCGTCATCATGCAGGGCCTTGAAGACCGGCTTGGCGTGCCGGTCGTCAGTGCCGATGACTGCGGGTTCTCATCGGAATTCATGGAAGCGCAGGCATTCGGCTACCTTGCGGTGCGCAAATTGCGTGACCTGCCGATCTCGTTTCCAACGACAACGGGTGCGCCAGAGCCGCTTGCCGGGGGCGAGATCGTTACCCCCTAAGCAGGAAGATCAATCTTCCGCCAGTTCCGCCTCGATCATGGCCAGCCTGCGCGTCAGATAGGAATCGCAGGATTCGATCAATTCCTCGCCGTGATCGGAGAAGAAGTGGTTCGCGCCGGGCATGATCTGGTGGTCGATGGTGATGCCCTTCTGCGTCTTCAGCTTGTCGACGAGGGCTTGCACGTCCTTCTGCGGAACGACCTTGTCCTGATCGCCATGGATGATCAGGCCTGACGAGGGGCAGGGCGCGAGGAAGCTGAAGTCGTAAAGGTTCGCGGGCGGGGCAACCGAGATGAATCCTTCGATCTCGGGGCGGCGCATCAGAAGCTGCATGCCGATCCAGGCGCCGAATGAAATGCCGGCGATCCAGCAGGCGCGCGAATCCGGATTGATCGATTGCAGCCAGTCGAGCGCTGCGGCCGCATCGGACAATTCACCCTGGCCATGGTCGAACTCGCCCTGGCTGCGGCCAACACCGCGAAAATTGAAGCGCAGAACGCCGAACCCATGCCGCTGGAACATGTAGAACATCTGATAAGTCAGCGGATTGTTCATCGTGCCGCCGAACTGCGGGTGCGGGTGCAGCACAATCGCGACAGGCGTGGTGCGTGTTTTCGGCGGCTGATAGCGGCCTTCGATACGTCCTGCGGGACCGGTGAAAATGACCTCGGGCATGGATACTCGCTGGCAAGAAACCGGCGTAAGGTTCGCACCTTGGGTGTATACGGGAAAATACGGTCCCGGTTCCTTGACACCCTTCCGGCGGCTACCTAAAACCAGTTTAGAATAATTCGAAACTACGGCGTTACGGATTGCTCCGGCCAGCCGTGCATAAGCGCGGTTGATAACACGAAGCATGCCGTTAAATGCAAGAAAAACCGTTATTCGTGCCGTCCATGGTAAAGCGCGATGCGGCAAACGGGGCAGGGATCAGGCGCGGATGAGCGACAAGCGCATCTATCTCGACGACAACGCCAGCGCACCGCTGCGCGTAAGCGCGCGGGAAGCAGCCGTTGCCGCCCTTGGTATCGGTAACCCGTCGAGTGTGCATGATGAAGGCCGCTCGGCACGGCGCATCGTCAATGACGCGCGTGAAGCCGTTGCCGCTCTTGCCGGCGTTTCCGCGTCTGACGTGATTTTCACGTCGGGTGCGACGGAGGCCAACGCCATGGCGCTCGATCCGGCCCTGAAGGTCAATGGCCGCACGGTCACGCATCTCTTGGTATCGGCCATCGAACATCCCTCCGTGCTCTGCGGCGGACGTTTCCCCGCAGATCGGCTGATCGTCATGGATGTCGGGCCTGACGGCCTGATCTCGCCGCAAACCGTGGAGGCCGCAATCGCGGACCTGCCGGAAGGCGCTGTTCCACTTGTCAGCGTCATGGCCGCCAACAACGAAACCGGCGTTGTCCAGCCGGTTGTCGAAATCGGTGTCATCGTCCGCGAGGCCGGCGGCGCGTTTCATTGCGACGCAGTGCAGGCCGCCGGACGGCTTGATCTCGCGACGCTGACGGCGGATGCGGACATGGTCTCGCTGTCCGGGCACAAGATGGGCGCGCCGACCGGCGTTGGCGCGCTGATTCTGCGCGGTGACCGGGTATCTTTCGGCAGGCCGCTGATCGGCGGCGGCGGGCAGGAGCGCAACAAGCGCGCGGGCACCGAAAACGTCTCGGGGATAGCCGGCTTCGGCGCTGCGGCCAAAGAGGCTTCGGCTGTGGAAGGCGCTTGGGCTGAAATTTGGACTCTTAGAGACTGGATTGAAGAACGTTTGCGCGCTATTTCTCCTGACGTGCGGATTATCGGGGCTGAGGTACGCCGCCTGCCGAACACCATCTGCGTTGCGCTCGATGGCGTGCAGTCGGAAACGGCGGTGATCGCGTTCGATCTGGCCGGTGTCGCGATCAGTGCCGGTTCGGCCTGTTCGTCCGGCAAGGTTGGGCCGAGCCATGTACTGGAAGCGATGGGGCTTGAGGACGGTCTCAAGCGGGCCGCGCTTCGCATCAGCCTGACGCGGGAGACGACGCGCGCGGAGGCGGAAGCCTTCGTGGTCGCATGGGAAAAGATTTGCGCCCCTGTTGGCGCGAGGCAGTCAGCTGCCTGAAGTGACGAGTTGAGTTGTGGTCCACCGCGGTCCNCCTTGAAACCGCGAGCGGAAGGATAGGGAAAGAATGCCAGCGGTCCAGGAAACGATCGAACAGGTCAAGGCGATCGATGTCGACAAGTACAAGTACGGATTTTCGACCGACATCGAGATGGAGAAGGCCCCCAAGGGGCTGAGCGAAGAGGTCATCCGGTTTATCTCGGCGCGCAAGGGCGAGCCGGAATGGATGCTTGAATGGCGTCTCGACGCCTACAAGCGCTGGCAGACCATGAACGAGCCGACATGGGCGAAGGTCGATTATCCGAAGATCGATTTCAACGACATCTACTACTATGCCGCGCCCAAGGGGCAGGACGGGCCGAAGAGCCTCGACGAGGTCGATCCGGAATTGCTGGCGACTTACGAGAAGCTCGGGATTCCGCTGAAAGAGCAGGAAATCCTCGCCGGCGTGCGCAAGGCCGACGAGCCGAGCCAGCTCGACGATGAAGCCGGCGGCGACCGCCCCTATGGCAAGGTCGCGATTGACGCGGTGTTCGATTCCGTTTCCGTTGTCACCACCTTCAAGAAAGAGCTCGCCAAGCACGGCATCATCTTCTGCTCGATCTCAGAGGCGCTGCGCGAGCATCCCGATCTGGTGAAGAAGTATCTCGGCTCGGTGGTTCCGGTCAGCGACAATTACTACGCGACACTGAACTCCGCCGTCTTCTCCGATGGATCGTTCGTCTACATCCCCAAGGGCG
>JAGRLC010000031.1 GCA_020441995.1 Rhodobiaceae bacterium
CTACGCGATCCTGCGCGCGATCCCCGACAAGCTCGGCGGCGTGCTGGCGATGTTTGCTTCCATCGGCGTGCTGTTCATCCTGCCGTGGCTTGATACGTCCAAGGTGCGTTCGGCAACGTTCCGTCCGCTGTACCGCCAGTTCTTCTGGATCCTGCTGCTGGTTTGCGCAGGCCTGATGTATCTTGGCGGCAAGCCCGCGGAAGGTGGCTATGTCATCGCCTCGCGCATTCTGACCGCATATTACTTCCTGCACTTCCTGGTCATTCTGCCGCTGCTGGGGCTGTTCGAAACGCCCAAGCCGCTGCCGGCGAGTATTTCCGAATCCGTCCTGAAGGGCGGGTCGGGCAAACCCGCCGCAGCTGCCGCGCAAGCGGAAAAACGCTAGGCCAAGCCGGATCTGGAGCGAATGAAAATGAAGAATCTCGCCCTCAACACGGTCCGCTTTGTTGCAGCAGGCATCATTGCTGCGGGCCTCTCGACAAGCGCAGCCATGGCGGCTGAAGGCGCTGCCGTGGAATCGCAGTCGTGGACCTTCACCGGTCCCTTCGGCACCTTCGACCGCGCCCAGTTGCAGCGCGGCTACAAGGTCTACAAGGAAGTCTGCGCCAACTGCCACTCGATGAAGCTGGTCAAGTTCCGCAACCTGGCGGAGCCGGGTGGCCCCGGCTTCACCGAGGACCAGGTCAAGGCGCTTGCCGCCGAGTACGAAATCACCGACGGCCCCAATGACGACGGCGACATGTTCGAGCGTCCGGGCAAGCCGTTTGACACCTTCGTCAGCCCGTTCGCGAACGAAAAGGCTGCCCGTGCGTCCAACGGTGGTGCGTATCCTCCGGACTTTTCGGTGATCGCCAAGGCGCGTCCCGACGGCCCCAACTACATCTACGCGCTGCTGACCGGCTACGAGGAAGAGCCTCCGGCAGACGTCGAGATGCGTGAAGGCATGTATTACAACCATGTTTTCCCCGGCCACCAGATCGCAATGGCGCCGCCGCTGTCGGAAGAAATCGTAGAATATACCGACGGTTCGCCGATGACGGTCGAGCAGTATGCGCACGACGTTGTGTCGTTCCTGATGTGGACGGCGGAGCCGAAGCTTGAAGAGCGTAAGCGCATGGGCCTTCAGGTCATGATTTTCCTGATCGTATTCGCCGGCCTGCTCTACTTCACCAAGCAGAAGCTCTGGAGCGACGTCGATCACTGATCAAGCAATTGTCAGTGCCAGAATCATCAACGGCCGGTGCATGATGCGCCGGCCGTTTTCATTTGAATGCCTGAAGGATTTTGCATGACGAAGGCTGTTCTCGGGATCATTGGCGGTTCCGGCCTCTACGACATGGCTGGAATTGAGAACAAGCGCACGGAGACGGTATCGACGCCATGGGGCGAGCCGTCCGACAGTCTCGTGTTCGGCACAATCGGCGGCACCGATGTGGTGTTCCTGCCGCGCCATGGCGTCGGCCATCGCATTCCGCCATCGGAAATCAATTACCGCGCCAACATCGATGCGCTGAAGCGTTCCGGCGTCACGGATCTGGTTTCGATCTCCGCCTGCGGGTCGTTCAGGGAAGAGCTGTCTCCGGGTACCTTCGTTCTCGTTGATCAGTTCATCGACCGCACGCGCGGTCGCCAGTCGAGTTTCTTCGGGACAGGATGCGTGGCGCATGTGTCGCTCGCCTATCCGGTCAGCCCGCTGTTGAGCGACCGGGTCGAGGCGGCGGCGAAAGCCAGCGGTATCGGCATGGTGCGCGGCGGCACTTATCTTGCGATGGAGGGGCCGCAGTTCTCGTCACTGGCGGAATCCCGGCTCTACCGCTCATGGGGCTGCGACGTGATCGGCATGACCAACATGCCGGAGGCCAAGCTCGCCCGCGAGGCGGAGCTTTGCTACGCCAGCGTCGCCATGGTCACCGACTACGATTGCTGGCATCCCGACCATGGCGAGGTCGATGTGCCGGAGATCCTGCGCGTGCTGGGTCAGAACTCCGCCAATGCGCAGACGCTGGTGAAAGCGCTCGCCGAGGATTTTCCCGCTGAACACGAGGCCTGTCCCATCGGATCCGACCGCGCTCTGGATGTGGCTCTCATCACAGCGCCCGACAAGCGCGATCCGGCATTGCTGGCAAAGCTGGATGCGGTTGCCGGCCGGGTGCTGGGCAAGGCCTGATCCGTTCTTGATGGGCTCTTGGCTTAAGCCGTTTGCCGGGATAGGAAATTGTGACAGCGCCGGTATTCGGCGCTTGCGATACCGCGGAGCATAGGGCCTTGAATATCAAGGATATTGTCAGAACCATTCCCGACTATCCCAAGCCGGGCATCATGTTTCGCGACATTACGACACTGCTTGGAAACGCGCAGGCTTTCCGGCGCACGGTCGATGAACTGGTGCAGCCCTGGGCCGGCTCCAAGATCGACAAGGTTGCCGGCATAGAGGCGCGGGGGTTCATTCTCGGCGGCGCGGTGGCGCACCAGGTTTCCGCGGGCTTCGTGCCGATCCGCAAGAAGGGCAAGCTGCCGTTCGAGACCGTGCGGATCGCCTACAGCCTTGAATACGGCATCGACGAAATGGAGATGCACAAGGACGCCATTGCGCCCGGTGAGAAGGTCATTCTGGTGGACGATCTGATCGCAACCGGCGGCACGGCGGAAGCCGCCGTGAAGCTGATGCAGAACATCGGCGCCCAGGTGGTGGCGGCCTGCTTCGTTATCGACCTTCCGGAACTGGGCGGCAGGGCGAAAGTCGAGGCGCTTGGTGTCCCCGTTCGCACGCTGGTGGAGTTCGAAGGGCATTGATCTTTCCGGTATTTCCGCCGGGGAACGGATGAGGAATGGATTTCCGGCGTATTGAGATCGACTGTGAGACCGGGAAGCTGAAAGATATCGGAGAGCTCGATGGCGCCGATGCGATTGCGCATTGCCGCGAAGAGAAGACCGAAAAAGGCTTCAAGCGGCTGACGCTTCTGGTCCGCAATGCCTCCCGGCAGAAGCTTCTGGACGCGATTGAAAAGGACCTGCACAACAGCAAGGACTGGCGCGTGGTCGTGCTGCCTGTTGATGGCGTTTTGCCTTTGCCAGATGAGGACGAGGCGGAAAAGAACGAGGACGCGGAAGCGGGGGACGTTACCCGCGAGGAAATTTTCAACCAGGTGCAGAACGGAGCATCGATCGGCATAGATGTTGCCGTCCTGCTCGCAGCTTCCGCTATTGTCGCCTGTGGCGGCATGCTGAACGATTCCGTTCCGATCGTGATCGGCGCCATGCTGATTGCGCCAATGCTCGGCCCCATACTCTCGCTGGTGCTCGGCAATGCGCTTGGCGAGCGCTGGCTGATCCTCAGGTCTCTGCTGGCATGCGTCGGCGGCATCGTGCTCGTTCTTGCGATCGGGGCGGCCGCCGGGCTCTGGTTTTCCTACGATGTCGAGTCGCGGCAGATCGTGAACACCACATCGATTGGCTTCGAGGATATCGTGCTGGCGCTTGCGTCCGGTGTTGCCGCGGCTTTGTCAGTGACGTCCGGGCAAGTCACGGTGCTGGTCGGCGTCATGGTTGCGGCGGCGCTGCTGCCGCCCGTGACGGCTGCGGGCATCCTGTTCGGTGGCGGCGAATATCTGCTGGCGAGCCGGGCCTTTCTGCTGGCGCTCACCAATATCGTCTGCATCAATCTGGCGGGCCAACTCGTCTTTCTGTGGAAAGGCGTGAGACCGCGCACCTGGTATCAGCAGAAACAGGCGAAGCAGTCGGTGGCGGTCAGCATCGGCGTGCTTGCCGTATCGCTGATTTTGCTGACGGCCGCGATCTATTTCCTGAGATAACAGCCGTCAGGCCGGCAAGCGGATCAGCAGATTGGCATCGAGCGTATAGGTGATTTCGCCGTTCTGGCAATTTTAATCTGGAAATATCTCTATTTCGGATCGAAAGTTGTGGTAAGAACAAACAATGAACATATGTGGAGATTCGAGTTATGAATGCAGAACTTGCAGGTGTGGCTGATGGTATCGGAACCATAGTGTTCGGCTCTGAGAGTCACGAAGTCCGTTATGAAGCACGACGTTTCCAAGAATATATATACGTGGCAACGCTTTCAGGTGGTTCTGGAAAAGCTCCAGGTCTTAACTACGTTGAGGTGGAAATTGAGCCATCGTTTTTTGAAAAACGTGGAGAGTCTTTTACGCTCAAGACTGCTTGTGGGGGATGCATAGAAGGAACGATCACTGACTCTTCAGGCACAACAAGAATGGTTCGGATGATAAAAGATCCAATCTGGGAATAGAAACCTTATTAAGTCAAAATAAGCAGATCGGCGTCGAGGATATAGGCCGTTTCACCGTTCTGGTTCGTGCCTTCGCCATGCAGGGCCGCGACCTGCCAGCCGGGCATATCGTCCGCTGGAATGGCACTGACGACAGTCACCTTGAAGGTCAGTTCGTCGCCCGCGCGCACCGGCTTTACCCAGCGGAGCTGATCGATCCTCTTCCACGGCCCGAGCGTCACGCCTGACAGCAGCGGATGGCCGGGTAGCGCCTTGTTGAGCATCGCCGAGAAGATCGCGGCGGTATGCCAGCCGCTTGCCGCCAATGCGCCAAAATGCATCTTGCGCGCGGCTTCCTCGCTCAGGTGGAAAGGCTGGAAGTCGTAGCGCCTGGCAAAACCGGTGATGTCGTCTGGCGTGAAAGCGTAACTTCCGAGATCGATGCTGACGCCGCAGATATCCATGTCCGCAGCGGTCATGATGCCGCTCCTTCGCGGGCGGCGAACATCACCCAGTTCTCGCAGGCGAGTTTCTTCTCGCCCGTCCGGTCGTGAACCTCGTAGCGAAACCGGACAAGGCCAACGCCGGGGCGCGAAGCGGAACGGCGGGTTTCGAGCACTTCGTAACTGGTGCTGAGCACATCGCCGGCTTTCACCGGAGCAAGCCATTCCAGGGTGTCGATGCCCGGCGCGCCGAGTGACGCGGACTCCAGCACGAAACCATCGCACATCATGTTCATCATCATGGCGCAGACATGCCAAGAGGAGGCGACGCCGGTCTCGCCATCGCTGCGGGGGTAGCCGGGCGTGAGGACGGATGGATCGTAGCTGTGCGCGTATTCGGCGATTTCCTCTGCGGTGACCTCATACGCTCCGAAGCGCAGGGTCTCGCCGGGTGTGAAATCCTCGAAGTAGCGCATTCAGGCTCCGTTCGGAGGTCAGTTGGCGAAGCGGAAGTGCATCACGTCGCCGTCGCGTACAATGTATTCCTTGCCTTCCAGCCGCATCTTGCCGGCATCCTTGGCCGGTGTCTCGCCGCCGCAGGTGACGAAATCATCGTATGCGATGGTCTCGGCGCGGATGAAGCCTTTTTCGAAATCGGTGTGGATGACGCCTGCCGCTTGCGGCGCGGCGGTGCCCTTCTCGATGGTCCAGGCGCGCGCCTCCTTGGGGCCGACCGTGAAGTAGGTGATCAGTTCAAGCAGGTCGTAACCGGCGCGGATCAGCCGGTCGAGGCCGGGCTGTTCAAGGCCGATCGCCTCGAGATACTCGGCGCGCTCTGTTGCCGGCAGCAGAGCAATTTCCGCCTCGATGCGCGCTGAAATGACGACGCAGACGGCTTCCATGCTGGCGGTGCGTTCCTCAACGGCGCGGGAGTAATCGTTGCCGGTTGCGGCGCTGTCCTCATCGGCATTGCAAACGTAGAGGACAGGCTTGGAGGTCAGCAGGTTGAGCGCCTGAAACGCGCGCTCCTCGTCCTCGCTGCGCTGGGCCAGCCGTGCCGGCTTGCCGTCCTGGAGCAGTGGCAGCGTGCGCTCTATCAGTGACAGCGCGAGCTTGGATTCCTTGTCGCCGCCACGGATTTTCTTTTCCAGCGCCGGCACACGTTTTTCGAGGCTTTCGAGATCGGCGAGCATCAGCTCGGTCTCGATGGTCTCGGCATCGGCGAGCGGATCGATGCGTCCGTCGACATGGGTGATGTCGTCATCGTCGAAGCAGCGCAGCACGTAGGCGATAGCATCGACTTCGCGGATGTGGGCGAGGAACTGGTTGCCGAGGCCTTCACCCTTCGATGCGCCGCGCACGAGGCCGGCGATGTCGACGAAGGTCAGCCGTGTGGGGATGGTTTCGCCGGACTTTGCGATCTGCGCCAGCTTGGTCAGTCGCGGATCGGGCACCGCAACCTCGCCGACATTGGGCTCGATGGTGCAGAAGGGGTAGTTGGCGGCCTGCGCGGCCGCGGTCTGCGTCAGCGCGTTGAACAGGGTGGACTTGCCGACATTGGGCAGTCCGACAATCCCGCATTTGAAACCCATGACAGTCGTCTTTCGCAGTGCTGCTCCGGCGGGGCGTCAGTCGTCCCGGCCGGGGGTGGCCAGCGCCACCCGGTTCATGAAATTGGCCGCATCGCCTGCGGCGATACGGTCCGCGTTGTCCGCAATCGCATCAAGCAGCGGCCCGAGCCATTCGCGTTCGGCCTTGGAAAAATCGCCGAGCACCCACGGCTGAACGGCGGCCTTGTGGCCGGGATGGCCGATGCCGATGCGCACCCGGTGAAACTCCGCGCCGATATGGGCGATGGTCGAGCGGATACCGTTGTTGCCGGCAGCCCCACCACCCTTTTTCACGCGAACCTTGCCGGGGGCAAGATCGAGTTCGTCATGGAAGACATAGACGTCGTCGGGCGTGAGGCGGAAATAATTCATCGCCTGCGAAATCGCGTTGCCGGATTCGTTCATGTAGGTGCCCGGCATCAGGAGGTAGGCGCGGGCATCGCCGATACGCCCCTCGGTGAACGCGCCCAGAAAGCGTTTCTTCCAGGCCGGGAGATTATGACGCGCGGCGATTGCCTCGAGCGCCATGAAGCCGACATTATGCCGGTTGCCGGCATAGCGCGCACCGGGGTTTCCGAGGCCGACCAGCAATTTGCTGTTATCTGCCATCTGTACCTGCGGTGGTTGGGAGGACGTGCGGAGATGAAATCAGGGCGTGCGCCGCGATGGCAGGCCACCGCGGCGCCACAGCGCTTATTCTTCCTCGCCGGCTTCCTCTTCGCCTTCGTCGTCGCCGCCGTGCATGGCGGGAACTTCGCCAGCCTCGACTGCCTCTTCTTCCTCGCCCTCTTCGGACTTGAGGCCGGCAGGGGCGGCAATGGTGGCGATGGTGAAGTCGCGATCGGTGATCGTCGGCTCCACGCCCTTGGGCAGGCTAACCGCGGAGATGTGCAGCGAATCGCCCAGGTCCAGACCGGTAAGGTCAATCTCGATCTCGGTGGGAAGCGCGTCGGCCGGCGCCGAAACCTCGATCTCGTGGCGCACGATGTTGAGCACGCCGCCGCGCTTCAGGCCCGGAGACGCTTCTTCATTGGCAAACACGACCGGAACCGCGACCACAATGCTCGAGCCCTTGGCGACGCGCAGAAAATCGATATGAAGCGGCACATCCTTGACCGGGTGCAACTGGTAATCGCGCGGAATGACGCGTGATTTCTCGCCCGCAACATCGATCTCGTAGATCGTGTTCATGAAGTGCCCGGATTCGAGCTGCTTTTCGATTTCACGGACGGTGAGCGTAATCGCGCGGGGGTCTTTCTTGTCGCCATAGATGACGGCCGGCACGAGACCGGAACGGCGGGCTGCACGGGCGGCCCCCTTGCCGACCTTTTCGCGCGGCTCCGCCTTGAGCTGGACGGTAGCTGACATGGTTCTCTCCTGAGCGGCGCTTTCGCGCCAATGCAAAACGCCGGCCGCCAAGCCGGGGCCGGCAAATCAAGATCACAAAAAGTGACCGGGTTTCAGTGGTTTGGAGCAAGAACCCGGCTTTCAGGCCCGAAAGGGGCAGAAAACAGCGGAGCCCTGTTCCTTCGCCGGGTTCCTCCAGGGGTGCAAGTCCGGCGGCGGCGTTATAGCCGCAGCGCGCGGCGATGGCAACTCACTCATGGCGCGGCTGCCGTATCAATGGGCCGATCACAAATTCTCGAGCCCCTCTTGAAAGCGGGAGGGGGCAAACTCATTTGACCGTCACCAAGGGACACACCAGCCTGCAACCGAATGACCGGGGCCGGCTTGAATTTCGGGAGGCGTACACGATGGCAGCGGCCGGTTTCGTGACGCAAGGAAAGATGAACAACATGGACGAAGTCTATTATTACGAGCGATTGCGAACCACCGAGGCGCCGACCACGCGGGGCGCTGTTTACGGCTGGATCGGTTTTGCGATGGTCCTTGCGACCTTCTGCTGGACGCTGGTCTGATACAAGGACAGACCATGCCGCGTAACCGGCTGACGGTCGCGCGATAGGAAACGGAACAGCCTCCATCCGCCGGGATGGAGGCTGTTTTCATTTGGTGCCCAATCGGGGTGTCAGATCGGGCGTGCCGTCGAAATCAGAGCGCCTGCTCTATTTTCTCGCGCAAGGCTCTATTCGCCGACGCGGTCGATCCACTTGGCGAGGCTGTCGATGAAACCGCTGAGGAACTTCTTCGTGTCCTCGTTGGTGATGTTGGAATTCTCATCGATCAGATCCGGCCCCACCTGAACGAAAACCTCGGGCCGCCCCATGAGGATCAGGCCCAGGCCGGTCATGATCGAGCGCAGGTGCATCTGCGCCGCCGCTGTTCCGATCGCACCGGGAGTGGCGCCGACGATTGCGCCGGGCTTACCGTTCCAGGCGTTTTCGCCTACCGGGCGGGTTCCCCAGTCGATTGCGCTTTTCAGGACAGCGGTGATCGTGCGGTTGTATTCCGGCGTCACGAGCAGAACAGCGTCCGCGCTGGCGACGACATCCTTCATGGCCTGGGGGGCTGCCGGGAAATTCTCGACGAGATCGTCATTGAACATTTCCATGTTCGCAATGTCCGCAAATACGAACTCGAGCCTGCCTTCGGCGAGTTTTGCGAGGGCCTTGGCGAATTTCAGATTGAGGGATTCGCGCCGGTTACTGCCGACAAGTACGGCGACCTTTTTCATGTTTGCTCCTTTTCGGAATTCTTTTCACTAGAATTCAAGCGGGTGGTTACCAGAAGTGCCTTGGGGTATAATGGTGACCGCCGACACGAAAGCAAGAAGGCACCAACATGAAACCTGGTCACGCTCACGTATCCAGCGCTTGCCGGCCGATCAACGAATTGCTGTCCCAGATTGGCGACAAGTGGACATCCCTGATCATCACGCGCCTGAGTTCCGGATCGATGCGTTTCAATGCCTTGAAGCGGAGTGTCAGCGGCATTTCGCAGAAGATGCTGACATCAACGCTGAAGACGCTGGAGCGCGACGGATTCGTTGAGCGCACCGTTATTCCCAGTGTGCCGCCTGGAGTGGAATACGCACTGACGCCTTTCGGCCGCGAGCTGTCGGTGCCGTTGATGGCGCTGACCAGTTTCGCGGCTGAAAACAGCGACCGTGTCGATGAGGCCCGTGCAGCCTATGACCGCAGGCAGGGTGAGATTGCTGACGAGATGCAGCGCGTCCCGGCTTGATGACAGTCCGGAGAGGCGAACGAACCCGGATTTAGTCGAAGAGGCTCGATACCGATTCCTCAAGCGCCGTGCGTCCGATGGCTTCGCCCAGAAGCGGAGCGATCGACAACACCCGCATGTTGCGGGCGAGACGGACGGCCTCGGTCGGCTGGATCGAATCCGTGATGACCAGTTCGTTCAGCGAAGAGGCGGTCACGCGGGCAACCGCGCCGCCGGACAGCACACCGTGGGTGATATAGGCGGAGACGGTTGCCGCGCCGCGCGCCAGCAGGGCGTCCGCGGCGTTGCACAAGGTGCCGCCGGAATCGACGATATCGTCGACGAGAATGCAGTTGCGGCCCTCGACACCGCCGATCACGTTCATGACCTCGGATTCACCGGGACGCTCGCGGCGCTTGTCGACGATGGCAAGCGGCGCATCGATGCGCTTGGCCAGGCCGCGCGCGCGCACCACGCCGCCAACGTCCGGCGAAACGATGGTGACGTCCTTGGTCTCGTAGCGTTCCATGATGTCGCGCACCATGACGGGCGCCGCGTAGAGGTTGTCGGTCGGGATATCGAAGAAGCCCTGGATCTGGCCGGCGTGCAGATCGACGGTCAGGACGCGGTCGGCGCCGGAACGGGTGACCAGATTGGCGACCAGCTTGGCCGAAATCGGCGTGCGCGAGCCGGTTCTGCGGTCCTGACGGGCATAGCCGAAATAGGGCAGAACAGCTGTGATCCGGCGCGCCGAGGAGCGGCGCAGCGCATCGATCACGATCAGCAGTTCCATCAGGTTGTCATTGGCGGGGTAGGAGGTCGACTGGAGAACGAATGTGTCCTCGCCGCGCACGTTCTCCTGGATCTCGACGAACACTTCCATGTCGGCGAAGCGACGGACCTGCGCCTTGGTGAGCGGTGTCTTGAGATAGGCAGCAATCGCTTCGGACAAAGGCCGGTTGGAATTGCCAGCGACAAGTTTCATGCCCAGCCCCCAGGGTCATAAATAAAAACGCCGCATACCCTGACGCAAGGCAGGGAATCTGCGGTCAGCCTAAGCGGTTTGGGTTTTAACAACACGATGACAGAGTCGCAAACCGCTTTTGGCCGATTCCGGCGATTCTTATGAATTGGGAAGCGCCAGTGCGATGAGGCTGGGCGCGGCGGCCTTGGCGGCATCCTCGATATGTCCGGCCCAGGTCGAAGCAAGCGCGCCCTTGGGCACTTTCTTTTCCTGCCGCACCGAGCCGAGCCTGTGGCCGGCAAGGTCGTCGAGTGTCCAGACGAGGGTTACCTTGTCCATTCCGCCTGAATCCGGAGATACGGTCGCCTCTCCCGAAACAACGTGCGTTGCCGCCGAAGGTTCGCTCGCCAGCACGGCGCCGGTTGTCTGAAGCGCTTCGCCCATGGCCACGGGAAGCGTCTTGCTGCCGTCACTGGTCGATGCCTTTATCCGGTCGATCGTGAAGCGCGGGTGCCATGTACGCAGCGGCGGCGTTTCAGCCTGAGCCAGCGTGTTCGTTGCGTTCATGGCAAGGACCGGGGATGATCCGGTCACCGTCGCCGGGGCTTCCGCGCGGGTATTGTTGCTGGCGGCGATCTGCGTGATCGTCCATTCCGCGATAGTTGCCAGCAATTCGGAATCGACCACGCTCCAGGGGTCGTTGGCGACACGCCCGACCACCTGCTGGCCCTCGAAACGCTGCTTGCGCTGCCCGCTTGCGTCGAACAGGTCCCAGACATAGCCGACGCGGGTCTGGCTCAGCTCGGTGGTGGCGGTGAAATAGCCCTTGGCGCGCAGGGCTGCCTTGGGATCGTCGCGGCCGAGAACGGTCAGCCGCTGACCGACGGCGGCGGTGCCAAGTTCGCCCGCAAGCTGGGTTGCGAGGTCTTCAGGGAGGCCGACGACCGGTTCGAAAGCGATGGAGCCAGGGGTTACCTTACCGGAGGGTTTCTCGTCGCTGCTGAAAACGTTTCCGAGGCTGACTGGAGTTGAACAGCCCGCAAGGGCGAACGAGGCCGTTGCGGCAAGGGCGATCAGCAGTATGCGGATACGCGGTACAAAACGCAGCTTCATTATGACCCCGACTGCCTTGAGCCCCCCGGCTCGGTCTTCCGTGTGACTTTTGGTTACCCTTATTTAACCACGAGGTCCAGCGAGGCTTTGGACAATGGTTCACAAGCCCCTTGAGTGACCAGCGAAGTGCGGCCCAGGCACATGGCCGTTCCGGTGTCGGAATCCATGATGATCATATGTGTGAACATCACCATGCCGGGCTCCAGAATCCACGGATTTCCGGCATAGAACATCGGCCAGTCCATCCATGACGGGGTGAAACGGCTCCCAAGCGAATAACCGCAGGCATTGAGCCTGTGCTTCTCAAGCCCGTGCGCATCCATCACTTCACGGTGCGCTTCGAAAACGTCACCGGCGGTTTTACCGGGCTTGAGCGTGTTTTCCACAGCATCGAGCGCTTCGCGCGCCGCGCGGTGCAGCTCTTTGTGGCGCTGGCGCGGTTCGCCGATGACGAAGGTGTTCATCTGGGCGACGTGGTAGTGCCGGTAGACACCGGCAAATTCGAGGGTGAGCTGATCGTTCTCCGAAAGCACCCTGCGGCCCGCCTTGTAGCGGCACAGCAGCGCGTCCCTGTCCGAACCGATGATGAACTCATTGCCGGGATAATCGCCGCCGGCCTCGAAGATCGCCGCATGCTGGGCGGCAAGCACGGCGCCTTCATCGACGCCGGGGCCGGCAACCCGCTCGGCGGCGGCGCGGGCAAGATCGGCCAGCTCCGCGGCCTTGCGCACGTAAACGAGTTCGGCGGGGGACTTCACCGCGCGCAGGCGGGTGATGATCTCGGATGCTTCGGTAAGATGCACATAGCCTTCAAGCACCAGTTCAATCGCCTTGCCGTTCTTGTAGGTCAGGCCATGGGTGTCGGTTTCGATGCCAAGCCGCTTGCCGCGCTGCCCAAGGCTTTCCAGCATGTCGCGCAACTGGTCGGCGGGGGTTGCGCCGGCCTTGTCGGTCCAGATGCGCAAATCGGCGATATTTGAGGTGTGCTGGGCCTGGCGAAGGTCCGCCGAGCGGGTCAGCAGGGCCATCCGGCCATCCTTGCCGTAGAACAGACACTGGAAGAAGCAGAAGCCGAATGTGTCATAACCGGTGAGCCAGTACATGCTCTCCTGGGCAAAGATCAGGATGCCGTCGAGCCCCTTTTCCTCCAGCGCGGCGGAAAGCCTGGTTCGCCGGTTGGCAAATTCCGTTTCGTCGAAATGCAGTGCCATTGCTCAAGTCATCCTCAGGCTGGGCTGATTGCAGCGATCAGGCGGCCATAATCAGGTTCACCGCGATGGGCCGCGCGGCGGTAGCTGAAAAAATGCTCCTCTTCCGCGTATGTGCAGAAGCCAAGATCGGTGAAGGACGCGATGCCGGCTTTTTCCATGCGCCGGGTAATATAACCGGGAAGGTCGAACATGGCGTGACCATTGCGCTCGCTGTCGGTGAAGAAGTCGGCGTTTGCGCTGTCGGCCGAGACGAAACGGTCCATGAACTCCGGTCCGACTTCATAGGCGGCTTTCGAGATCGTTGGCCCGAGCACGGCGGCGATGCCGTCCCGGCGGGCGCCAAGCTCCACCATCTTGTCGATCGCCGCTTCGGCGACGCCACCCAAAGCGCCCTTCCATCCAGCATGGGCGCAAGCCACGATCTTCCCGGACTTGTCGGCAAACAGCAGCGGGCCGCAATCGGCCGTCAGTACACCCACAGCCATGCCCGGCGTTGCCGTTACAAGGGCGTCCACCTTCGGCGGGCCGTCATCGCCCCAGGGTTCGGTTACGACATGCGTTTCGGCGCCGTGGACCTGATATGCGCTGACGAGGTTTTCAGGCGCGACAAGCAGCCGGGCCGCGACGCGGGCCCTGTTCGCCGCCACATGTTTCTTGTCGTCGTCGGAACCGTTGCCGCAATTGAGTCCGGCATAAATCCCGCGCGATACGCCGCCGGAACGGGTGAAAAAACCGTGGCGTGCTTTGGTCGCGGAAAGTTCGGGAGCAAGAATCGGTTCAAGTTCGGTTGCGTACATCTCAACTCGGGTCGTGACTGTCTGGATTCGTCTGCTCGACGTTTGCGCGCCATGGCCGCGCACGTCAACCATTCAGCTATGCGTTTGCGAAAGGCGGCGGTGCGCCCATGCCGGGACTGGTCAGCGCCATGACCTTGAACAGCGAGCCCATGGCATCGGGTGAGACAAGACGGGTGAATGCGGTTTCGATATCGCCGCGCCGGTCAGGCCGCGCCGCCATGAGTTTTTCGGCCCGCTCTGCCATGCCAAGTTCGCTGAGAAATTGCGCCTGCGGCATGGGGCCGAACGCTTGCGCGCCCGCTGTGATCGCCGCATGGGCCAATGCGCCGAAACACACATGGGCCGTCAGGTCGGCCTGGCCGATGTGTTCGAGCGGGTCGCAGGATTTGTGGCGGCGGACAGCCTGCAATGTGTCGCCGGTTGCCGGCATGTCGTAGCCATAGTCGATCACAAGCACCACGCCGGGCTGGCGCGTCATGCGTTGCGTGAGGTTCTTGGCGATGCCGGCAGCCGGCGGGCAGGTTTCGAGAATTGCGCCTTGCTGCGCGTCGTTGAATTGCTCCGGCACCTGCGCGGCTTCGCCAGCCGCGAATGCCAGGTTTCCGTCCTCGAGCGAGACAACTCTCCGGCGCCAGCCGCCGTTTGTCTTCACCGCCTGCTCGACCGGCAACGCATCGAAGAATTCATTGGCGACGAGCACGAATGGCCCTTCGGGGATCGTGCCGATTTCTGCATGCCAGTTCGGTTCGGTGCGGTCCGGGCGTGCTTTGCCGATCGTTGCCCGCTGTGTTTCGCGCAGTTTCGGACTTGCCTCGACCAGATGCACCTCGACGCGCGCATCGAGTTCTGGACGCAGACTTGCGACACGCAGGATATCGGCCATCAGCGTCCCGCGCCCGGGGCCGGGCTCGATCAGGTGTATCGGGCCATCGGGGATGGCTGTGGCGATGACCTCGGCCACATGGACCGCCCATGCGCCGACAATCTCGCCGAAAAGCTGGCTCATCTCCGGCGCTGTGATGAAATCGCCATCCACGCCGAAAGGCGTCGCGGTTGTGTAATAGCCGTGATCGGGGTCGGTCAGTGCGCGCGCCATGAAGGCGCTGACCGGCATCGGGCCGGATTTCCCGATCTCGGCCTTTATGATCCTTGCAAGCGGTGTCTCCGCTTCAGTCATGTGCTTTCGCGCTTGCGTCGATGGCGGGCCGGCTTTTTGCCCAGTAGGCCAGTGCGAGCCCGGCCAGCACCATCGGGACGGACAGCAGCATGCCCATGGTCAGCCCGCCCCACAGGAAGCCGATGCCGGCATCCGGCTGACGGAACTGCTCGCCGACGATGCGCGCGCAACCGTAACCGGCAATGAACACACCGGTGACGAAACCGGGATGGCGTAGTCCCTTCAGCTTGTGCGTCACGAACAGCAGCACGAGAAACAGCACTATGCCTTCCATTCCGGCCTGATAGAGCTGGCTTGGATGCCGGGGTTCGGGGCCTGCGAAGGGAAAGACCATGGCCCAGGGCACATCGCTGACACGGCCCCAAAGCTCGCCGTTGATGAAATTGGCGATGCGCCCGAAGAACAGGCCGATCGGTACGACGGCGGAGCAGACATCGCCCAGGGACAGGGGCGGCAGCTTGCGCCAGGCCGAGAAGAGAAAGACGGCGGCAAGAAAGCCGAGGAAGCCGCCGTGGAAAGCCATGCCGCCTTCCCACACCTTGATGATGTCGCCGGGGTTCGCGAGGTAGTAGCCTGGCTGATAGAACAGCACGTAGCCGAGGCGTCCGCCCAGTATCAGCCCGACCGTGGCGAAGAGCAGGAAATCGTCGATATTCTTCTGGCTGATCGGTCCCGGCATGCCGCCCCAAAGCGCGTCATTGCGCACCAGCTTCAACGCGTACCACCAGCCAACGAGAATGCCGGCCATATAGGCGAGCGCATACCAGCGCACCGCCAGCGGACCGACTTCGATGGCTACGGGATCGATGGCGGGGAAGGGGATTGCGAAAACGGGCATCGCGAACTTTCCGATGGATGCAATTGCGCGTGGCAGGACGCGCAAGACGGCGGGGAATGTCAAGTGGGCAGGGCGGCCGTAGCTGCCGTGAGGGCAAAATAATCCTTTTGGTATAGTTAGTTACATGTAAGGACAATTAACGTTGCCTTCATGGCCACTCATTATTGTGCACTGCGAAAAAGGTGCTTGGGGTATCGGGCAATGTTATCCAAACTATCGATCAAGACACGTCTTGCCGGCGTGGCGTTTCTGGTGGCCGTTTTATTTCTGACTGTCGGTGGACTTAACATCTACAACCAGCACGTGACATTCGTCGAACAACGGCGGATGGAACTGAAAAGCCTGGTGGATTCCGCTGTCGAGATCGTCAAGGCCCAATACGCCCGGGTCGAGGCCGGAGAGCTGAGCGAGCCGGAAGCAAAGGTTGCGGCCATGGATGCAATCCGCGCGATCCGGTATCGGCAGAACGAGTATTTCTTCATCAGCAATCTGGACAACGTGATGGTCATGCACGCTGTCAAACCCGACCTCGATGGCAAGGACCTCGCTGATCTGAAGGATTCCGACGGCGTTTATATATTCGGCGAGTTCATCACCGCTGTGAAAACCGCCGGCGAGGGATTCGTCGAATACAGATGGCCGCGCGCGGGGTCCGACGAGCCGGTTCAGAAAACGTCTTTCGTCAAGGGTTTCGCTCCCTGGGGCTGGATCGTGGGAACCGGTGTCTACACGGACGATGTGTTTGCCCACCTCGTCAAGAATGTGATCAACATGGGCATCTATTTCATCGTGATCCTCATCGGCGTCGTCAGTGTGATGCTGGCTTCATCGCGTTCGATCACGGGACCGATCGCCGCCCTGTCTTCGACAATGGCGGCGCTGCGTGACGGACGAACCGATGTCGATGTTCCCATGACCGACCGGCAGGACGAGTTCGGGCCCATGGCGGTTATTCTCGCCGATTTCCGAGACAAGCTGAAAGAGCGGGCGGAATTGAGCGAACATGCGCGCAAGGAAGAGGTTGTCCGCCGGCAGCGTCAAGAACGTGTAGAGGCGGCGATTGCCGAATTCGAGGCCGTTGCGAGCGAAGCGATAAGCGCGGTGGCCGGTGCTTCGCAAAGCATGGAATCCTCGGCGCGTTCGCTTTCCGCCAATGCGGCGCACACCACTGAGCAGACGCTCTCGGTGACCGCCGCGTCGGAAGAGGCTTCAGCCAATGTTCAGACGGTTGCAAGCGCTGCGGAGGAACTCACGGCCTCCATTGGCGAGATTTCCCGGCAGGTTGCGGAATCGACCCAGATGTCGCACCGCGCTGTCGATGATGCCACGACCACCAGCCAGCAGGTGCGTTCGCTGGCGGATGCCGCGGACCGTATCGGCGAAGTGGTCAATCTGATTCAGGATATTGCCGACCAGACCAACCTGCTGGCGCTCAACGCGACGATTGAAGCCGCGCGCGCGGGCGAAGCGGGCAAGAGATTTGCCGTCGTCGCAGCGGAAGTCAAGTCGCTTGCCGAGCAGACCGGAAAGGCTACCGAGCAGATCTCCCAGCAGATCGGATCGATCCAGTCCGCGACCACGGGGGCTGTGCAGTCGATTACGGGCATCTCCGAGGTCATTGGCAAGATGAACGAGATCTCGTCGGCGATTGCCTCTGCGGTCGAGCAGCAGAGTTCGGCAACCCAGGAGATTGCGCAGAACGTTCAGAGCGCGGCCGAGGGAACATCCAGCGTTACGAGCAACATTGCCGGGGTCAACCGTGCAGCCAACGAGACAGGAGCTGCCTCCCAAGAGGTCCTGTCGGATTCATCCAGGCTTGCCGATCAGGCGGAAGTGCTGCGGCAGGCCGTGAGTGGATTCCTGAACAGTATCCGGGCCGCCTGATCGCCAGGGCGCATTTCCCATCAGAACCGGAGGCCGCATGCGATACGCGTGCGGCCTTTTGCTTCAGGGGCGCCGGTGCCGCGGGGGTTGAACTCGACAGGTGCGCGCGCCATTCTCCCGACACATTGGGGCGCATGTTATGATTGCGCCGGGAGAGTTAAAGACCATGACGCATACCAACAACCGCCTGCTCGACGATCTGGCTCGTCTGATGACGGATGCCGCCGGTATGGCGCGCAGCGCGCGCGGCGAGGTCGATACTTTTTTCCGCGCCCAGGCCGAGCGCATTCTCGGCGAACTCGATGTCGTCAGCCGCGAGGAGTTCGAGGCGGTGAAGATGATGGCGCAGGAAGCGCGTGAGGAGAACGCCCGCCTTGCGGAGCGTATCGCGGCGCTTGAAGACGCTAAGCCGGCGGCATCGCGGGCGAAGAAGAAAGCCTGATTGCCTGTTTCCACATCTTACGTGGGGAAAGGGGCTTGCAGGGGTAATTCTTTCCACAGCGACTCGATTCGTTAAGGTCTCGTTAACGAATTCGTTCCCACAATCGGTAGTGCAACGCAAAAAGGGCACGATATATTGGCCCCATGACGCGATTCGTAACTCATACGACCCATCTCCGAGGCGCGCCGCCTTGCGCTCTGCATTCGACCGCCGCCGGCACCTTTGCCGGCGTTTTTTCTTTGCACTCTCATCCCTGTCCACCTGCTCGAGCGAGGTAGC
>JAGRLC010000143.1:0-15718 GCA_020441995.1 Rhodobiaceae bacterium
GCCGCAAGGGCCGCATCTACGTCATCAACAAGAAGAACCCCCGCTTCAAAGCCCGCCAGGGCTGAGCGAAGCATCGGGTTTGTCCCGGGGTGATTGGCGCGGCGCCATTTGCGGCTTCCGCGCCATTTTGCGTTGGACGGATGCCTGAACCGGGCCGCGCTGCAATCAATATTCCCGCTTTTGTCATTTGACGGCTCGTGCCGGGCGCGCCAAATTAGCGTCATGGCAAACCGAATGCGGTTCCGATTCATTTTCGCAATCATGCTCGCGGCGTCGCTTGGCGCTACGGCTGCTGCCGCGCAATCGCAGAAATCCGATTCCCGTCTCGGCGACAAATCCAGCCAGGCTCAACTGCCGGCGGACTTGTCCGGCGAGGTGGATGGAAAAGAAGCCAGGGAACCGGCCAGCAAGGTCGACGCGATGCTTGACGCTCTCGCGGAAGCCAGTGATCCGGATACGGCAACACGGCTGGAGCAATCCATATTGCAGGCATGGCTGAATTCAGGCAGCTCGACCATCGATCTGCTGATGAACCGCGCCGTTATCGCGATGGACGCCAAGCAGTACCCTCTGGCGCTGGAGATTCTCGATTCGGTTATCGAGATGAAGCCGAGTTATGCGGAAGGGTGGAACAAGCGGGCGACGCTTTACTACCTGATCGACGATTACGGACGTTCGATGCGCGACATACAGATGGTGCTGTCGCTCGAGCCGAGGCATTTCGGCGCATTGAGCGGGCTTGGCCTGATTCTTCAGGAAGTCGGGCAGAAAGCCGGCGCGCTGGCCGCTTTCCGCCAGGCGCTCAGCGTTCATCCGTTTCTTGGAAATCTTCAGGAAAACGTCGAGGAACTCGCGCACGAAGTCGAGGGTGACGCGATCTAGGGTCCTCACCTTGGGGCCGGTGTTTATCCGCCGGTGTCCAATTGCGGCTGTTGCCGTGTCGGCTCGGTCAACCTGACCGTCCAGCTTGTCTGCTCGCCGGTGTCGACTTCCATGAAGCCGTTGCGGTGGTAGCCGTTTTCTTCGCAGCGATCGATCCCACGGATCAGGAAAACCTTGTCGGCGGTGCACATGTAGTCGGTGCCGCTCCATTCACCGCCCTGATCGTAGTCGATGGCGTAGAAATAATAGAAACGGGCGACGAGAGGGCCTTCCAGCAGGATTTCACAGCTGTTGGCCTCGACGTTCCACCAGCCTTCGGACACCCATTGATCGCCGTTGTTGTAGCCGATGGCGACGCCGACGCGGCTTGCGGTCGAATTGCACATACGCAAATCCGCTGCCGCCGGAGTGGCGGAAACGCACAGCATGACAATGGCCGCTAGGCACAAGCCGGATAATGTCAGGAATGGCGTCCGCATTGATGCTTGGCGTCCAATATTTCTAAGCGTCCGATATTGTCTGCCGCGCCGGAAACCGAATCAGGTGGATTCCGGCCGTTTCCTCAACTTAGCTTT
The DNA here is from genome assembly GCA_020441995.1 of Rhodobiaceae bacterium. Taxonomy (GTDB): domain Bacteria; phylum Pseudomonadota; class Alphaproteobacteria; order Rhizobiales; family Tepidamorphaceae; genus JACKJK01. The sequence goes on from JAGRLC010000143.1 coordinate 1,458, forward strand.
CTGGTGCGACTGTGTTTGCAAGTCAAACGTTTCCGGCAATCCCGCCAGCACCGATCAGTTTATTTCAGATGATTACGGCAAGGCTTTGGCGCGCCTCGGACGGGCGAAGAATATGCCCGCGAATATGGCGAGGCTGCCGGTGAGCTGGAGCAGCGTCAGATGTTCGCCCAGGATGATCCAGCCGAAGACAGCCGCCGCGACGCCCTCGATCAGGATAACGATTGAGGAAAACGCGGCTGGCAGATGCCCCAGCGCGAAGGCCAGCAGCCCCTGGCCGCCGGCATGGCTGACAAAGGCAAGGCACAGCAGCATGGCAAGGCCGTGAAGTGAGGCGGGCAGGACCGTATCTTCCAGGCTCAGCGCCACCACGAGCAGCACGGCGGCCGTTACGAGGCTCGAGCGGAAGATGACGACACCGGCCGGCATGTGCCTGCGGGCAGGGCGCACGGCAAGAAAATAGGCGCCGAAGAACAGCGCCGTGATCATGCCGTAGATGTCGCCGGTCAGATGTTCCGGCGCGAACTTGTAGCTGGAGCCGAGCAGGAAACCGGCGCCCAGAACACCCAATGCGAGGCCGAGTACGATGTTGGACGTGATTTTCTCGCCAAGTATCGTCCACGAACCCAGGACTACGGCAATCGGCGCCAGCGCCGCCAGGAAGGTCGCGTTGGCGACCGTCGTGTTCATGATCGAGATATGCCAGAAAAACAGATCGCCGGCGAATAACACACCGGCCGCGATCACCAGCTTCAGATTGCGGCGTTTTTCGGCGTGCGTGAGCGGGGCCTTGTGTTTCCGCTGGCGGGAATCCCACTGTGCCCAGGCCCACAACAGCGGCAGGGCAAGAGCGACGCGCCAGAAGGCGGATGCGAATGGCCCGACATCGGCGAGGCGCACGAAGATCGGCGATATGCCCATCGCAACGGCGCCGACAACGACACAGAAGAATGCCAGCACGGGCCGCTCGGCCGGTGTTGCCGGTTCTGCGCTGGGCGCAACGGTGTCAGTCATTTTTCGCTATCCCCGCAATGCATCAGGCACGTTGCGTACCCGGCAGGCTTCGCCTAAGACAAGCATCGTCCCGAAACAAGGGAATTCCCTTCCCAATTGCCGCATGCCGTTCCGGCGGCCGGCTCGTGGTGATGCATTGTGCCGGCTTTGAAAGACAGCAGGACCGAGGTTGCGGGATCGGGTTTCACCGATCTCGATGACGGCTATGTGCCGTTTGAAGTGATCCCCGGCGATCCGTCTTGCGGCTTTCTGCTGCTGTGCGATCACGCGACCAATGCATTGCCTGAACGTTATGGCACGCTTGGACTGCCGCAGTCACAGCTTGAACGGCATATCGGTTATGATATCGGCGTGGAAGGCGTCACGCGGCGCATTGCCGCCGACCTCGGCATCCCCGCCGTCCTGTCGCGTTTTTCACGCCTCCTGATCGACCCCAACCGGGGGCGTGACGATCCCACGCTCGTGATGCGGATTTCCGACGGCGCCGTCGTTCCGGGCAATGCCAGGGCTGACGCAGCGGAAATCGGCTACCGGCTCAAACGGTTTTATCTGCCCTATGACCGGGCGATTACGGAAGCAATCGACGCCGGGATCGCGGCGGGCTGTCCGCCGGCGCTGTTTTCGATCCATTCGTTCACGCCCAACTGGCGCGGCGTGCAGCGGCCCTGGCATGTCGGTGTGCTGTGGGACAAGGATGCGCGCTTCGCGCAACCCCTGATCGAGGCTTTCAGGGAAGACGCGGCCCTCGTCGTGGGTGACAACGAGCCCTATACAGGGGAATTGGAGGGCGACACGATGAACCGGCATGGAACACGCCGCGGGCTTGCCCACGCGCTGATCGAGGTGCGTCAGGACCTGATTGCGGAGAGTGCGGGAATCAGCGAGTGGGCAGACCGGCTGGGAACCATGCTGAAACGTTTTGCGCGCTACCCGGGTCTCAACGAGATCCGCAACAACGACTGATTTTTGAGGGAGACGGACATGGCAAATATCACGGACAGCCAGCGCACGGAACTTGAAGCCGCGGCTTTCCGCCGGCTCGTTTCGCATTTGCGCGAGCGTACGGATGTCCAGAACATCGACATGATGAATTTGGCCGGGTTCTGCCGCAACTGCCTGTCGAACTGGTATCAGGAGGCTGCAAACGCGGCGGGAATCGATCTAGACAAGGCGGGTGCGCGCGAGATCGTCTACGGCATGGCGTATGAGGACTGGAAGGACAAATACCAGACCGAGGCAAGCGCTGAGCAGAAGGCGGCGTTCGCGGTGTCGCACAAGCACGACTGAGGCTTTGTTTGGGGCGTGTTCCGGGCGGAAAACCGCCGGGCACTTTTCCTGAACGCGCTCTAATCCGGCTTTGCCGGCACACACAACACGCAAGTCACGACAGGAACAGCAACATGGCCGACACGACGATCGCCCGCGAGCAGCTCAAGTCCATCATCGAGAGGGTGGAACGGCTGGAAGAGGAAAAGCAGGCGATTGCCGGCGATATCCGCGACATCTACGCGGAAGCCAAGGCGAACGGCTATGACGTCAAGACGCTGCGCAAGGTTGTGCAACTGCGCAAGAAGGATTCTGACCAGCGCGAGGAAGAGGAAGCGATGCTGACCCTCTACCTGCATGCGCTGGGCATGGCGCCGGATTTCGAGCCGGCCAGCGAATAAACACGCAATTTCCGAAATGTAGCCGCCGGGAAAGTTACTGGCGAAGCGAAGCCGTGCTCATCAGGTCCGAGCGGTCCACATAACGGGCCGAGACGGCAATGATGGGCGGTCCGCTGAAGCGGGCTGGCTCCGCGTGAATGACCACCGGGCCGGCAAACTGCGAGTTCACCACCGGGTTGTGCAGCGACATGATCGCGGCGGCATCGTCACGCGTGGGATGCGTCATCGTCGAGAAGCTGGAACCGGCAAAGACGCTGCCGCTGAATGACAGCTCGCGGATTGTGCGCTCGGACGACATTTCGTTGGCACGGCGGGCAAGGGCGGCAGCCAGTTGCTGCCGTGCCTCGGGGCCGCTGAGCGGATCGGCGGCAAAGTCGGCGCCGGGTGTGGAGCGCGCGAGCGCGCTCAACTGCCGGCCATCGTTTTCACGCGAGATCAACGCGGCAATCTGGCTGCCCGAACCATTGCCATCGCTGATCAGCGGGCGGCGGCGCGGCATCGGGATGGCGGCCGTGCTCAGGGGCGATTCATCGGCGCCTGCATCGCTGCGCAACGGCGGCAGCGGGATGGACGCGGCGGATGCCATCAGCGTTCCGGGTTTATTGCGCGGCATCGGCACGCTGTCAGGCGCCGACCAGCTTTCCGTGGAACCGCTGTCATCAGCCGAGGCCACCTGTGCCGGAGCCGCGGCGGGAGCGGAGTTGCCGCTGCTGTCGGAGCGATTGTTGCCGCGGCCAATCGTGATGGCGCTCGCCATGTCGCGAATGCTGCCGATGATTGTCTGGCCGTCGTCATCATCATCGTCATTGCCGGTGGAGACCGAAGCGTAGGCTGTGCCCAACTGGCCTTTCTTGGCCTTGGCAAGGGCTTTTTGATAGCCCTTGAGCGGGCCGCCATCGGCGGGCAGGTGAAGCGTTTCCCCGTCCGGGAACAGTGCGATGAGCTGTTTGCGGGTCATGCGCGGCCAGGCGCGTACGCGGGCCACATCGAGATGCACGAACGGCGAGCCGGATGTGGGGTAGTAGCCAACGCCGCCGCGCTGCATGCGCATCGCGGTTGCGCGCAGCTTCGCCAGCGGAACATCGGGAAGATAGAAGTCCATCGCCTTGCCCAGCGTGTGCTGGCTGTTCTTGGCGACGCCCCGGCTGCGACGGCGCAGCATGTTGTTGGTCACCGGCGAGCGATAGCCCGAGAGAATGTGGATCGGCGCGGTCGAGCCGGTCGCCTGCTTCACTTCCCACACCAGATCGAGCAGGCGCGGGTCCATCTTGGTTGTTTCGTTGCGGCGCCAGTCGCGCAGGATGTAATTGGCCTGCTTGAGACCGGCGGAATCGAACCTGCCATTACGCTTGAACGTAACGGTCACGGTTTCGCCGGTGTGCATCTGCTTGAATGTCAGGGAGCGGGTGCTTTCGGCTTCCGCTTCGCTGCCGGGCAACGCCGTCAGCGCCAAAGCGGCGGAAACCGCTACGGCGACACCCGCACAGCCTGCACGCCAAACGCGCGCGCGCCAGCCATTCTGCGGCACCGCCTGTGCCGTGGTCCCCCGCAAATTCAAGGCGCGTCGACCCCCGTCTGCCGGAAATCCGGCTGTGTTAAAAAGCTGGTCCGAACCAGGAGATCCCCGGAACGGTTCGAAACCATTACGTCCCCCGGCACTTTGCACAGCGCAAGGTTAAAAGACGCTTTCCGCCTGAGCGATATGTATCAATCGTGGCGCAAATGTGCCTCGACCCTTTCGCCTATAGCAGATTTCCTGCCAGCTTGGGTACCTTGGATTACAAATGGTTAAACAGGTATGCCGTGTTGAACGGAATGATTGGGATCAAAGGCCCATCATCTGCTTCATGCGCGCGTCATGACCGTACACATCGCGCAGCTTGACGACCGATGCGCCATCGCCGCCGGCAATCGCGGTGAAATATGCCAGGTGCACGGGAATATGCGTTTTCAGGATGACATGGCGTTCGCCACCGCTGCCGATCATCCGCTTGATCTTCGTCCCGTTCCAGCCCGCCTCGCTCTCAAGCAGCGCATCGGCGAACTCGAAGGGCTGGTGAACGCGCACGCAGCCATGGCTGTAGGCGCGTACCGAACGCGAGAAGAGGCTGCGCGACTGGGTGTCATGCAGATAGACGGAGTGCTCGTTCGGGAACATGAACTTGACGTTGCCCAGCGCGTTTCCGCGCCCTGAAGGCTGGCGGAAGCGATAAGGCATGCTGCTGCGCGAGTATGACGCCCAGTCAACCGTCGTCGGATCGATCACAGCGCCGCCACGCCCCAGAACCTGGATGTTGCGCTTGGCCAGATATGTCGGGTCCTGCTGCAGCTGGGGCAGATATTCCTTGGTGGCGATGGAACGCGGCACGCTCCACGTCGGATTGACCACGATGTGTTCGATCTCGTCGGAGAAGATCGGTGTCTGGTTCTTCGGCTTGCCGACCACAACGCGCGTGGTGTGGATCGCCTTGCCATCGGTAAAGACGCGCGCGAGGAATTCGGGAATGTTTACGAACACGTGGTGTTGGCCGAGATCGTGCGGCAGCCAGCGCCAGCGTTCCATGTTGACCAGAATGTCGGCCCGCGAAGCCTTGGAGTTGCCGTTGAGAACGCCGAGCGTCAGCTTGCCGATGAAGCCTTCCGAGGGAAGTCCGGTCTTCTCCTGCAGCTTTATGACCGCCTTTGCCAGCGCGTCGTCATAGAGCGTTTCGTTTTCCTTGGCAGGCTCCAGGCCAAGCCGGGTGCGCAATAACGGGATGCGTTTGTCGCGCATGCCGGGTTTGATCAGCGGACCATCGGGGATTTCGACGATTTTTTTGGCCGTTCCTTCGGTTTCGTAGCTGCGGGCCAGCGCCTCGCGCAGGGCCAGAAAACCGGGATGTGCCGGGTGGTAGCTGTCGAGCACCTCCGCGGGATTGCCACTCGAGACAACGCGAACCAAGCCGCCGGCGATGTCAGGGCGTTCCGGCGTGCTTGTGATGTATTGGGAAACCGAACGCGGATTGATCCGCCCCATTGCGGCATGGCGGATATAGCGCGCCACGGCGGCTGTCATTGCGATCTCGAAATCGACAAGGTCCTCGACTGAGCGCAGGCGAAGCGTTCCGGCATCCAGCGCGTCGAGGGCATAGTCATTCGGGTCCAGCCCGTCGAATTTTGCATTATGCAGGCGTTCAAGCGTTTTCTTCGCAGCCGGCGTCAGCCGCGCATGATCGGTCCAGGCCGGCGCAAAGCTGCGGGCTTCGAAGAAATGCTTCGCTTCGGCGAGGTCCTGATCCTTGGTGTCGGCCTCGGCCGCCTGAAGCATGTGCTCGCGAAGCGTGGCGCTGACGCCGGACGCGTCCAGCAGCGGCAAGGCGGCCAGGGCCGCTGAAGTTGCGGTCTCGATGCTGGCGAGCCGGGTCGCATGGCGCTGCTTGGCGGCGACCTGGCCGCGCGTGATTCCGTGCGGAGCCTCGGGAACCGGCATCAGGATGAGGGGCGGCAGAGAGCCGGTCGAAGCGGCAGCCTGCTTTGCGAAGGGCAGCGCGCCCGTGCTCACGGCAAGGCATGCGGCAAAGGCCACACCGGCGCGCCGGGCGCCAAGCGCAAAAAGTCCCTTGCTGTTATTGGCAGTCATGCCCCCGGTTCCCCAATCTAGGTATCGATCCGAACGCAACGGAAACCGCACCGAAACCCGACGTCATGCATTGGCTGCAAAATCGGTTAGTTCGACCGGATATTCAATGGTTATCCACAGACTTTCCCGTATTAGATGCGCAGTGTTGCGTATGCGTGACATGGCTCACGCAGCGCTATCGAGGCCAAGATCGCGCACGCGGCGGTAAAGCGTGGAGCGTCCGATGCCGAGGCGGCGGGCGATTTCGCTCATCCTGCCTTCGTAACGCTCAAGCGCCACGCGCAGCATTTCCGCTTCCATTTCCTCCATGGTGCGCAACTGGCCATCGTCGCCCAGCGCGGGGATATGCCATCGGCTGACCGGTTCGGATTGCGGCAGCTGCACCGGAACTGTCTGCTGTGCCGTCACAGTGCTTCCGGCGGACGCGGGCTGTTGCGCCGGCGCCTGCGGCGCGGCGGCGGAAACCGCGCCAAGCTGAGGAAAGTCGGAAAGCTGAAGGCAATCGCCCTCGCAAAGCACAATGGCGCGGAAGAGCGTGTTTTCGAGCTGGCGGACATTGCCCGGCCAGTCGTGCGATTGCAGCGCCAGCATGGCGTCTGGCGCTATGGCGCGCACGGGCTTGCTTTCCTCCGCGGCAAACCGCGTCATGAAGTGGCGCGCCAGCAGGGGAATGTCCTCGCGCCGTGACCTGAGCGGCGGGATCAGGATCGGGAAGACACCGAGCCGGTAATACAGATCCTCGCGGAACTGTCCGGCGCGCACGCATTCGGTCAGGTCACGGTTCGTCGCCGAGATGAGGCGGATATCGACGTTGTGCGGACGCTTGCCGCCGACCGGATCGATCTCGCCTTCCTGGATGGCGCGCAGTAGTTTGACCTGGGCATCCAGCGGCAACTCGCTGATCTCGTCGAGGAACAGTGTGCCGCCGTCGGCTTCGGAGAATTTGCCGATGCGTTTTTCGGTTGCGCCTGTGAAAGCCCCTTTTTCATGGCCGAACAGGGTGCTTTCGACGAGGTTTTCCGGGATCGCACCACAATTGACCGCAACGAAAGGCTTGGATTTGCGGGCGCTTTCTCCCTGAATGGCACGGGCGACGAGTTCTTTGCCGACGCCGCTCTCGCCTTCCAGCAGGATCGGAATGTTGGATGCGGCAGCCTTGCGGGCGAGATCGAGGACGCGCTCCATGGCCGGGCTCAACGTCAGGATATCGCGCACGCCCATGCGGCCGCTGGCCTGGCGCTTCATGCGGCCGATTTCACGATCCAGCGTTGCTGACTTCAGGGCATTGCTGATCGAGACATCGAGGCGCTCGGGGCTGACCGGCTTGACGACGAAGTCGGATGCGCCGGCGCGCATGGCGCTGACCACGGTGTCGATACCGCCATGGGCTGTCTGCACGATGACCGGAGGGCGGTCCTGTTTGGTGGACAGGCGCTCCAGCACGCCCATGCCGTCGAGATCGGGCATGACGAGATCGAGCACGACGAGGCGGATATCGCTGCCACCCGGCGCGTTCAGCATGGCGAGGGCGCTTTCCCCGCCTTCGGCCTCGGCGGGTTCATATCCCATCTTGCCGAGCAGGCCGGTCAGAATGCGCCTTTGTGTCGGGTCGTCATCGACGACAAGTATTTTTTCAGCCATGCGGGCTCAAAGTCCAAATTTGCGGCCGCAGCGTTGCGGAAGACATGTGCTCAATTTTCCGCGACGTTGCTCCGGATGCGCGAACCCGCCGCATGGGCGGCGAATCCCTGTTGTGCCATTTTGATCCTATCCTTGGTGCGCCGGGTTAACGGGGCATTAAGCACGTGGCATTTGTGCGCATCTCTTGCCGGAATAAGGGCTGTTTCCCAAATGCAGCAGGCAAGCTATGAGAAACAGGATGTATTTGCGCGGGATTGCGCGCACCACGACTGGGAGTAAGGCATGAGGGAACAGGTCCGGGCCGGGCACTTCATCGATAGGGTGGCTTTTGCCGCAAAGACGGCACAGGCCGGTGCCGGCGAAGATCTTGGCGCCATGCCGGAGTGGGATCTGTCCGATCTCTATCCCGCCCCCGATTCGCCGGAGGTGAAAAAGGATCTGGCACGTGCCGCCGAATGGGCGAAGTCCTTCGAGGACAACCACAAGGGCAAGCTCGCCGGGCTGATCAAGGGGGGTGAGGACACCGGGCTTTATGACGTGATCGCTGAATACGAGAAGCTCGATGAGCTTTTCGGGCGGCTTTGGTCCTATGCCGGCTTGCTGCATGCCACCGATGTCAGCGACACGGCGAAATCGAAGTTCTACGGCGATGTCAGCGAGAAGCTGACGGCGGCCGGTGTCCACCTGCTGTTCTTTACCCTGGAGCTCAACCGCCTGCCCGACAATGCGCTCGATGCGGTGATGTCGAAGCCGCCGCTCGATCACTACAAGCCGTGGCTTGAAGATGTGCGCATGGAAAAGCCCTATCAGCTCGATGACGAGCTGGAGCGGCTGTTCCATGAGAAGTCCGTGACCGGGCGCGGCGCATGGAACCGCCTGTTCGACGAGACGATCTCGGGCCTGACGTTCAATGTCGATGGCGCCGAGATGCCGATCGAGCCGACACTCAACAAGCTGCAGGACAGCGACGGAAAGGTCCGCAAGGCGGCGGCCCTTGCGCTGGGTGAAACCTTCGCCAAGCACACGCGTACCTTCGCGCTCGTCACCAATACGCTCGCAAAGGACAAGGAAATCTCCGACCGCTGGCGCGGGTTCGAGGACATTGCGGATTCCCGCCATCTGGCGAACCGGGTCGAGCGCGAGGTTGTCGATGCGCTGGTGAAGAGCGTCGAGGACGCCTATCCGCGCCTGTCGCACCGCTATTACAAGATCAAGGCGAAGTGGTTCGGCGGCGACCAGCTCGATTACTGGGACCGCAACGCACCGTTGCCCGATGTGCCGCAGCGCCATTTCCGCTGGTCGGAGGCGCAGGACACGGTGCTTGACGCCTATGGCGCTTTCTCGCCGCTGATGGCGGATGTGGCGAAGAAATTCTTCGACAATGGCTGGATCGACGCACCGACCCGCTCCGGCAAGTCACCGGGCGCGTTCGCGCACCCAACGGTGCCGAGCGCGCACCCCTACGTGCTGCTCAATTTCCAGGGCAAGGCGCGTGATGTCATGACGCTGGCGCATGAACTGGGGCATGGCGTGCACCAGGTTCTGGCCGGCCGTCAGGGCGCGCTGATGGCGCCGACACCGCTGACGCTTGCCGAGACCGCGAGCGTTTTCGGCGAGATGCTGACGTTCAAGTCGCTGCTGGCGGAGGCCAGGGAGCCGCGTGAGCGCAAGGCCATGCTGGCGGCCAAGATCGAGGACATGCTCAACACGGTCGTGCGGCAGATCGCCTTCTATCAGTTCGAGCGCAAGGTCCATACCGAGCGCAAGGAAGGCGAACTGACGGCGGAAAAGCTCGGCGAATTGTGGATGTCGGTGCAGGGCAACAGCCTCGGGCCGGCGATCCGCTTCGGCGAGGGCTACGAGACCTTCTGGTGCTACATTCCGCACTTCATCCACTCGCCGTTTTATGTCTACGCCTATGCGTTCGGCGATTGCCTAGTGAACTCGCTCTACGCGATCTACGAGAAGGCGTCGGACGGGTTCGTCGAGAAATATTTCGACATGCTGAAGGCGGGAGGAACCAAGCATCATTCAGAGCTTCTGGCGCCGTTCGGGCTCGATGCGCGCGATCCGGCTTTCTGGTCGATGGGTCTCAAGGTTGTCGAGAACCTGATCGGCGAGCTGGAAGCGATCGAGGCCAGTGCCTGAGGTAACCTGACGATGAACCGCCCCGCCCATGCGCCCTACGCAACGGGCGTGAAGTCCTTCTCGATCGGACTCAAGCCGCTCGATCCGGCGGACTGGATCGAGGCGGATGGCGGGCTCGGATTTTACCTGGAAGAGAAGCGGCGGCTTCTGGACACGGCGCGCGATGAAGTCTGGGCGGCTGAAGGCGATACCGTCTCGTCGCAGCAAGAGGTCCGCGACGCGCTGATCGCGCACCTGCTGGCGCATCCTTCGGGAAAATGGGTCAGGGAAGGTGCGTTCATTCGCGTGCTGGATGCGGGCGCCGAGATCGCGCGGGTGGAAATCCCGGCAGATGATCCCGCGCCGCTCCTCACCGCCGCGTTGCTGGTTCAGGAAGACTTGTGCCTGATGCGCAAGGGCGATGACGGCTGGCGGCTTGCGGCGGGTTCGGTGAGCTTTGCCTCGTCATGGTCGTTCAAGGCGCGATTCGGGCAGACGCTGGACGGGCTTCATGCCTATGTGCCGGGTTATCCCGACCGGCTAGCACAGCGTATGGCGCGCATTTTCGACAATCTGCATGTCGGCAAGCCGGTGTGGCGGCTCAACTGGTCCTTGTATGGCGACGGCGAGTTGCATCATCCGCACGGGAAAGGGCCGATGCCCTTTGCGAAGGCGGAAGAAGGCGGCGATGAAGGCTGGCTCGATCATCTGTTCGTGCGGGTTGAGCGTCAGACCCTGATGCGGATGCCGGTGAGCGGCGACATCCTTTTCACCATCCGCATCCATGTCGATCCGCTGCGCGCGCTCAGCCGCCATCCCGACCGCGCCGTACTTGCCGAAAGCCTGAGGCGGCAGCTCGATGCGCTCGATGCCGATCAACTGGCCTACAAGGGCCTGACGCAGCATCGCGAAAAACTCGGTAAAATTCTTTCCGGTCTTTGTTGAAAATTCTTTTGCGCCGTTGTCACGCCGCAATGGTTTGGTGAAACCGATTGCAATGATGCTATCGTAGCGGAAAATCGAACCGGAGCAGGGAAGACATGCGCGCAACCACCTTGACCCTCATTCTCGCGCTGGCCGGATTTATGCCCGCCGCGAGTGTTCATGCACAGTCCAGTGGATCGGGGCAGAGTACCGGCAGCAAGCCGGGAAACGTCAATCAGGGCGGAGACAATTCCGGAAACAACTCTGGCGGATCTTCCGGCGGAAGCTCCTCAAGTGGCGGTTCGGGACAGACGACGGGCGGTCAGCCCGCCGGTGATGGCGGCGGTTCCGGTCAGGCCGGCGGAGGGGTTTCCGGCGGCGGAGCTTCCGGCGGAGGGTCTTCGAGTGGCGGCTCGGGTCAGACGGCAGGCGGCCAGCCGGGTGGCGATGGCAGTGGTGGCGGATCAGGGCAGGGCGGCGGCCAGCCGCCCTCCGGTGGCGGTCAGGCGAGCGCGGACCTGCTCGATGCCACCAATCCGGACGCCCTGGTCGCGATCATGCGCGATCTTGGCTACCGCACCACGCTGAAGACGGACTCCTCGGGCGATCCGATGATCGAATCCAAGGTCGCAGGTCTCAATACGACGATCTTTTTCTACCGCTGCACCGACCACAAGGATTGCAAGCTCATCCAGTTCAGCACCGCGTTCAACACCGGCGGCAAGGGAAGCCCGGCCAAGATGGCCGAGTGGAACAAGGGGCACATGCTGGGTGTGGCCTCGCTCGACAGCGATTTCGATCCCGTGATCCAGATGACCGTCAACATGTTTGGCGGCATCAGCCACGAGAACTTCAAGGACACGGTTGACTGGTGGGATGTGGTTCTGACCGAATTCAAGGAACACATCGACTTCTGAGGGTGAAGATCCATTCCTTTCACCAAGCCGCGCCCTAATGTGATCGGGTGAAGGGCGTCCGACGTACCGGGACCAGGGTCGGCGTGTCCGGCCTTGTGTTTTGTCTGCGTGAGGAAGAACCGTTCAAGTGACACGCGATCGCGAGAAAAACAGACTGGGCGCACGCGTCTCACGCTATGCGCGGGTCGGGACCAATGTCGGTGGCGTTGCGGCAAAGGTCGCCGGCGCAAGGCTGATGGGGCGGGAGCTCGACCGTGGCGCCAATGCGGCCGAACTGGCTGCCGCTCTCGGCGGTCTCAAGGGACCGCTCATGAAGGTGGCGCAGCTTCTCTCCACCATTCCGGATGCGCTGCCCGCCGAATACGCCATGGAGCTTGCCAAGCTGCAAAGCGATGCGCCGCCGATGGGGTGGGCCTTCGTAAAGCGGCGCATGGCGGCGGAGCTTGGCGCGGACTGGCGCGGCAAGTTCGACGAGTTCGGCGCACAGGCGGCGGCCTCGGCGTCGCTCGGCCAGGTCCACAAGGCCACGACCCATGACGGCCGCCGGCTCGCCTGCAAGCTGCAATATCCCGACATGCAATCGGCGGTCGAAGCCGACCTGAAGCAGCTCGACTGGTTGTTTGCCCTTCACCGGCGCATGGACCCGGCGGTCGATACGACCGAGATCGCCAAGGAGATCGGCGCCCGTGTTCGCGAGGAACTCGATTATGAACGCGAGGCGCGCCACATCGCGCTCTATGCGGACATCCTGGGCGACAACGGCCGCGTCAGGGTGCCCGAGGTTTTGCCGGAGCTGTCGACCCGCCGGTTGCTGACCATGACATGGCTGGACGGGTCGCGGCTGCTCGACCACAAGAACGCCTCGCAGGACATCCGCAACACGATTGCGCGGGCCATGTTCGAGGCATGGTGGCATCCCTTCAGCCGGTTCGGCGTCATCCACGGCGATCCGCACCTGGGCAACTACACGGTGTTCGACGAGGGCGGCGCGCCGGCGGGCATCAACCTGCTCGACTATGGCTGCATCCGCATTTTCCGGCCCGCCTTCGTGCAGGGCGTCATCGATCTCTATCACGGGCTGCAGGACAACGATGAAGCGCGCATCGTGCACGCCTATGAGGTCTGGGGCTTCAAGGGGCTGACGGAGGAACTGCGCGAAGTGCTCAACATCTGGGCCCGGTTCATCTACGGCCCGCTGCTGGATGACCGGGTGCGCACGGTTGCCGATGGCGTGAAACCATCCGAGTATGGCCGCAAACAGGCCTTCATGGTGCATAAAGCACTGAAGGAGAAAGGTCCTGTGACAATACCGCAAGAATTTGTTTTCATGGACAGGGCCGCGCTTGGGCTAGGTGGAGTTTTCATCCATTTGGATGCGGAACTGAACTTTTTCCGGCTGTTTAATGAGGCTATTGCTGATTTTTCTGTCGAAAAACTCAGCTTTCGCCAATCCGCGGCTCTTGAGGTAGCTGGTCTGGAAAGGCCCGATGCGGCGTAAAGAGGCGATGATGCGGGGGTGTGGCATTCTGTGGTACACCAGAGGATTGCCGCGCGGGCTGCCTTCCGCTAGAACAGGCGAAAGAAATCGCGCATTATCACTGCGTAGCAACATTCCGGGGGAACGCTAAATGGCGAGCAAGAATAGCGAAACGGTAATGGATTACCCGGCGCACGAGCGCACCTATGAGGGGTTCATTGATTTCAGCAAGGTCGGTTCGATCTCCTGCCTGAATATCCTCGTGGCGCTGTCTTACGTGAATATGGACCACGGCATTCTGGCCATCCTGTTCACGGTTGCGATGCTGATCACGACAACGATCGGGCTGGCGTTCCGTCCCGGCGGATATGTTGTCGGCCTTGTCCAGCTCGTTATCGGGCTGTTGGGCATGGCGCTTCTCGCCTGACCAGCCTGCTGCCGGTCCTGCCGGCTACATTCCAGTTGTAATCAGCCAAGCCATCGGGACTTGTGACCATGAGCTTTACCATCGCCATATCTGCCGAGGACGGCAAGATCGAGCCGCGCGTCGCGGCGTCTCCGGACACGGTGAAGAAATTCGTCGCGCTCGGAGCCAAGGTCGTTGTTCAATCCGGGGCAGGTTCCAATTCCGCCGTTTCCGATGATGAATTCAAGGAAGCCGGCGCCACGATCGCCAAGGGCTTCGAAGCCGCGGTGAAGGGCGCCGACATCGTTCTGTGTGTGCGCCGTCCAGGCGCCGCGGACGCCGCCAAGTGCAAAAAGGGCGCGATCATCGTGGCCATCATGGATCCTTACGGCAACGAGAAGGATCTTGAGGCTATCGCCAAGGCCGGCGTATCCGCATTCGCAATGGAGCTGATGCCGCGCATCACCCGCGC
>JAGRLC010000143.1:15731-16693 GCA_020441995.1 Rhodobiaceae bacterium
CCAGGCGAACCTCGCCGGCTACCGCGCCGTGATCGACGCCGCCGAGGCCTACGGCAAGGCGCTGCCGATGATGATGACGGCGGCCGGAACCGTTCCCGCCGCGCGCATCTTCGTCATGGGCGCCGGCGTTGCCGGTCTTCAGGCGATTGCGACCGCGCGCCGCAATGGCGCCGTCGTGACGGCAACGGACGTGCGCCCCGCCGCGAAGGAGCAGGTCGAGTCGCTCGGCGCGAAGTTCATCGCGGTCGAGGACGAGGAGTTCAAGCAGGCCGAAACCTCCGGCGGTTACGCCAAGGAGATGTCCAAGGAATATCAGGCCAAGCAGGCGGAACTGGTCGCAAGCCATATCGCCAAGCAGGACATCGTCATCACCACGGCCCTCATTCCGGGCCGGCCCGCGCCGAAGCTGATTTCCAAGGCGATGGTCGAGAGCATGAAAGACGGCTCGGTGATCGTCGATCTGGCGGCCGAGCGCGGTGGTAACTGCGAAGTGACCAAGCCGGGCGACGCGGCAACCCACAAGGGGGTCACGATCCTTGGCTACCTCAATGTTCCGGGGCGTGTCGCGGCATCCGCTTCGAACCTTTACGCGCGCAACCTCTATGCTTTCGTCGAGACAATGATCGACAAGGAAAACAAGAGCGTTGCGGTCAATTGGGATGATGAACTCATCAAGGCGACGGTGCTGACGCGCGATGGCGCGGTCGTGCATCCGTCCTTCTCGGGAAAGGGGGAGTGATCCGATGGCTGAACTGACACCGGCACAGCTTCTCGAACGTGCTCAGGGCGCGGCGCAGGCGGCAAATGACGCTGCGGAGGCCGCACGCGCCTATGCGCAACAGTTGAGCGATGCGGCTGGAAACAGCGGCGCGGCGGAAGCAATCGCCGCTGGCGCTCATGCGGCAAGCGGCGGGATGATCGATCCCTTCGTCTTCCGCCTGGCGATCTTCGTGCTGGCGATC
>JAGRLC010000143.1:16705-17695 GCA_020441995.1 Rhodobiaceae bacterium
CGATCTTCGTCGGCTACTACGTGGTGTGGAGCGTCACGCCGGCGCTGCATACGCCGCTGATGTCCGTCACCAACGCGATTTCGTCGGTGATCGTGGTCGGCGCGCTGCTTGCGGTCGGCGTCGATCTCGTCGGCGAAGGCGCCGGTATGGCGCGCATGTTCGGTTTCGCCGCGCTGGTTCTTGCCAGCGTGAACATTTTCGGTGGCTTCCTGGTAACCAGCCGGATGCTGTCGATGTACAAGAAAAAGCAGTAAGCGGGAGAAACAGGTCACATGAGCGCCAATCTCGCCGCCGTTTTTTATCTCGTCGCAGGCGTCTTGTTCATCATGAGCCTGCGCGGGCTTTCGCATCCCGAAACCTCGCGCAAGGGCAACATGCTGGGCATGGCCGGCATGGTCATTGCGATTCTGACCACGCTTGCAGTTTCCACGCCGTCCCTGGCATCCTGGGGGTTGATCGTTCTTGGCCTCGCCATCGGTGGTGGCGCGGGCGCGATCATCGCCAAGCGCATTCCGATGACGGCGATGCCGCAGCTTGTCGCCGCCTTCCACAGCCTCGTCGGCATGGCCGCCGTGCTGGTTGCCGCTGGCGCGCTCTATGCGCCGCAGGCTTTCGGCATCGGTGAGGTCGGGGAAATCCACGGCGCCAGCCTGGTCGAAATGTCGCTGGGTGTCGCCATCGGTGCGATCACATTCACGGGTTCGGTCATCGCCTTCCTTAAGCTGGACGGGCGCATGTCCGGTGCGCCGATCATCCTGCCGATGCGCCACATGGTCAACGCCGGTCTCGCCATTGCGCTCGTCGTGCTGGTTGGCGTCTTCTGCATGACCGAGAGCCACTTCGTGTTCTGGATGATCACGCTGGTCAGCCTTGTGCTCGGTGTCCTGATCATCATTCCGATCGGCGGCGCCGACATGCCGGTGGACGTTTCCATGCTCAACTCCTATTCGGGCTGGGCTGCGGCGGGCATCGGCTTTACGCTGGGCAATC
>JAGRLC010000032.1:0-155 GCA_020441995.1 Rhodobiaceae bacterium
GCCTTGGTGAGCCGTTACCTCACCAACAAGCTAATCAGACGCGGGCCGATCTTTCGGCGATAAATCTTTCCCCCGAAGGGCGTATCCGGTATTAGCCCAAGTTTCCCTGGGTTGTTCCGAACCGAAAGGTACGTTCCCACGCGTTACTCACCCGT
>JAGRLC010000032.1:245-4692 GCA_020441995.1 Rhodobiaceae bacterium
GAAGAGAGAATGATCGGCTGGTCACACGATTCATTGACGAGGAAATTTGGTTCAGATGAACCAAAAAACCTTTGTAGTCTTAGAAACGTGTTCCGCCGAAGTCTCGTTATGACCCGTCCCGGAAACCGGGGCCGGGTCCGCAAGGACTCCGCCGTCCACGTTTCTCTTTCTTCCTATTCAGTTTTCAAAGAGCCCGGTCAAAACACACCCGCTAGAGGCGCAAAATTGACCACCGTTCAGCGAGCCGAACGGCCGAAAAAATCTGTCTTCCCGTTTGGAAGGGAAGAGACTTTACCACCGGATCTATCCGAAAGTAAAGCGCCCGAAAGTGAAGCCGGCTGGCCGGCCCCGCTGGGCGCGTGGCGGCGTATATAGGTGGGACAGACGAATGTTGTCAACACCGATCTTTCGATTTTTTTCCGCAATTGCGAAACCAATTTCGAAACCCTTGGATTCCCTAAGGGCTAACGCCCAATTGACGCCACAAAAACGTCATGTGTGGAAACCTGGGTTTGCCGCCGCGGGCCATCCGGCTCACAAATTCCTGTCAGGGTTTTCGCGCCGGACATATTGCGATATCCAGTTGGGCGCGATGTGCCGGCCATTAAACCGGGCCGATATCGGGTTACCGCCGGCGGCGGAACCGCAATGAAAACGCAATCACCCCTTTAAAGGTGTGGTTGTGAACAAACCAACGGGACATGCCGTCCCTTTATAAGGATGGCGTCAGGGGATAATGGCGGCGGGCAACCCGAAACAGCGCAAGGCTATGATTGAAGTGGGCAACGAGCCCGCCCTGTCCGCCGATGCGCGTGAAAAGAGCCGCAACGAGTCGCCGCACCGGATTTCGTTCCGCTGGCTGGTGACGACAACGCTCACCGGCATCGCGGGCGGCATGCTGCTGGCGGGTGCGCTCTATACCGCTCTCGACCGGCAGACCAACTTCGCTTTGAGCGCCACGCGCGGTTTCATGACCGAAGGCGACCGCGGCGTGCTCGGCAAGTCGGACCGGATTTTCTCGCTCGGCGGCGAACTGTCCACACGCCACGTCATTCACGAGACTGCGACACGCCGTGTCGGCGAAAAGGAATTCATCGGCATCAAGCCGTATCTGCGCATCAATGCCGGCCTGATGGTCAGCACGGGTGACTTTGCCGACCGCATCCCCCGTTTCGACCCGATCGAGCTTTATGCCGAAGCCGGCAAGGCAAACACCCCGCGCAACTCCGCTCAGGGCGCTGTTGCCGCAAACGACGGCTCCATCGAGATCAACGCTTACGATCTGGCCTCTGTGCTGTCCGCTGAAAGTCCGATGCCATTTGACGGCGACCTCGACATTTTTGCCCGCGCTGCAGCCGATCTTGAGGGGGCACCCCCTGATATTCTCGCCGTCGACGGCGACCTGGGAGATGGAAGCTATCCCTATCGCGACGGCATCATGGGAACAGGAGAGGCCCTTGCTTCAGCGGACGGTGAGCCGGAAGAACCGTCCGAACCGCAGACAACGGTGCTGGAAAAACCGGCCGCCCCTGTCGGCTTCGAGGATACCGTACGCGAAACCGCGTTGACCCAGCGGGGCGACACCATGCTCTCCCTGCTCATGCGCGAGGGCGCAACGCGCGACGAAGCCTCCGACATTATCCGCGCACTCGGTCTTGATACGCGCGTGGTTTCCGAAGGCGTGCCCGTGGAAATCATGAAAGCGGCCGACCCGAACAATCCAAACCGCATGCGGCCCGTGCACGTCAGCGTCAATCGCAGCGACGGCAACCAGACGACCGTTGCCCTCGCCTACTCCGGACATTACGTGCCGATGACCAGTTCCATCATGGAGGCTGCGTCGCGCGGCGCCGATGGCAACGCATCGGGACCGCGCGCCAATCTCTACCAGAGCATCTACGCAACCGGCCTGAAGAACGAAATCCCCGAGGATCTCGTCAAGGCGATGGTACGCATCTTCTTCTTTGATGTGGACTTCCAGCGCCCCGCATCGCCTGGCGACTCGCTGGAGGTCTTCTTTGCCGACCCGGAAGCGGAGGAATTCACCGAAGAAGGGCCGGAGGTGTTGTTCGCCTCGGTTACGGTTCGCGGAGAGGTGCACAAATTCTACCGTTTCCGCACACCCGACGACGGTGTTGTCGACTATTACGACAATGAAGGACGCAGCGCGAAGAAGTTCCTGATGCGCAAACCGGTGCGAACCGGCGTGTTCCGTTCCGGCTTCGGCATGCGCAAACACCCGATACTCGGCTACAAGCGGCCGCATAACGGCGTCGACTGGGCAGCGCCGCGCGGCACCCCGATCATGGCCGCGGGCGACGGCGTTGTCGTTGAGGCCGGCTGGAAATCCGGTTACGGCCGCTGGACCAAGATTCGCCATGCCAACGGCTATGAATCCAGATATGCCCACCAGAAAGCCTTTGCGCCCGGCATTGCCGCCGGCGTGCATGTCAGCCAGGGACAGGTGATCGGCTATATCGGCACCACGGGCCTGTCGACAGGCCCGCACCTCCACTACGAACTGACGGTGAACGGACGCTTCGTCGATCCCATGCGTATCCGCCTGCCGCGCGGGCGCACGCTGGACGGGCCGATTCTCGCCGCATACGAGCGCGAACGTGCCCGCATCGACACGCTGATGCGCAAGCCGCCGGTCTCGACCCGTCTCGCATCATTCAACTAATTCGTTTGAATATTACGGCAGATACGAATCGCGCCAGCGCAGCACCACGTTGAACGAGACCGATATGCGCTGTTCGTCCGACAGGTTCGGATGAACGAGATGATGCACGAACGCCGGCCACAGCAGCAGCATTCCCGGCCTGGGCAACAGCCTGTATTCGGGATCGACCTGCGGATCGCCCTTGATCGCCAGCATATTGGCCTGCGGGCGCGGGTCGAAAAAGCTGATCGCACCGGGATTGAGGTCCGATCGCGTACGCATCTCGCGCGGGCGCTCGGGCACCTGTACGTAATAAGTGCCGCTCAGCCATGAATGCGGGTGATTGTGCAGGTTGTGGTAATCGCCGAACCTGTTCACGTTCGGCCAGGCTTGAATTGAATAATCGAGTTCGTAATCGATCCCCGCATGACGCGCGTAATCGAGAATCGCGCGCTCGAAGCACTGCTTCAGCCAGCCGGCCACAGGATCCGGATTGGAGAGAAAATTCCCTGACAGGTAATCCGTGGTCAGATCATCGGAGCCCGCATCCAGTTTCGCTATCAGATCGCGTAATGCCGCGTTGGCGCCATCGGCCCCCGGCAACATGACCTGCATGAAGGTTGTCGGCCACATGGGCTTGAAGGCCGGCTGTCCGGGTTTCAGGTCGCTCATCATCACCTCTCCTGGTCAAGAGACGGCAATGATGCGCCAAAGCTAT
The DNA here is from genome assembly GCA_020441995.1 of Rhodobiaceae bacterium. Lineage (GTDB taxonomy): Bacteria > Pseudomonadota > Alphaproteobacteria > Rhizobiales > Tepidamorphaceae > JACKJK01. The sequence continues at coordinate 3,626 of JAGRLC010000032.1, forward strand.
GGCGTTGCGAAGCCGGTCAATCCGCCAGACCAAGCTCTTTTTGAAGTTTCTTCGTCAAACCCGCTGCCACGAGACGATGGCTCTCGGCAATGTAGCGGTACAGGTCGTCATCGCTCATGGCCTCGTCACCGGTGCGCTGTATCCAGCTCATACCCCGCGAGGCGAGATAGGGTGCGGGCCGCAATCCGGGCTGCTCCTTGAGGATATCGAAAGAGGACGGCGAGCATTTGAAGGTGACGAAAGGCGTATCGTCATCACTCCACCCGGCAATGGCGAAAACCTTGCCTCCCACTTTCCAGACATGCGCCCCGCCCCACTGCACGACCATGGTCGTTGCCGGGAGCGAGGCGCAATAAGTGTCGTATTCCTCGTAGGTCATCACGAGGGTCAGGCGGCCCGTTCCGCTTTCAGGTCGGCCCCGAGAACCAGTTCTCCGTCCTTGACGGTCGCCACGACGTGGGCGCCGTCCAGCACCTCGCCTTTCAGGATGAGATCGGCGAGCGGGTCCTGAACATGCTTCTGAATAACCCTCTTCAGGGGCCTTGCGCCATAAGCGGGCTCATAGCCCTTGTCGGCAAGCCAGGTCCGGGCCTCGTCATCCAGCGACAGCGTGATCTTGCGGTCAGCGAGAAGCTTCTGCAGCCGCTCCATCTGAATGTCGACGATCGCGCCCATTTGCTCCTTCTTCAGGCGATGGAACAGGATGATCTCGTCGAGCCGGTTGAGGAACTCGGGCCGGAAATGCGCCCGCACCACCGCCATGACCTGCTCGGACACGGCATCGGAATCAGCTCCTTCCGGCTGGTTGACGAGGAACTCGGCGCCAAGGTTCGAGGTCATGATGATCAGTGTGTTGCGGAAATCGACCGTGCGGCCCTGACCGTCGGTCAGGCGCCCGTCATCGAGAACCTGCAGCAACACGTTGAAGACGTCGCCATGGGCCTTTTCGATCTCGTCGAACAGGATCACCTGATAGGGCCTGCGCCGGACAGCCTCGGTCAGCACACCGCCCTCCTCGTATCCGACATAGCCGGGAGGCGCACCGATCAGCCGGGCAACGGAGTGCT
>JAGRLC010000144.1 GCA_020441995.1 Rhodobiaceae bacterium
CGATGAAATGCGCGCCCTTCAGCGCTGACTCGGAGTAAAGAATGCCGTTGTTGGCGATGATCCCGACCGGGATGCCGGCGATGCGGGCAAAGCCGGTGATCAGCGTCTCGCCATAAAGCGCCTTGAACTCGTCGAAGACGGACGCATCCACAATCCGCGCAATCACCTCGCGAATGTCATAGGGCACGGTCAACGACGACGGCACCACGCCATCGAGTTCAGCCGGGTCGTAGGCCGGCTCGACCGGCTCGGTGATGGTCACATCGGACGTGCCGGTGGCGTTCAGATTGGCGACGATACGCCGCGCGGTATCGAGCGCGTGCTCGTCATCGAGCGCGTAGTGATCGGCCACGCCGGACTGGCGCGCGTGAACGTCCGCCCCGCCCAAATCTTCCGCGGTTACCTCCTCGCCGGTCGCAGCCTTCACCAGCGGCGGCCCGCCTAGGAAGATGGTTCCCTGACGGCGCACGATGACGGTTTCGTCGCTCATGGCCGGCACATAGGCCCCGCCCGCCGTGCACGATCCCATCACCACCGCGATCTGCGGGATGCGCTCGGCGGACATGGTGGCCTGATTGTAGAAGATACGGCCGAAATGATCGCGGTCGGGGAAGACTTCCGTCTGGTGCGGCAGGTTCGCCCCGCCGGAATCGACCAGATAAATGCACGGCAGCCGGTTCTCGCGGGCGATCTCCTGCGCGCGCAGATGCTTCTTCACCGTCATCGGGTAGTAGGTACCGCCCTTGATGGTCGCATCATTGGCAACCACCATGCATTCGCGCCCCGAAACGCGTCCGATACCGGCGATCATTCCTGCCGCGTGGATATCACCGGAATAGAGCCCCAATGCCGCCAGCGGCGCAATTTCGAGAAACGGAGAACCGGGATCGAGCAGCCGCATGACGCGCTCGCGCGGCAGCAGCTTGCCGCGCTTCACATGGCGTTCGCGCGCCTTTTCCGACCCACCGGCGGCGGCTTCCGCGCGCCGTGCCGCGAGATCGTCAACGAGCTTTGCCATCGCCGCGGCATTGGCGGCGAATTCATCCGATCCAATCTGGATGGTGCTCGTCAGTCGCGGCATGCGGAAAACTCCCTGCACGTGTCATTTTCTGCAAGGGTTAGCCGGTTTCGCGCCATCGTTCCATAGCCTGAATGACAGCGAGTCAATCGGAACCAGCGGTTCGCTATCACCACTTCGCTTCCGGCTCGTCCACCGGCGCGCCAGCTTTCTTCCAGGCGCCGAAGCCGCCTTCCATGTGGCAAACGGGCTTCAGGCCCATGCGCTGCGCGGTCTGTGCGGCCAAGGCGGAGCGCATGCCGCCGGCGCAGAAGAAGAGATATTTCTTGTCCTGCGCGAAGACATCCTTGTGATAGGGGCTTTGCGGATCGATCCAGGCTTCCAGCATGCCGCGCGGCGCATGGAAAGCGCCGGGCATTCTGCCTTCGCGGTTCAATTCGCGAATGTCGCGAATGTCGATGAAGACGACATCGCCGCTGCCGTGAAGCGCGCGCGCGTCATCGACGCTGACGGTCTCGACCTCGGCATTCGCCGCGTCGACCAGCGCGTGAAATCCCAATGTGATGTTCTGAGCCAATCCACCCTCCCCGGCTGCGCCAACTGAAACTCGCACGGCGCAGCCGCAACCGCAACGGCTTGAGCCGTTACGGTATCAGGAGGAATTGGAAGTGGTATTGCGGTGTCTAGCGCGCCGCAACTGCAGCCGGCTCGAAACCGCCGAACAGGGCAACGACGAGCACAAGCCCGCCGAGGATAGCCAGCGTGTACATGGCCGGCCGGAGATAGAAACACTGACCCTTGTCGCTCATTTTAAGCTCTAGGACCCTTGTATGTGTGAACCGCTTGCGCGTTTTCGCAAGTGCGAAGGCGCGGTGAATACGCCCGTCGTAACGAAATATCAATAGATGATTTTACGAAGCCGCGATGCCCCCGATATCAGGGTTGTGGATAGAATGTGGCGATACGCCCTGTCAGGGCGTAAACGGAGAGCCCGGCCCATTCCCGTGTCACAAGGTCCAATCGGCGCAAACCGTCGGAAGCTGAATAAAATCCGCGATAACGGTCTTCTTTTCCCCGTGTCCGGTAATCCGTGGCATAAGCGACAACGTCAAACCCGGCGCGGCGGAAACAGCCGACGGAGCGCGGCATGTGGAAAGCGCTTGTGACCAGCAGCCACACGGAACCGGGCTTCGGCTGGATCATGTCGCGGCTGAACACCGCATTCTCGTAGGTGTCGCGCGACCGCGATTCGAGTTCCAGCCTGCCGGGGTCGATCCCGAGACCCAGCAACAGGGATTTTGCGACCCCGGATTCGTCCAGATCGTTGTAGATCAGGCCGCCGGAACCGCCCGACAGAACCAGCCGCGCATCCGGATAGCGCCGCGCCAGCTCGGCGAATGTGGTGAGCCGGTCGCCGGCCTCGTTGAGCGCGGGAATACCGCGCGTGGTCGTGACGATGGTCTCAAGCCCCCCTCCCAGCATGATGATGCCGTCGACATGCTCCGGCATGGGATCAGGTATGGGAAAGCGGTCCTCCAGCGGCTGAAGAAGCGCATTTGAGAGCGGCGAGAACCCGGCGACAAGCAAGCCCAGAACGGAAACAGCAAGGGCCAGCCTTGCCGGCCTCCGCCAGCGAAGCAGCGCGAAAACGCAGCCCAGAACAAGGAGAATGATCAGCGCATTGGACGGCTGGGCAAGGAACCAGCTGATCTTGGCGACATAAAAGAACATGCAAAATCCTCAGGCGTTGCGCAGCGGCCATGCGTGCCATGCAATTGGATGGCGCGGCAAACTCCTTTATGCAGGCTGGCACGTTTCACACCAGCCCCCAATGGAAATTCATTATGGCAAGCGCCGCCGGCACCAGCCCGACCGCAATACGCAAGGCAACGCCGATGGACATGTCGTTGCTGGTCATGCTCGGCGCGGTGTGGGGATCGGCATTCATGGCGATCAGGGTCGGCGTGCAGGAATCCGGGCCCGTCTGGCTTGTCGCATTGCGCGTGTCGATCGGCTTTTTATGCCTGCTGCCATGGGCGCTCTATCGCGGCTGGGTCTGGCCCGCGAATCTGCGCGAGTGGGGACTGATTGTCCTCCTCTCGCTCCTCAATGTGCTGATCCCGTTCTTCCTGTTGTCCTGGGCCCAGCAAACGCTGCATTCCTCCACCACCGCCCTGCTGATGGGGACAGGTCCGCTGCTGGCCATGCTGATCGCGCATTTCACCAGCGATGACGACAAGTTCAACGCCAGCAAGGCCATAGCCGTTGTTCTCGGATTTTCAGGCGTGGCGACGGTGCTCGGCACCGCCGCTTTCAAGGGATTATCCGGCGGAATGCTGCCGCCGGCCGCCGCCCTGCTTGCAAGCGCCTGCTACGTAACGTCGGGTACGCTGGTTCGCCGCGCACCTTCCATACCGCCTGTGCGGCTTTCAACGCTCGTTCTTGGATTGGGAACGGCCGCCTTCCTGCCTATTGCCTTGCTGACACAGGGAACCGTGCCGGAAATGTCCGCAAAAGCCTGGACGGCGATCGTGTTTCTGGGGCTTGTGCCGACCGGCATCGCCTACATCCTGCGCTATCATCTCGTGCGCAAGATCGGGCTTTCCATGTTCGCCCACGTGGGCAACCTGATACCGCTGTTCGGAGTGACTTTCGGGGTCATCCTGCTTGGCGAGCCGCTGACAATCACGTTGATTATCGCGGCCGCCCTGATATTTGCCGGCCTGATCGTTGCGCGGGTCGGCGCGCGCAAGACCGGAAAACCCTGATAAATCAGTACTGTACGCTAATCACCGTTGCAGGGGCATCCACTGCGGCAACATAGGATGCGTTGGGCGCAACGGGTTCGTCGATCATCGCGCGGCCAAGTCCCATGGCCACAGTTGCCATGAAGAAGGCAACAACGATCGTAGTGATAGCAGTCTTCGGCTGCATGAACTGGGGGGTATTCATGTCTGACTCCTCACGGGAACGTTCCATTCAAGTGGGAACGGCTTGTTGTTCCTGCAAGTAAACACCCGGCCAGCTGAAAGGTTCCTGAACGGCTATGGTTAGTTTATGTTCAGGAAACGCGGTTAACGCGTCTGCTCGAACAGCTCCCGCCCGATGAGCCAGCGGCGGATTTCGCTGGTTCCGGCCCCGATTTCGTACAATTTCGCGTCGCGAAGCAGCCGTCCCGTCGAATATTCGTTGATATATCCGTTGCCGCCCAGGCACTGGATCGCCTCAAGCGCCATCCAGGTCGCCGTTTCCGCCGCGTAGAGGATCGCACCTGCCGCATCCTTGCGCGTCGTCTGCCCCCGGTCGCAGGCCTTCGCCACCGCATAGACATACGCGCGGGTCGCGTTCATGCGGGTGTACATGTCGGCGATCTTGCCCTGCATGAGCTGGAAAGACCCGATCGGCTGGCCGAACTGCTTGCGTTCGTGCAGATAGGGAACCACCACGTCCATGCAGGCCTGCATGATGCCGATGGGCCCTGCCGCCAGCACCACGCGCTCGTAGTCGAGCCCGCTCATCAGCACGTTGACGCCGCCGCCGACCTGACCGAGCACATTCTCCTCGGGAACCTCGCAATCCTGGAACACAAGTTCGCAGGTGTCGGAACCGCGCATGCCGAGTTTGTCGAGCTTCTGGGCCGTCGAAAAGCCTTTCATGCTCTTCTCGATCAGAAAGGCGGTGATCCCGCGCGGGCCGCCATCCGGATCGGTCTTGGCGTAGACCACCAGCGTTTCGGCGACGGGACCGTTGGTGATCCACATCTTCGAGCCGTTGAGAACGTAGCGGTCGCCCTTCTTGATGGCGGTGGTGCGCATGGAAACCACATCGGAGCCGGAGCCCGGTTCGGACATGGCCAGCGCACCGACATGCTCGCCGGAAATCAGTCCCGGAAGATATTTCTCTTTCTGAGCCTGCGAGCCGTTGCGGCGGATCTGGTTGACGCACAGATTGGAGTGCGCACCGTAGGACAGCCCCACCGAGGCGGAGCCGCGGCTGACCTCCTCCATCGCGATGCAGTGTTCCAGATAGCCCAGCCCCGATCCGCCGAACTCCTCCTCCACCGTGATGCCATGCAGGCCAAGCTCGCCGAGTTTCGGCCACAAGTGCATCGGAAATTCGTTTGTCTTGTCGATTTCGGCGGCAATGGGCGCGATTGCATCGGCAGAAAAGCTCGCCACCGTGTCGCGGATCATGTCTGCGGTATCGCCGAGATCGAAATCGAGCGTGGGGTATGAATTCGGGATCATGGACGTTTCCGTTTGTTATGGCCGGTTTGCGCCGGCGCTTACTTTGGAGAATAGCGGTACTGGATGAAGGGGGAAAGCGTCGCCACCCGGTCATAGAGGACGCGTGCGCGGCTGTTGAAATGCTGCGTGTTCCAGTAGATGCGTGTCGCGCCTTTCTCCGCCGCTGCGGCATAGACAGCTTCGATCAGAGCCCGCCCGACACCGCCGCCACGCATGTCCGGGTCGGTGAACAGGTCTTCCAGATAGCAGTACCCTTCCACCGACCAGGTGGAGCGGTGAAACAGGTAATGGACGATGCCGATCAGATTGCCCGAGGCATCCACAGCGCAAAACCCGTGAGGTTCTTCGCCGGGATCGATCAGCCTTGTCCATGTGGTCTCGGTGACCTCGGCGGAAACCGACGACTCGTAATACGTCAGATAACCCTGCCACAGCGGATCCCAGCCCGCCCTGTCACCGGCGGCCAAAGGCCGGATCGTCACTTCAGTCATCCAATCCCTCCCGCGCAACCATCGTGAAAAGCCCCGTTGCGACATGTGTGGCGCACTCCGCGCCGCCATAGACATCCGACCGGCAGACGCACAGCAGCTTGCCCGGTTTCAGCACACGCCCTTTTGCGATGAGACGCGGGCCCATCGCCGGATTAAGCAAATTGATCTTGAATTCGCTGGTAAGTACGCCGAAGCCGGGCGGAAACAGGCTCAATGCCGCATACCCGGCGGCGGAATCGGCAATCGAGCTGGTCACGCCGGCATGGAAGAAGCCGTGCTGCTGGCGCAAGGACTCTTTGAAATCCGCCGCGAGGTCGACTTCGCCCGGCGCCAGATGCACCATCTCAGCGCCCAGCGTGACCATGAAATCCTGCCGCGCGAAACTGGCGCGTACGCGGGACTCGAAATCGGGATCGCGGGGCTCGAAGCTGTTCATGCTTATACTTGAACGGCAAAGCGCTCCGCGCACAACCGCTTTGCCGCTTGGCTGCCATGACGGCTGCAACTAAACTCCGTCAATGGTCCGGGACATCGCCACCGCAGAACTTGATCACACCGCCATCGCGGCTCAATTGCTGGCGGCTTTCGACGCCCGCCAGCCTGTGGCATCGTTCGCCGGTCTCGACCTTGCGACCGCCTACGCCACGACAGAGGACATTCGAAAGCTGCGTGAAATGCGCGGTGAACGGGTCGTCGGGCGCAAGATCGGCTTCACCAACGAAACGATCTGGGACGAATACGGCGTTTATGCCCCGATCTGGGGCTACATGTACGACACGAGCGTACAGGCGCTGGACGGCAAGCCGTTCGATCTGTCGCCCTTCATGGAACCACGCATCGAGCCTGAAATCTGCTTCGGCCTTGCCCGCGCACCGCAGCCGGACATGGACGATGCCGCGCTGCTGTCCTGTATCGACTGGGTCGCGCACGGCTTCGAGATCGTGCAGTCGCTGTTTCCGGGCTGGCGCTTCACCGCACCCGACACGGTCGCTTCGTTCGGATTGCATGGCGCGCTGTTGCTGGGGCCGCGCCAACCCGTCAGCAGCCTGACGGAATTCGAGATCACGCTGGAAAGCAGCGGCGGCATCGTCGAGCACGGCTCGACACGTTTGGTGCTCGGCGGCCCGCTCAACGCCCTGCGGCATATCCTGACAGTCGAGCCCCCGCTTGCCGCCGGCGAAATGGTCACCACGGGAACGCTGACCCGCGCGGTGCCGGTGGCGGCGGGCGAAACATGGAAAACCACGCTGCACGGAACCCCGATCAAGGGAATTGAGCTGACTTTCGTCGCCTGAGGACAGCCGACGCGGTCAGGCAATCGCCTTGAGGAAATGCGTCACCACGTAATCCAGTTCCTCGTCGGTGAGGTCGGCATGGATCGGCAGGCTGATGACATCTTCTGCCAAGGCTTCAGAGACCGGCAGATGCTCGTCTTCGCGCACCCACTGGGCAAAGGCCGGATGCTTGTGCAGAGGGATACGGTAGAAGAGCCCCGTTCCGATGCCCTCCTCCTGCAGCTTCGCGCGCACACCGTCACGGTTCTTCACGCGCACCGTATAGAGCGCATAGGCGCTGTCGTAGCCATTCGGAATCACAGGCGTCGCGATGTGGTCCTTCAGGCGCTCGGTGTACATCGCGGCAAGCCTGCGGCGCGCACCAAGCTCATGCTCGAAAGCAGCGAGTTTCACCTGAAGCACAGCGGCCTGGATCGTGTCGAGACGGCCCGTCATACCCAAACGCAAAGCCTCGTCGCCATCGCCGGCGCGGCCATGGTGGCGGATCTGACGCACGACATCGGCGAGATTGTCATCGGTGGAGAAGATCGCGCCGCCGTCGCCGTAGCAGCCAAGCGGCTTGGTCGGATAGAAGCTCGTCGCCGTCAGCGGTGCCAGCGCGCCAACGCGGCTGTTTCCGGCCTCGCCGCCATAGCTCTGCGCACCGTCCGCGATGACCTTCATCCCATGGGCGGCGGCAACCTTGCCAATCGCCGCATAGTCGGCGGGAAGACCGTAGAGATCGACCGGCATGACCACCTTCGGCGTCAGCTTGCCGTCCTTTTTCACGCGCTCGACGGCGCGCTCCAGGTCTTCCGGGTCCATGTTGAACGTGTCTTCGCGCACATCGACGAAAACCGGCGCGGCGCCAACCGACGCAACCGAACCCGCCGTGGCGGAGAACGTGAATCCCGGCACGAAAACAGCGTCGCCCGGTCCGATATCGAGCGCCATCAGCGCCATGATCAGCGCATCGCGGCCCGAAGACACGGCAATCGCGTGCTTCACGCCGGCAAAAGCCGCAAGATCCTGCTCCAACTCCTCGACCTCGGGGCCGAGAATGAACTGGCCATGATCGAGCACCTTGTCGATGCGCGTCTCGATCTCGGCGCCGAGCCGGGACTTCTGCCGCTGCAGGTCGAACAGGTTGACCTGACGGCGGACGACTTCCGGAGTTGCAAGCTGGGCGGAATTAGCTGGCGACACGCGAGTACTCCTTGGCGGCTGCGGGCGCGCTTTTCTCAAGCACGGCCTCGATTTTCTGAACGATGGCCAGAGCATCGCGCCCTGTTTCACCGGTTACGATAGGCGATCGCCGCGTCTGGCAACAGCCGATGAAATCACGGATCTCGGCGGCAAGATTATCCTGCCGTTCGACATCGCTCTCGTCTGAATCAACGGCGCCTTCGCCAAGTTCCTCGGCAAGGCCGTTGACGCGCACAACCGACAGACGGCTGTTCTGAAGATCGCAAAGCAGCGCGCGGGTCTCTTCGACCACACGGACCGTCCGCTCCCCGCTCGTGCCGACACGGCCCGCGGTCACGATCGCCGCGGCGCCGTTGGCAAAGCCGATTCGCGCCGTGACGTGATCGGCGGTGCGGTTGACCAGCGTCAGCCCGTCAGCCTCGACCGAAACAGGTTCACTGCCGACAAGATCGAGAACCAGATCGATATCGTGGATCATCAGATCGGCAACGACGCTGACGTCATTGGCGCGCGGACGGAAAGGAACCAGCCGGCGCGCCTCCACAATACGCGGCTCGAAGGTTTTTCCCTTCAATGCCTGATAGGCTGCCGAAAACCGTTCGATATGGCCGACCTGAAGCACCACGCCCCTGGCTTTCGCGGCCGCAATCAGCGCATCGGCCTGTTCCACAGTCTCGGCGATGGGCTTTTCGATGAAAACGTCGAGCCCGACCTCGATGCAGTCGCGCGCAATATCGAAATGCAGTGACGTGGGCGCTGCGATGGACACCGCGTCCACCCTGCCGAACAGCGCGCGGTGATCGGACAGCGCCTCGCCGCCATGCTCGGCGGCAGCCGCGCGGGCGCGCTCGCCGTCGGCATCGACGACGGCGACCAGGTCAGCGTCGGAGTTCAGGGCGTAATGCCTGGCGTGAAAAGAACCGAAGTACCCCAACCCCACGACAGCGGTGCGGACACGCTTTGTCATGTCCCGGGGTGTCGCATTGGCGGTTCAAAGAAGCAAGGCTGCCGCCAGACCGAGAAAAGCAAAAAAACCAACAACATCGGTAACAGTCGTGAGAAACACGCCGGATGCAACCGCCGGGTCCGCCCCAGCCTTCTGAAGCGCCAGCGGAATCAGGATGCCCGACAGGCCGGCAACAACCATGTTGAGGATCATCGCTGCCGCGATGACTGCGCCAAGCTGGCCGCTCCCGAACCAGCCCCATGTCACAAGTCCGATGATGACGGCAAAGGCGGCTCCGTTGAGGAGACCGACCAGCATTTCACGCGAAACAATTCGCGCCGCGTTGTAGCCGCCCAGTTCGCGTGTCGCCAGGGCGCGCACCGCAACTGTCATGGTCTGTGTCCCGGCATTGCCCCCCATGGAGGCTACGATCGGCATCAGGATCGCCAGCGCCACCATCTGCTGGATGGTTGCGTCGAACATGCCGATAACCAGTGAAGCAAGCACGGCGGTACCCAGATTGATCAGAAGCCAGATGAAACGGCTGCGCGCGGTGTACCAGACCGTATCGGTCATTTCTTCGTCGCCTACACCCGACAGGCGGCGGATATCCTCTTCCACCTCTTCTGTGATCACGTCGACGATGTCGTCGAAGGTGATGATGCCGACAAGCCGCTCGTCCGCATCGATGACGCCGACGGACACAAGATCGTAGCGGTCGAACATGCGGCCAACTTCTTCCTGGTCCTCGTCGGCGCTGACCACGTGAGGGTCGTCATCCATGATCTCGGCGATCTGCACCGGGCGCTTGGCGCGCAGGATATGGTTGAGCGAGACTGTCCCCAGGAGATGGAAGGCGGGGTCGACCACGTAGAGTTCGTAGAAATCCTCGGGCAGATCATCGGTCTCGCGCATGTAGTCGATGGTCTGGCCGACGGTCCAGAACGGCGGCACGGCGATGAAATCCGTCGACATGCGCCGTCCGGCGCTCTCTTCGGGATATTCAAGGCTCCTGGCGAGCTGCAAGCGCTCGAATTCCGGAATTTTCTCCAGAATTTCTGCCTGCCCGGCCTCATCCAGATCCTCAAGGATGTAGACCGCGTCATCCGATTCCAGCTCGCGCACGCCGCGCGCGACGAATTCCGCCGGCAGGTCCACCAGCAGCTTTTCGCGGATGGTGTCGTCGACCTCGGTCAGAACCGTGAAGTCGAAAGCATCGCCGCAAAGAACCACAAAGGGCACGCGCTGGTCGGCATTGAGCTGCTCGAGAAGGTCGGCGACGTCCGCCGCGTAGAGGCTCTCGATACGGGAAGCCAGCCCTTCCCTGTCGCCGGCCTCGATAAGCTGGGCGATCTCCTCGATGAACTCGCGCGAAAACGCGCCGGTTGCGTCGAGCTCAGCGTCAGCCGGGGTTTCGGCCTCCGGATCGATCACCATTTCGGGCTCTGTCTGCGACACTCAGGCATCCCCGTTAAAGCGCAAGAATCAGCATTCACCTGCGTGGATAGGCACACATGATGACAAATTGGGCTTAAAGGCCAGTATGCTAGCTTTACGGTATAAAAAAAGCCCGTCCGGATACGGACCGAACCTATTTTATGTCTCCCACGGCCAATTCGCGCCGCGAACGGCCAACTTCTTGGCCGCCTCTCTGGGCGCAACGGTCGGAGACCGCGGCAGCGTGAAGAGAAAAGTTGGTGCGGTCGAGAAGACTCGAACTTCCACGGGTTGCCCCACAGCGACCTCAACGCTGCGCGTCTACCAATTCCGCCACGACCGCTCGCAACAGACA
>JAGRLC010000145.1 GCA_020441995.1 Rhodobiaceae bacterium
GCACCAGGAAGCGGGCGATCTGCGATCCGGCCATGCGCGGCTCTTCCGACAGGTCCTTGTTCACCTGCCGCACGTGCTCTTCCATCATCGCGTTGACCTGCGGATGGTTGGCCAGTTCCTGATAGCTGGCATAGGAGACGTTATTGCGTTCCGCCCAGCTGCCCACCGACTCAAGATCGATGTTGAGGAACACGCAAACCTTGTCGCGCTCATGCCCGAAGGCGACCGCTTCCTTGATATTGGGGAAGAACTTGAGCTTGTTCTCGATGTATTTCGGTGCAAACAGCGTGCCGTCGCGCAGACGGCCGACATCCTTGGCGCGGTCGATGATCCGCAGATGGCCTTCGGCGTCGAAGAAACCGGCGTCGCCGGTATGCACCCAGCCATCCTTGGTCTTGGTTTTCTTCGTCGCTTCGGCGTTCTTGTAGTAACCCGCGAAAACGCCGGGCGAGCGATACAGAACCTCGCCATCGTCCTCGATACGGATTTCGACTTCCGGCGCCGGGCGCCCAACAGTATCGGCGCGGATTTCGCCATCCGGCTGCATGGTGATGTAGACGCCGGCCTCCGTCTGTCCGTAGAGCTGCTTCAGGTTGAGGCCCAACGAACGGTAGAAGCGGAAAATCTCCGGCCCAATCGCCTCGCCCGCCGTGTAGCCGACCTTCAGCCGGGTGAAACCCATGCGGTTCTTCAGCGGCCCGTAGACGAGGATTTCGCCGATCTTGTAGCGCAGCCGGTCCATGAACGAGACCGGCTCGCCGTTGAGAATACGCTCGCCGACATCCCGCGCCACACCAAGGTAGTGATGGAACATCCTGCGCTTCAGCGAACCGGCGTCTTCCATGCGCACCATGATCGACGTCAGCAGCCCTTCGAACACCCGCGGCGGAGCGAAGAAATAGGTTGGCGCAATCTCGCGCCGGTCCTCGGTCACCGTATCGGGACTCTCGGGACAGTTGACGCAAAAGCCCGCCGCGTAAGACTGCCCGAACGAGAAGATGTGATCGCCAACCCACGCCATCGGCAGATAGGCAATGATCTCCTCGTGCTCGTCCAGATTGTCGAAAGCATTGCCGTTGACCGCGCTGATCAAAACGTTGTCCTGGGTCAGCATTACGCCTTTCGGCTGTCCGGTCGTGCCCGACGTGTAGAGCATCACGGCGAGGTCATCGCCTTTGCCTGCGCGGACACGCTTTTCCCAGGCCGGCGCGACACCGGCGTCCGCCTTGATCAGGGAACGTCCGCTGTCCTGAACATCTTCGAAAGCGTGCAGCGTGGCGTGGTCGTAGTTCTTCAGGCCGCGCTCGTCGTCGTAAATGATGTGCTTGAGCTTTTTCAGCTTCTTGGCAAGGCCGATCAGCTTGTCGACCTGCTCCTGGTCCTCGACCACCGCCATCTTGACCTCGGCGTGGCTGAGCACGAAGACCATCTCTTCGGCGACGGAGTCCTGGTAGATCGGGATCGGAACGCCGCCCAGCGCCTGTACGGCGCAGAAGGTCCAGTAAAGCCGCGGCCGGTTGTGGCCGATGATCGCGACCTTGTCGCCGGGCTTGAGGCCGAGCGCTTCGAGACCAATGGAAAATGCGCGAATCTCGTCCAGCATCTGGCTCCATGTCCAGGTCTGCCAGATACCGAGATCCTTTTCGCGAATGGCTGGACGGTTGGCAAATTTCACCGCGTTGCGAAGCAGCAACTTGGGAAAAGTATCCTCAGCCAAGCGGGCTTGATCGCTCGCCATCGTCGTATGTTCCCACCCTGTATTGGCCCGGCTTTTCGCCTGATTATTGCCAATGCCGGCTTTTCGCCGGTCTTTTTCCTCCTGACCTCCCGGCACGAAGGGAGGACCTCAACTTTCAATATCAATGACACAATTCTTTTCCGCAAACCACTCTGCGCTTGACAGACAAGAGCGGGCTTGCGATGGAATAATTGCACTTTTCATGGAGTTCGGGCTCCAGATTCTTTTTGCAGTGCAAAAATCACACAAAATTGACGGTTTTTAGCGGTATTCGCGCTGTCGCCGTGCGGTTAATCGCCGTAATGGATCAGCGGTTCGACGTCCGTAACCGTGATCCCGCCGGCATCGCTCGACAATAGACCTTCGTCGCATAGCGCCTTCAGCGCCCGGTTCGCGGCCTGCCGTGAAAGACCCGACAAAAGGGCAAGTTCCTGCTGGCTGATTTCCAGCCGGTTGCCGACAGCGGGAAAAAGCACGGGGTTGAACAGCCAGGCGATTGTGCGCGCCAGGCGCCCCGTGGCATCCAGCATCCGGTCGTAACCGAGCATGCCGATGAACTGGCCAAGACGCTCGTTGAGCTGAAAGACCAGGAAACGGTTGAAGCCGGTCGAATTCTCGAACAGCCAGCGGAAAGTCGCACCGTTCATCAGCGCAAGCCTGCTGTCGCGCACCGCAACGATATCGTATTTGCGCGGCTCGTTCTTGATCAGCGACCCCTCCCCGAACCATCCGCCGGCCGGGACACCCGAATAGCTGATGTCCTTGCCCTCGGATGATATCGTGGACAGCTTGCAGATACCGCTGATGACACCGGTCCATTGATCGAGAACATCGCCGCGATGGCAGACATAGGCGCCGCGCTCATAATCGCGCAGGGCAATCCCCTGCGCGGCGCGTTCGGCTTCCTCGGGCGTCAGGTTCTTCACCCAGGCTGCGATCTTCTGGAGTTCGTCAGGTGTCATGCGGGTTTCCGTCTGCGAACGCAAAGGAGCCGCGCGGCAACCGTTATTCAGCGGCTCTGGCGCTGATCTTCGGGCTTACGCGGAATGCGTCCATAGACTTTTCCCAATCCCCGCGCGCCTTGGCAAGGTTTCTCGCCTTGATATGACCGAAGCCGCGCACCGAACGGATCACCGATGCCGCGGCGACAGCGGCCGCATGGTTGTCCGCCGTCAGCTTGCCCGTCAGTTCGGCAACCATCGCTTCGTACTCGCCGATCAGCTTGCGCTCGGTCTTGCGCTCATGGGAATAGCCGAAGACATCGAACGCCGTTCCGCGCAGGCCCTTCAGGGCTGCGAGCACCTTGAATCCGCCTTTCATCCATGAACCGAACTGCATCTTCTGCGGTGCGCCAGTGCGAGGATCGGTACGCGCCAGCAGCGGCGGCGCAAGATGGTAGGTCATCTTCAGATCGCCATCGAACTGCGCCGCGACCTGACGGGCAAAGCTGCCGTCGCTGTAGAGCCGCGCGACCTCGTATTCGTCCTTGTAGGCCATCACCTTGAAAAGGCCGCGCGCAACCGCGTCGGTCAGGTCGGTGCGGCCCGGCGTAGCGGCTTCCTCAGCCTTGCGGACCTTCGCGACCTGGTCGAGGAAGCGCTGCGCGTAAGCCTCGTTCTGGTAGCCACGCAGAAAAACGGCGCGGCGCGCGATCATCTCGTCGAGGCTTTCCGACAAACGCCGCGCACCCTGCGGCGCGCTTCCGGGAACGGCGAGCAACTCATCGAACGCCTTGGGATCGTGCGCGGCCAGACGGCCGGCGCGGAAGGCCTCGATGTTTTTGGCAACCGCCTGCCCGTTGAGGCGGATGGCCTCTTCGAGCGAAGCTGTGGAAACCGGAATGCGTCCGAACTGGTGCGCGTAGCCGAGCATGAAGATGTTCGCCATAATCGAATCCGCAAACAGCCGCATGGCGATCTTGTGCGCATCGATCATGTGGACGTGCTTCTCGCCCGCGCGCTTGGACACCGCCCGCTTCAGACGCTCCGTCGGCAGCGAGAAATCCGCGTTGCGGGTGAAATCGCCGGGAAGCTGCTCGTGCGTGTTGAGCACCACTTCGGTGACACCGGGATTGATCGCCGACAGCACCTTCTTGCCGCCGGCCACCACCATGTCGCAGCCGAGCACCAGATCCGCGCCACCGGCCGCGATGCGGATGGTGGCGATGTCTTCCGGCCGCTGCGCGATGCGCAGGTGCGACATGACCGAGCCGCCCTTCTGCGCAAGGCCGGCCATGTCGATGATGCCGCAGCCCTTGCCTTCAAGGTGCGCCGCCATGCCGATCAGCGCGCCGATGGTGACGACGCCGGTGCCGCCCACGCCGGTGACGACGACACCGAACGGCTTGGCGAGATCCGGCAACCGTGGCTCGGGAATGCTGGCGGTATCGAAGCTCGTGGCGGATACGCCCGAACGCGCCTTCAACTTCGCGCCGGACACCGTGACGAAGCTCGGGCAGAAGCCCTTCAGGCAGGAGAAGTCCTTGTTGCAGGCGGTTTGGTCGATTTGCCGCTTGCGGCCGAATTCGGTTTCCAGCGCATCGATGGCGACGCAATTCGACTGCACGCCGCAATCGCCGCAGCCTTCGCAGACCAGTTCGTTGATGACGACGCGCTTGTCCGGGTCGGGATATGTGCCGCGCTTGCGCCGGCGGCGCTTCTCGGTCGCGCAGGTCTGGTCGTAGATCATCGCCGATAGGCCGGACTGTTCGCGCAGCATCTTCTGGATTTCATCGAGGTCGTCGCGGTGACGCACAGTCACGCCGGCGGGCCAATGGGTGCCGCTGGGATATTTGTCCGGCTCGTCGGTAACGATCACGACCGGATTGGCGCCCTCGGCTGCAACCTGCGCCGCGATATCCGGCACGCTCAGCCCGCCCTCGTGCTTCTGCCCGCCGGTCATGGCGACGGCATCATTGTAGAGAATCTTGTAGGT
Organism: Rhodobiaceae bacterium; assembly: GCA_020441995.1. Lineage (GTDB taxonomy): Bacteria > Pseudomonadota > Alphaproteobacteria > Rhizobiales > Tepidamorphaceae > JACKJK01. Next base: position 4,673 of record JAGRLC010000145.1, read on the forward strand.
GATGTTGACGCCCGCCGCCTTGGCGGCGCGGATCGCCATGTAGCCGGAGTGATTGTAGGTGCCGTCGCCGAGATTCTGGAACACGTGACCGCGCTGGGAGAACGGCGCCTCGCCGATCCAGTTCGCGCCCTCGCCGCCCATATGCGTGAAGCCCTCGGTGGCGCGGTCCATCCACTGCACCATGTAGCTGCAGCCGATGCCGGCATAGGCGCGGCTTCCTTCAGGCACGACGGTCGATGTGTTGTGCGGGCAGCCGGCGCAGAAATAGGGAATGCGGCTCGCCACGTTTTCAGTTTCGGCCAGTGTCTTCTGGAAGGCCTTCAGCGCCCTGACGCGCTTGGCGATCTCATCGTCCTTGGCAACCTCGAGAATGCGCTCGCCAATGGCAATGGCGATGTCGTTGGAATCGAGCGCCCCCTTGGCCGGGAACAGCACACGCTCCTTCTCGTCGCGCTTGCCGACGACGCCCGGCGCGCCGGGCAGATTGTAAAGCTGTTCCTTGATCTGGGATTCGACCAGCGAGCGCTTCTCTTCAACGACGATGATCTTGTCGAGCCCTTTGGCAAAGGCCTTGAGCCCTTCCGGCTCGAGCGGCCAGGCGCAGCCGATCTTGTAGAGCCGCAGCCCGAGGTTCGCCGCCTTGACCTCGTCGATGCCGAGATCGGCCAGCGCCTGCAGCGTGTCGAGATAGCTCTTGCCAAGCGAGGCGATGCCGATCGTCGGCTTGCGCCCGCCGCGCCAGACAATTTCATTGATCGGGTTGGCGCGCAGGAAAGCCAGCATCGCGCCGCGCTTGTGATCGTGCAGGCGCGCTTCCTGATCCAGGGGATGATCGTTGGGACGGATATTCAACCCGCCTTCGGGCATGTCGAAATCGTCCGGAATCTTGAACGACACACGGTCCAGCGAACCATCGATGGAGGCTGTGGATTCGATCGTGTCCTTGATGCATTTCAGCGCCGTCCATACCCCCGCATAGCGCGACAGCGCATAGCCGTAGAGACCGAAATCGAGGATCTCCTGCACGCCGGCGGGATTGAGCACCGGCATCATCACGTCGACGAAAGCGAACTCGGACTGGTGCGCGGTTGTGGAGGATTCGCAGGTGTGGTCGTCGCCCATCAGCGCCAGGACGCCGCCATTGGGCGAGGAACCGGCGAAATTGGCGTGGCGGAACACATCGCCGGTACGGTCGACGCCGGGCCCCTTGCCGTACCAGATGCCGAACACACCATCATAGCGGCCCTCGCCACGCATCTCCGCCTGCTGGCTGCCCCACAGGGCGGTTGCGGCGAGATCCTCGTTGAGGCCCGGCTGGAAAAGAATGTCGTTGGGCTGAAGGACGTTCTTCGCACGGCTGAACTGGTGGTCGAGGCCGCCCAGCGGCGATCCCCGGTAACCGGTGACATAGCCTGCCGTATTCAGGCCCTTGCGACGGTCCAGTTCCTTTTGCATCAGGACCAGCCGCACCAGCGCCTGCGTCCCGGAAACGAAAACCCGGTCTTTCGTCAGATCGTACTTGTCGTCCAGCGTGACCTTTTTCTCGGACGTCTTCGGGCTTTTGGCCATTTATGATTCCTCCACCGCAGCACGCGCCGCGTCCTCAAGTGGCAAACCTCTCTTGGCTGTTATTTATCGTTGTTTGCGCCGCTATCCAGAAGCGGTTTTGGCGGAGAGGCCGAATTGATCAGATGCGGGAATGTAGCACGACCTTTATAGGTCAGCAATACTGACCTTTCCCGTCGAGGCTTGCGACCCTGCCGTAAAGCTCCGGCCGCCGGTCGCGATAGATGCCCCACGCGGCCCGGTTCCCGGCGATCTCGTCGAGATCGAATGTCCCTGTCAGCACGCTCTCGGTCACGCGGTCCGCCTCGGCCACCTTCTGGCCCTGCCAGTCGGCAATGAAGGAGGAACCGTAGAACGTCAGTTCCGTGCCGCGCTTGCCGGCTTCGGTGCCGATGCGGTTGGACGCGACCAGCGGCATCAGGTTGGCGCCGGCATGGCCGCACATCACCGCCTGCCAGTGCTTTGAGGAATCCCAGGTGGGGTCAATCAATTCCGAGCCGATCGCGGTCGGATAGAACAATATTTCCGCCCCCATCAGCGCCATGGACCGGGCGCATTCGGGGAACCACTGGTCCCAGCAGATGCCGACGCCGAGGCGCCCGAAAGCCGTATCCCAAACCTTGAAGCCGGTATCGCCGGGGCTGAAGTAGTACTTCTCCTCGTAGCCCGACCCTTGCGGGATATGCGACTTGCGGTAGACGCCGAGCAACTCGCCGCCCGCATCGATGATGGCGACGGAATTGAAGAAGGCGTTGTTGGCTTTCTCGAAAAAGGAGACCGGCAGCACCATGCCGAGTTCCTTCGCAAGCTCCTTGAAGTGCGCAATGGCCGGGTTTTTTTCAACCTCGGTCGCCCGCGCGAAATGCTCCGGCAACTCGTCCTGGCAAAAATAGAGCCCTTCGAAGAGTTCCTGGATCAGCGCGATATTCGCGCCTTCCGCCGCCGCCTTGCGGATCAGGCTTTCGGCGCGGCCGATGTTCTCGTTCACATCGTCGCTGCACGCCATCTGTGTTGCCGCCACCGTTACTTTGCGCATCTCGCGAACTCTCCTCAAACCGCCGGCTGCTGCTGGGTAATGCAATGAACACCGCCACCGCCCTCAAAGATGCGCACAGCATCGACGCCGGCAACCCTGCGGTCCGGGAAAAGCCGCGTGAACAGCTCTGCCACAACCTCGTCCTGCGGGTCGTTAAAACGACACATCAACACGCCGCCATTGCAGAGGTAGAAGTTGATGTAGCTGAGCGACAGAGGATCGCCGTCGGCATCCTGCTTGTCGGCCGGCGCATCGATAACGATAACCTCGAGATCACGCCCTTTCGCGTCCTTCGATGCTTTCAGGATCGCGATGTTTTCCGCCGAGCTTTCATAATCCGGGTGGCTCTTGTCCGGCTGTCCGTGCGCCAGCACGACGCCGGGCGCGGCGAAACAGGCCAGCGTGTCTATGTGCCCGTCGGTGCCGCGCGCGCCGGTATCGGCGACGACGCCCTCCGTCAACCAGATCGCTTTGCTTGTGCCCAGCATGCGGTGCAGTTCGGCTTCGACCTCGGTTTTCGACCAGTTCGGATTGCGGTTGGGATTAAGCTGCACGGACTCCGTCAGCAGCAGCGTTCCCTCGCCATCGACATGGATGCCGCCACCCTCGTTGACGAGCTTGGAAGGCAATCGCTGCGCGCCGGCCATCTCGGCGACGGCGCGCGCAATCAGCGCATCGTCCACCGCTTCGGGAAAGGTGCGCCCGCCCCAGCCATTGAAGGTCCAGTCGACGGCACACAGCCCTCCGCCGCGTCCGATAACGAAGGTCGGGCCGCTGTCACGGAACCAGCTGTCTCCGATTGGCTTTTCGACCGTATCGACATTGCCATCGAGATAGCCGCGCGCCTGCGTTGTCTGCCCCGGCGGCACGATCATGGTCACAGGCTCGAACCTTGAAACCGTGTTTGCCGTGGCGGCCCATGCCCGGTAGGCCCCTTCCGGATCGTCCTCGAGAACGAAGCCGTTGCACGGCCATGCCATCCAGGTGCGCGTATGGTGCGTCCACTCCGGCGGCATCCAGAAATCGGGCTTCGACGGCATTTCTTCATCCATTTTCGCAAAACCCATATGCGTAAAAACAATCAACCAGGCAGTCTCTGCCAAGCATCGTATCCGGCCAGCACGGCAATTTCTCCCAACATGACACGCCTTACCAAGAATGTGCATTAAAACTGTGCAATCGGCACTCTGCGGCACAAGCTTGCAACGTTTATAAGACGTTTGGCGCAGTTTTGCTCGCTTGCGCAATGTTTGCCGCACCGATAAGTTCTGGCAGCCCGCAATGAGATTACGCCGAATTAACTGGCTATTTTGCGCGGTTTCCCCTTCTTTTTAAGAAGGGGGCCGGAGGATCAACACCAAGAACAGAGGTGAACCAATGAAAAGACGTGAATTTTTGAAGGGAGCCGCCGTAACGGCCAGCGCCGCGGGTGTATCGACACTTGCAGCCCCGGCCATCGCCCAGGGCACGGTCGAAATGGCCATCGTTTCGACGTGGCCGCGTGACTTCCCGGGTCTGGGAACCAGCGCGCAGCGCGCCGCCGCGCGCATTGGCGAGCTGTCCGAAGGCCGCATCAACGTGACCTACTACGCCGCTGGCGAAAAGGTCGGCGCGTTCGACTCGCTCGACGAAGTGGCCGCCGGCAACAGCCAAGCCTACATCGGCGCCGACTACTACTGGAAAGGCAAGCATCCGGCTTGGGCCTACTTCACCGCCGTCCCCTTTGGCCTGACCTATGCCGAAATCGACGCCTGGATGAAGTTCGGCGGCGGCAAGGAGCTGCATCAGGAAGTGGCCGGACAGTTCGGCATCCACCCGCTTCAGGTCGGCAACACCGGCGTGCAGATGGGCGGCTGGTTCAACAAGGAAATCAACTCCGCCGATGACCTCAAGGGCCTGAAGATGCGTATTCCGGGCCTTGGCGGCGACGTTCTCGCCAAGCTCGGCGCCTCGCCGGTCTCTCTGCCGGGCGGCCAGATCTACGAAAACCTGGTTTCCGGCGCTGTCGATGCCACCGAATGGGTCGGTCCGTGGAACGACTACTTCATGAAGTTCTACGAAGCCGCGAAGTACTACTACTATCCGGGCATGCACGAGCCCGGCTCGCAGCTCACCATGGGCATCAACGCATCGTGGTGGGGCAACCTGTCGAAGACCGATCAGGAACTCATCACCGCCGCGTGCATGGAAGAAAACGCCATGCAGATGGCCGAGACCAATGCCCGTAACGGTGAATACCTGACCAAGCTCATCAACGAGCACGGCGTGGTTCTGAAAGAGTTCAACGACGAAGTCTACGACGCCTTCTACGAAGCTGCCGAAGAAGTCTTCGACGAGACCCGTCAGCACAGCGAGCTCGCCGCCAAGGTCCATGACAACTTCGCGGCGTTCCGTTCCGACGTTGGCCGCTGGATGCTTGCCGCCGAGGCAACCTACCTGCGTCAGCGCAACCGGGTTTCGGGCGTCACGCTCTGAGGACTCCAAGAAAAACAATATCCGGGACGGGGCTGTCATGGCCCCGTCCCTTTAGGCTTAGGGCTGATTAATCCGACTGGAATGGCGCTGCGTTCCATTCAAGACCGGTAAGTTCTCCTGCAGGCTTGTGGCTTGTGAATGGACAAACCGGCTCAAACCATTTCAATCGGATTGATGAACTCTGATCTTAAGTCGTCGGGGGGACGCGCATCGTGACAGCGATCGACACAGCAGCAGGCCCGGCACCTGCCGGTTCCGATATGACCACGCTTTTCTTCCGGCTATTTGCCTGGATAATGCTGGGGTTCACGGCCGCTTTCGTGATCAGCGCCTATCTCAGCTACTGGCGCGATTTTCCCGGCGCCGCCGCCGCATTCAGCGGAAACGCCAACGCGCTCTCCCTGACGCAACTGGTTCTCTACGCGGCGCTGATGGCCGTCGGGGCGCTCTACGTCTTCAGGAACCGCGCACGCACCCTGCGTGAGGATTCCAAGATCATCTCCGACATGAACGCCTATTTCATCCGCGCCGCTTTCTGGGCGGTGCTGCTGGTCGGTTTCGCGGACATGGTGATTTCTTTCCTGCGCGTCGAAGGTCTGCTTGAAAGCGTGGTCGGCAGCGACCTTTCAAGCGCGCTCGGCCGTTCGAATTTCCGTGGCCCCTACGTCCACATGCCCCTGGTCGTGGCCTCTCTGGTCATTGCCTGGTTCAGCCGCTCGCTTGGCTTCTACTGGCTTGCGCTGCTCGTCGTCGTCGCCGAATTGGTGATCGTCATAGGCCGCTTCATCTTTTCCTACGAACAGGCCTTCATGGCCGACCTGGTGCGCTTCTGGTACGCGGCCCTCTTCCTGTTCGCCAGCGCCTACACGCTGCTCGAGGAAGGCCATGTCCGCGTCGACGTGATCTATGCGGCGATGAGCGCGAAGACCAAGGGGCTTTTCAATTCGCTCGGCACTCTGATGTTCGGCATCCCGCTGTGCTGGGTGATCCTGATGATCGGCGCCGGCTCCAAACAGTCGATCATCATCAGCCCGCTGCTGAGTTTTGAGGTCACGCAGGCCGGCTTCGGCATGTATGTGAAATACATGATGGCGGGCTTCCTCGCCGTCTTCGCCATCTCGATGCTGGTCCAGTTCGTCAGCTACCTGCTCGATGCTGTCGCCGATGTGCGCGGCGACCCGGGCGGCCGCGATCATGACTCCCACGCAACCGCTTAAAGCCTAGGACCTCACCATGGAACTGTTCTTCCTCCTGGTTCTTATCGTCGTGATGGCCTACGCGCTGGGGTCGGGTTTCCCGGTCGCTTTCGCCTTGCCCGGATCGGCAATCTTCACCATCGCGCTCGCCTCGCTTGTCGGCTACCTCGCCACAGGCAATGTCGATGCCTACTTCAGCCAGGGCGGCCCGACGCAGTGGCTCAGCGCCGGCGTAACGAATTTCCGCGGCATTTACTGGGAAGCCGAGCGCGACACGCTGATCGCGATTCCCCTGTTCGTCTTCATGGGCATCATGCTGCAGCGCTCCAAGATCGCCGAAGACCTTCTCGTCACAATGGCGCAGACCTTCGGACCGATCCCTGGCGGACTGGGCATTTCGGTTGTCTTCGTCGGCGCGCTGCTTGCCGCCACCACCGGCATCGTCGGCGCAACGGTCGTCGCGATGGGCCTGATCTCGCTGCCGGCAATGCTGCGCAACAATTATTCGCCAGCCCTTGCCACCGGCACCATCGCGGCATCGGGCACACTGGGCCAGATCATTCCGCCCTCGATCGTGCTGATCATTCTCGCCGACCAGCTGGCAAGCGCCGTCGATCAGGCAAGCACGACCCGTCAGGCGCTCTACAAGGCCTCGACCGGCGAATTGTCGATGCCCGCCGACTTCGCCCTGACCTCCACCAGCGCCGGCGAAATGTTCCTCGGCGCGCTGGTTCCCGGCCTGTTGCTCGTCGGCCTCTACATGCTGTTCATTCTCGGCTTCGCGCTGATGCGCCCGAGCATGGCCCCCGCGGTTCCCCGCGAAGGCGGCATGGACCGCGCCTTTGCCGTGAAAGTCTTCGTCACGCTGGTGCCGCCGCTGGCGCTGATCTTTCTCGTGCTCGGCTCGATCATCCTCGGCATCGCAACCGTGAACCAGGCCGGCGCCATCGGCGCCATCGGCGCCATGATCATGGCCGGCTACCGCCTGCGCGACGGCGAGAAGGGCGCTTACTCGCCCGCCATTATCGCAAGCCTCGCGATCCTCGCCATCGGCGTCATTCTCAGCTTCCACGCCGTCAACATCAAACGCATCGAGACCAGTCAGGATGTGCTCGCTCTGGTGCTGGCCATCATCGCCGTCTCGATGCTGTTGCTGGCGGTCTTCTGGAGCGGCTGGCGCACCCTGAAGATCGAGGACACGCTGCGCGGCGTGATGATCGAAACGGCGAAGACATCGTCGCTGGTCTTCATCATCCTGATCGGCGCCGCGATGCTGACGGCGGCCTTCCGCTCCTTCGGCGGCGAAGATCTCGTCCGCGAATTCCTGCAGGGCATGCCCGGTGGCTTCTGGTCGCAATTCGTCATCGTCATGCTGGTCATCTTCGTCCTCGGCTTCTTCCTCGNNTCGAGATCGCCGTGGTCGTGGTGCCGATCGTGGCGCCGATTCTGCTGGCCGATCCGAGCGCCAACGTGACCGCGGTTTGGCTCGGCGTCATGATCGGCCTGAACATCCAGACATCGTTCCTGACGCCGCCTTTCGGCTTTGCGCTGTTCTATCTGCGCGGTGTCGCGCCGGCTTCGGTGAAGACCATCTCGATGTACAAGGGCGTCGTCGCCTTCATCGCGCTCCAGTTGCTGGCGCTGGCAATCGTCGGCCTCAACCCGGCGCTTGTGAACTATCTGCCAAGCCGCGTGTCGCTGCTGTCCGAAACCGCACCGCCGCCGAAGAACCCGCGTCTTCAGGTCTGCATGGAGGAATACGCTGCGGAACAATACGCCGACAATGGCAGCACGATTACCGCGGCCATCGAACGCGCCGCCGCGCTCGACACGTCTTCGTTGCCGCGCGATCTTGCCGGCAAATTGTCCGGCAGCATCGAGCAGGCCGCCAAGTCGAAGCCGCTGATGGACGATATCATCGCGTCCGAAAAGGCGATCGAGGACGCAACGCCGGGTTACAAGCCGCTGCACAGGCAGGTACGCGCCGTTGAACGCGATATCCGCCGCATCGACACGCGTATCGAAGACCTCGAACTGATCATCCAGCGTTCCGGCCCGAACGGGATTTATTCCGAAGCCCGTGGCGAGCGCGCCAAGCAGCAAGTCGAGGAACTGAAGAAAGAGCGTGAAGCGCTCAGCTCTGAAATCCCCGCGAGTTGGGACGAAGCACACAAGGCATTCGGCGTGCTTCAGAAAGCCGATCAGAAAGCGCGCCTGACCTATCGCCGCACAATCGACCAGGCTTACGAACCGCTGCTCGAAGTCATGGCGACGATCCGCGCCGCGGAACCGCTGAAAGCCATGGAAGGCGAACTCGACGCGCTCGTCGCATCGCTCCAGTCGGACGCGCCGGACGTCTTCCTAGAAAAGATCGATCCGGTGCGCTCGGCCTTTGGCGACATCGCCGGAGCCTCCGATATCCGCAGCGCCGTCAACGACGCCCGCAAGGCGATGCGCGGCAACGTCAACAAGGCCGAAGCCGCAACGGCGCTTGATGAAGCCAAGCGGTTGCTGGCGGAAGGCATCGCATGGCGCGAGAAAGCGGCAGCGGAACTGCTGCCGGAACTCGAAACCTACGAGGCGGCCATCCGCAATACCATCGGCCTTCGCGGACAGCCTGTCCTGCCGCGTGAACAGGCGCTCTATGTCGCGGCCTGCTCGTCGCATCACCGGGACGTGTCGCTGAGCTTCTAGGGTATCGTTGCGAAATTGCTGCAATCGAATGGGGCGGGCGCTTGATAAGGCGCCCGCCCTTTGCACATATATGACTTCCGGAACCAACTTATTTCAGGCTTGAACACGCCATGAGCACGACACCGATCGTCATCGTTTCAACCGACGTCAAGGACCTCGACGGATACCGCTGGTACGCGTCGCCCCAGCAATACCTGAAGGCGCTCGCGGGCCCGGCGGGCGTCCTGCCGCTGATGCTGCCCTCGCTGGGTGAATCCATCGACCTGGAAGCGGTCGTCGAACGCTGTGACGGCGTTTTGCTGACAGGATCGCGCTCAAACGTACATCCGCCGCTATATGGCGTCGAGGCGCACGCCAAACACGAACCCTTCGATCTCGAACGCGACGCGACGACCCTTGCCCTGGCGCGCACCGCGCTCGACGCCGGCATCCCGCTGTTCGCCATCTGCCGTGGCCATCAGGAACTGAACGTTGCGCTCGGCGGCACCATCGCCGGCGAGATCCAGGAAGAGGAAGGCCGCATGGATCACCGTGCGGCAAACACCACCGACAACGACATCCGCTTCCAGCTGGCCCATTCCGTACGGCCGCGCATGGGCGGATTGCTGCACCGGATTCTCGAAGCCGACGAAGTGAAAGTGAACTCGCTGCATCGTCAGGCGATCGGCAATCTGGCGCCCCGGCTTATCGTCGAGGCAACCGCGGAAGACGGCACCATTGAAGCGACAACCGTTTCAGACGCGAAAGCCTTTGCGCTGTCGGTTCAGTGGCACCCGGAATACTGGGCCGGCGACGACCCCGTATCGACCAAGCTTTTCGCGGCCTTCGGAGACGCCTGCCGCGCGCACCGCAGCGCACGCGCCAAGGCCGCGGCCTAAGCCGTCACGCCTTCAGAAACTTCGCGACATCGGCAAGTTGCGTTCCGCGTGCGGCAAAGGCGCCGGGCAGACGCTCGTCCGGCTGGCCGGTTCGGTTGAGCCAGATGACGTTGAAGCCGAAATGCGCGGCGGCATGCGCGTCCCACGCATTCGATGAAACGAACAGCACGTTCGACGGCTTAACGGACATCTGCTCCTCGACCAGCTCGTAGACGCGCGGGTTGGGCTTGTTGACCTTGATGCCGTCAACGGAAATCACGTGGTCGAGCAATTCGCCCAGTCCTGACGCCGTCACCCCGGCCGACAGCATCGGTGTGCAGCCATTCGACAGGATCGCCGTCGTCCGCCCGCTTGCCTTGAGCGCCTTCAACGTATCCGCCGCGTCGGGATAGGCGTCGATCTTGTTGTAGAGGTCGAGCAGCCGTGCCCGCAGACCGGGATCGCTGAGACCATTGGCTTCCATGGCGAAGTCGAGGGCGTCCGCCGTCACCTCGCGGAAATCCTTGTAGGTGCCCATCATGGTTCTCAGCCATGTGTACTGAAGCTGCTTGTCGCGCCAGGTCTGCGAGAAGGACGCCCATTTGTCGCCGATCTCGCCAGCGAAACGGCGCGCCGGCCCGTTGACGTCGAATAGCGTCCCGTATGCGTCGAACACGCATGCCCTGATATCCAGATCCACCGGTCCGGCCCTCCCATCACAATGTCGCAAACGGGCTTCCAATTCACCCGCGATGCCGCAACTATACGGGTATTCCCACGCGCTTATCGAGGCACACATGCACAGCGGCGATCACGATCCGGAGAGTGGCGGCCACGATCACGGCCATCATCACCACCACGGACATAATCACGATCACTCCGAACTCGATGAGATGGAATTGCGCGTGCGTGCGCTTGAATCCCTGCTGACCGAAAAGGGCTATATCGACCCGCCCGCGCTCGACGCGCTGATCGAGACCTACGAGAAACAGGTGGGTCCGCGCAACGGCGCCGCCGTGGTCGCCCGTGCCTGGAACGATCCCGGGTTCATGAAAATGCTGCGCGACGATGCAACGGCGGCGATCAGCTCGATGAATTTCGTCGGCCGCCAGGGCGAACATATGGTGGCCGTCGAGAACACCCCCGGCACCCACAACATGGTCGTCTGCACGCTGTGCTCCTGCTATCCGTGGCCGGTGCTCGGCCTTCCCCCCGTCTGGTACAAGTCGCCTGCCTACCGCTCGCGCGCGGTGATCGAACCGCGCTCGGTGCTGGCCGAATTCGGCGTCACGCTTCCGGAAGGGACAGCCATCAAGGTCTGGGATTCAACGGCAGAGGTGCGCTACCTCGTTATCCCGCAGCGCCCGGCCGGCACCGGGGGCATGAGTGAGGAAGACCTCGCTTGCCTCGTGACGCGGGATTCGATGATCGGCACCGGCCTTGCGTTGACGCCTGACGAGGCGCGCGCGAAAGGGCTGCTGTCATGAACGGCCCGCAGGATCTCGGCGGCGCGCACGGTTTCGGCCCGCTGCCGCTGGAAGAAAACGAACCGCTGTTTCATGACGACTGGGAGCGCCGGGTGCTGGCGCTGACTCTTGCCATGGGCGCGTCTGGATCATGGAACATCGATGCCTCGCGGCATGCGCGCGAACGCACCCCGCCGGCTGAATATCTCTCCTCCAGCTACTACCGCATCTGGTTCGAGGGCCTTGTCCGGCTCATCGAGGAAACCGGCCTCGCCAGCACGGACGAGATCGCATCAGGCCGCATGACAGAGCCGCCCAAACGCGTCAAACGCGTCCTGAAGGAGGCCGACGTCGCGGCGGTTCTCGCAAAGGGCGGGCCCGCCGACCGGTCAACCGAGACAAAGGCGCAATTCGCCGTCGGCGACCGCGTCCGTGCACGGGTCATGAACCCGAAAGGTCACACGCGCCTGCCGCGCTATGTGCGCGGTCACACCGGAACCATAGAGCGCATCCATGGCTGCCATGTCTTTCCCGACAGCGCCGCACATGGCCTGGGTGACGATCCTCAATGGCTCTATGGCGTCGTCTTCGATGCCGGCGAGGTTTGGGGCGAGGCACGCGGCGGCGACACCCTGCACATCGATCTGTGGGAGCCCTACCTTGAGCGCCTCTAAACCCGCATGCGACACGCTGCTGCAAAGCCCCGGCCTTGAAGTCAATGAAGACGGCCCGGTCTTTGCCGAGCCATGGGAGGCGAAAGCCTTTGCCATGGCCGTAAGCTGCCATGAGCGCGGATTGTTCGACTGGCCGACATGGGCGAACGCGCTCGGCGCCACCATCAAGGCGGAGCCGGATCTGCCCTATTACAAGCAATGGCTTGCAACGCTGGAGCGGCTGCTTGCCGATATCGGCACCGTGCCGGAAACCGAGCGGCTCGACCGTGTCAATGCCTGGGACCGCGCAGCAAAGGCAACGCCGCACGGCGAGCCCATCGTGCTGGGCCGTGACCGCGAACCGCATCATCATGACTGACACGCGCGATCTCGGTCACATCGATACACCGGTTCTGGTCTTCGGCGGTGTCTATTCCAACCGCGAGGCCTTCGAGGCGCTGATCGCCGAGGCAGAACGTCTGGCTATCCCGCCACAACGCATGATCCATACAGGCGACATCATCGCTTATGGCGCCGACCCGCAGGCATGCGCGCAAATGTTGTGCGACCTCGGATGCCCCGCGATCAAGGGCAATGTCGAGCAGCAGCTTGCCGACGGCGCGCTCGATTGCGGCTGCGGCTTCGAGGAAGGCACCGGCTGCGATCTGCTATCCGCGCGCTGGTACGCCTATGCCAGCACCCGCGTCGACCAGGATCTGTGCGCATGGATGGGCGCTATGCCCGACCATATCCGTTTCGAAATGGCGGGCGTGAGCATCCGTGTCGTCCACGGCGCACCCTCAAGCGTCAATCGCTTCCTCTACGGACCAGAGCCGGATGCAGACTTCCTCGGCGAACTTGAAACCGTCTCCGAAGACCTCGTCATCGGCGGACATTCCGGCTTTCCGTTCTTTCGAAAACTCGGCGGACAAGGTTGGTTGAATACTGGCGCTGTCGGCATCCCGGCGGACGACGGGACGCCGCGCACCTGGTACGCGGTGCTGACGCCGCAACCCGAAGGCGTGAAAATCGAACTCGAAGCCCTCGCCTACGACCATGCTCCCGCAATCGCCAAATTGCGCGCCGAAGGCCTGCCCGAACCCTATGCGATTGCCATGGAAGGCGGCCCTGTTCCCAACCGCGACACCCTGCCGGCGGCATTGCAGGCGCGCGCAGGGCAAGAACTATCATTCGCACCGGTTCCGTTCGAAACGGGAGGAGCTGCCGCCTCAAAAATCCAGGGCATGAGTGCAGTCCCGACATGATGAAACTTTATTATCTGCCCGGCTCCTGCGCACTCGCCGCTCATATTTGTCTGGAGCATGCGAAAGCGGACTATCAGGCCGTCCGTATCGAACGAGGCTACAACCGCACGCCCGAATATCTTGCAATCAATCCATTCGGCTCAGTGCCGACACTGGAAACCGGTGACGGGCGGCGCATCTTTGAGAACTCGGCAGTGCTTCTGCACATCGGCGACAACTGCGGCGGCAGACTTGCACCGCCGATCGGAAGTCCCGAGAGAGATGATCTGCATGCGCTGCTAAGTTACATGACCACGACGGTGCATCCGGCATTCGCCGCACTCTGGCGCCCTGAACGGTTTGCCGCGCATAGCTCCGGACACCCTCTTGTCGAGGAAGCCGCGCTGACCCGGCTCAAGGCAGCCTTCGAATGGCTCAACGCCCGGCTCGGTCTGAACGAAACCTTGCTCGGCGGCGAAATGTCGGTCGTGGATGCCATGCTGTTTGTGCTCTGCCGATGGGGCTATCGAATCATGCCATCGACCGAAGACTACGAACACCTGCATGCTTTCTGCCGCGCGAAAGCCGAAATGCCGGCGGTACGTGCTGCCATGGAAGAGGAACAGATCGACCTGTTATGGCCCAAACAGGGACTGGGCTGATCCTACAGCAGCCCCTGCCGGGTCATCGCGCCCGCAAGGAAGATCAATCCGAACAGCAGCACGAAGGTGCCCGCGCCAAGCTCGATGGCGAATGACAGGGTCGCCGCCGCTTCCGGCGAACGCGTCAACCGTTCAACCAGTGCCCGCGCCCCCAGCGCCGAAGTGGCGATGGCCGCCGTGATGCCGCCGGTGCCGATGGCCATCGCGAAAGTGCCCGCGATGCCGAGCAGGTAGAGCCCCTGCGCGAAGCAGAACACCAGCAGGATCAGCGCGCCGCTGCACGGGCGAATGCCGACCGCCAGAATAGCGCTCCACGCGGAAGCCAGGCTCAGCGGCTTTGCCAGCGTCTTCGGATCAGGCGCATGCCCATGCCCGCAGCAAGATCCATCGTCCAGATGGACATGCCCGTCGCCATGCTGGTGCGGATAATGATGATGCGAATGGGCTTCCTGCGGGCGTCCGCGCACCGCGCGCCACACAAGCCACACACCAATCGCGACGATCAGGACGAAACTTGCGATCTCCAGCCAGCCGCTTGCCCGCGTCATGCTGGCGCTCGTCAGCCGCAGCACAACCGTCATGACAGTGACGATGACGATAGCCGAAACCGCCTGCAGCATCGCGGCAAGAAACGCGATCAGCGCGCCACGCCGCGCCGTCTCCCGGTTGGCCAGCAGATAGGACGAGATTACCGCCTTCCCATGGCCAGGCCCTGCAGCATGCAGCACACCGTAGATGAAGGCGAAGGCCAGCACGCTGAAGGCGGCCAGCGGATTCGTCTTCACTTCGGCAATCGCATTCGAAACGAGCTGGTAGAAGCGTGACTGCTGCGCAGCGACCCAGGACAGAAAGCTTGCGAACGGTCCGCCGCTGCCCGGCTTGAAACCCTGCTCGATAGGCGCGACGCCAAAGGGCACCTGGCTCGGCTTGATTTCGGGCCTGGGTGCATCCGCTGTGGCGACCACGTCGCCGCAAGTGACGATCAGCTTGTTCTCGATGTCGGTGACAAGGCCGGTATATTCCGCCGGCAATTCGCGCATTTCGGCAGGCAGCTGCGACAGCTGCGCCTGCGCAGACGCATCGAGAGGTTTGGGACGGCGCACCTCGAGCTTGCAGTCCGCAGGCGCGTTGACCATCGTCGCGGGGTTGGCCTCGTCCAGCGTGAAGGCGACGTAATATTCCGGATCGTAGATATCGATCCCGACCGGCTTGCCGGCCGGCTTGTAGGGCTTTTCCAGCGGCAGCGTGTAATGAAGCGTCAGCGCACCGTTTTCGCCACGCTCGAGCCAGTAATCCTTCGGCGCGCCGTAAGGCGGCTCCTCATCGCCGGAATAGACGAAGGTGAAGAAGTCGAACTCGGACAGCGACTCCGCATTGACCTTCGCGAGCGGCGCAAGCTCCTCGCGCGAATAGTAATTGTTGCCGTTGGTATCGAGCCCCTCGACCGCATAAACGCTGAATGCAATGTCGAAGGTCCATGTGTGGCGGATTTCGGTGATCGCGCCGTCGTCATTGAAAACGATCTGGCTCGACGAATTCACCAGCACATGCGGATGGCTCCACACCCGCTGCGCCATGAGCAGGCCTGCTAGAACCAGAACCGCGATAAGGACGAGGCGCAACGCGCCGCGGGACACCGTTATCATTGCAGGCGCAAGTTAAACTGATTTGCGCCGGAAAGAAGGCGTTATCGCTGCCCTGCGTCGAAACGCGGCTTCCAGCGCGTCAGCAGTGCCGCATTGCCCACGACCGAGACCGAACTCATCGCCATCGCCGCACCGGCAATCGCCGGCGTCAGCAGACCGAAAGCCGCCAGCGGAATGCCAACGACGTTGTAGGCGAAGGCCCAGAACAGGTTCTGGCGGATCTTGCCGAGCGTAGCCTGAGCAATCTCGCGCGCCGCGGGCACCAGCCGCAGGTCGGGCCGCATCAGCGCGATATCGGCGGTCTCCAGCGCGACATCGGTGCCCGTCCCCATGGCAACGCCGACATCGGCCGCCGCGAGAGCAGGCGCATCGTTGATGCCGTCACCGACCATCGCGACGTGGCGGCCCTCGCGCTTAAGCCTGGCAACCCGCTGCGACTTCTTTTCAGGCGACATGCGGGCTTCGACGTCCCCGATGCCGATCTCCTTCGCCAGTGCCTCGGCGACGGTGGGCGCGTCACCCGTCAGCATCAGCGAATGGACTCCGGCCTGCGACAAGGCTTCCAGTGAGCCGCGCGCGTGCTCGCGCGCGACATCCTTCAGGCCGATCAGGCCGATGAAAGTCCCGCCGCGCGCAACGGCAACCGGGGTCGCCGCCTTGTCCGAAAGACCGGCCTCGCCCATATCGATGCCGCGTCCGGCAAGAAACTCCGGACGCCCCGCCAGCACCTTGGCGCCGCCAACGGTGCCTTCGACACCCTCGCCCGGCACGGCATTGAAGCTGCTGGCTTCAGGGAGTTTGAGGCCGCGTTTTTCCGCTTCCGCCAGGATGCCGCGCGCCAGCGGATGCGAGTTGCCCTGCTGCACGGCGGCGGCAAGCTTGAGCAATTCAGCCTCGCCGCCATGCGCAACGATGGCCTCGACAACAGCAGGCTCGCCCATGGTCAGCGTACCGGTCTTGTCGAAGACGATGGTGT
>JAGRLC010000146.1 GCA_020441995.1 Rhodobiaceae bacterium
ATCAAGGACCCGAACCAGAACATCACCTGGACGGTTCCGGAAGGGGCGGGCGGGCCGAACTACCCGAACATGTGATCCGTTCTTGAGCCGCAACATTGCCCGCGCGCCGCAATTCAGCCATTGTCGCGCGATGGGTTGCACATGCTTCGCCACAGACACATGTGATGTGAAGCGGCAAACAGCGGGAACGGATATGGCGATTGTTATGAGGAAAAACGCGTGCGTCCGCGCGCGCACGCGCTTTGGGTTTTCTTTTTTCAGGCCGTCACTGGCCGCAAGCGCGCTGGCCCTTTCTGTTGCTTTTGCGCCGCTCGCCGTTGCACTGGAGATCGAGGAGCAGCCCAAGCCGAGCCAGTCTTTCGTTGGTAATTATCTTGCCGGCCGCTTCGCGGTGCAGGAGCGCGACAAGGACGCCGCCGCGCTGTTTCTCGGCGCGGCCCTGCAGCAAAGCCCCGAAGACTCAAACCTGATCGATCAGGCCTTCGTCGCCTCGCTTGCCGCGGGTAATTTCGACGATGCGGTGGAACACGCCAAGGCCCTGATGAAGGTTGAGGGCGACAACCGGCTTGCCCGGATCACCGTTGCCGCCAATGCGCTGCGCGGGCGTCAATACGCGCAGGTCAACAAGATCATGGAAGGCGGATTTGAAAACCCGCTCGCCAGGATCACCGGCACCTTCATTCATGCCTGGGCGGAGATGGGCGCGGGCCGTAAGGCCGAAGCCTTGTCGATGGTCGACAAGATGG
Source organism: Rhodobiaceae bacterium (assembly GCA_020441995.1). Lineage (GTDB taxonomy): Bacteria > Pseudomonadota > Alphaproteobacteria > Rhizobiales > Tepidamorphaceae > JACKJK01. Next base: position 747 of record JAGRLC010000146.1, read on the forward strand.
ACGACCTCGGCAATGGCGACATCCGCCGCATCAAGGACTACACCTATGGCATGCTGGCCGAGTTCGCCGGCAATACGGAAAGCGCTCTTGCCGCTTACGGGCGCGCCTATGAGGCCGCTCCCGGCAATATCCGCGTGGTCGAGGCGCTGGCGCGCATGTATGCCAAGACCGGCGATTTCGACAGTGCCCGCGAACTGGCGGAGAAGTTCGAGGAACTCGCCCCCGGGCATTCGCTGATTGCGCGCATTCTGGCCAATGTGAAAGAGAAACAGGTGCCTGCCTCTCCGGCCAATTCTCCTCAGGCCGGCGCTGCGGAAGCAATCTTCACGGTTGGCGCGGCGCTCGGGCGCGATGCCAGCGACGAAATGGCCGTGATGTTCTATCAGGTGGCCTTGCTGCTGCAGCCCGATGCGCCCATGCCCTTGATCGGGCTTTCCGGATACTTCGATGCCATCAAGGACTACCCGGCGGCTCTGGCGGTGCTGGAGCGCGTCCCCGACGATGCGCCGCAGGGCATCAGCGCGCAGGTTTCCAAGGCGCGTTTGCTCGACAAAATGGAGCGCACGGACGAGGCCCTGGAAATTCTCGATGCGCTTGCGATCGCGTCACCCAGCCGCGACGTGTTCCTGGCCCGCGCCTCGATCCTGCATGAAAAGAAGCGTTATCAGGATGCGGCCGACGCCTATTCCCGTGCGATTGCCGTGACGGGTGAGGTGCGCGATGCCGACTGGTACCTGTTCTACTACCGGGGCATGGTGCGCGAGCGCGCCAAGCAATGGAGCCGGGCCGAGCAGGACTTCAAGCGCGCCCTGAAGCTCAAACCCGAGCAGCCGCAGGTGCTGAACTATCTCGGCTATTCCTGGATCGACCAGGGACTGAATCTCGATGAGGCGCTGAAACTGGTCAAGCGCGCCGTCGAGCTTCGTCCCAAGGATGGCGATATTGTCGACAGCCTCGGCTGGGCCTACTACCGGCTTGGCCGCTACGAGGAGGCGGTCAAGACGCTTGAACGCGCCATCGAGTTGCGTCCCGAGGAGCCGGTTATTCAGGATCATCTCGGCGATGCCTACTGGAAGGTTGGCCGCAAGTTCGAAGCCCGGTTCCAGTGGCAGCACGCGCTCGACATGGAGCCGGAAGATCCGGAGCTGATCGAGTCGGTCAAGGCCAAGTTGAAGGACGGCCTGCCGGAGGAACCCGAGCAGAAAGCCGCCAAGGCCGGCGATTGAGCCGCGGCCGATTGGGCGCCATCAACGATAGCGGCGCTTCGCTGCCACCCGGCGCATTGCGCACCCATGCCTGTGCCAAGATCAATCTGGCCCTGCATGTGCTTGGCCGCCGCGATGACGGCTATCACGAGTTGGAAAGCCTTGTCGCCTTTGCCGATTGCGCCGACACGCTGACGCTCCACCCCGGCAACGTGACGGTTCTGGACGTACAGATGCAAGGCGCCGTTCCCGGACCCGAACTGGCCGGGCCGGACAACCTCATCCTCAAGGCGACGCGGGTCGCGGCTTCGCGGCTGGGTCTGACGCGCGCCGGGCGCTTCGTGCTCGACAAGCAATTGCCGGTCGCGGCCGGGATTGGTGGCGGTTCCGCCGATGCCGCAGCGGCGCTGCGGCTGATCCTCACGGCAAACGAGGCCGACATCGGCGATGAACGTTTGATTGCCGCCGCCCTTGAGATCGGCGCCGACGTGCCCGTCTGTCTTGATAGCTGCGCTTCAATCGTCACAGGGATCGGCGAGCATGTCGCGCCCATCGCGGATTTTCCCGAGCTTCATGCGGTGCTGGTCAACCCGCGTGTGCCGGTTGCGACGGCGGACGTATTCGCGGCCTTGCGGCTCAAACCGCAAACGACGCTTGCTGCGCCAAGGCTCATCGGCATCAGGCCCGGCAATTTGGGCAGCATGATATCTTCAAGCCGCAACGATTTGCAGGCCGCGGCCATTTCGATCTGTCCGCAGATTGCCGATTGTCTTGTCGCGCTGGAAGAGGCGGGCGCGATGCCGGCGCGCATGTCGGGATCGGGCGCGACCTGTTTTGGAATATTCGCGAACAGGGCTTCCGCGGTCAGTGCGGCTGTCGATATAGGGGTGGCGAACCCGCAATGGTGGGTGAAGCCTGCGGAGCTGTTTTAGGGCTTGTTTGTCGCCCGCGTGATCTTGTCCGGGAAGTCCGCGGCTGTTCCGCGGATCGTGCTCAGGTAGCCCGCGCCACCGCGAAATCCACCGCTTCCATCAGCCCGTCGCGCTCCGCGCTTGCCGGCGCGTGCGCCAGAGAGGCCTTGGCCTCTTCGGCATAATGGCGCGCGCGCGCCATGGTCTCGGTAATCGCGCCGTGGCGCTCCAGAAGCGAGATGGCGTGGGCAAGATCCGCATCGGCCACGTCGCGTTTCGCCAGGCAGCGCGTCCAGAAGGCGCGGTCCTCGTCGCTGCCGCGCTGGTAGCTGACGATGACGGGAAGCGTGATCTTGCCTTCGCGCAGATCGTCGCCGACGTTCTTGCCGAGCGCCGCCTGCGTGCCGGAATAGTCAAGCGCATCGTCGACAAGCTGGAAGGCGATGCCGAGCGAACGGCCGAAATCGCGCATCGCCGCGCGGGCTTCGTTCCCGGCATTGCCGAGGATCGGGCCGACTTCTGCGGCTGCCGCGAACAGCGCCGCCGTCTTGGCATCGATGACTTTCAGATAGTCTTCCTCGGTGGTGGCAAGATTCTGCGCCGTGATGAGCTGCATCACCTCGCCCTCGGCGATGATCGCCGATGCATCCGACAGCACGCCGAGCGCATCGAGCGAGCCGGCTTCGACCATCATCTTGAAGGCCTGGCCGAGAAGGAAGTCGCCCACCAGAACGCTTGCCTGGTTGCCCCACACGAGACGGGCGGCCGGCTTGCCGCGCCGCAGGTCGCTCTCGTCGACCACATCGTCGTGCAGCAGCGTTGCTGTGTGCATGAACTCGACGGAAGCCGCCAGCAGGACGCGCGCTTCGCTGGTGTCGCCATAGGCCTGCGCTGTCGCGAGCGTCAGCATCGGACGCAGCCTTTTGCCACCCGAATCGATCAGGTGGTTGGCAAGCTCGGGGATCAGCTCGACGTCGGAGCCGGTGCGCGACAGGATCAGGTCATTGACCGCGCCCATGCCCGGACGCACCGCGTCCATCAGCGGTTCGATCCGGGGTGCGCTCCGGACGTTCAGTTTTTCGGCAGCTTGAGCCAATACGATCTCTTTCCGGTCTTTTACCGACAATCTTTCTATCGGGTTATAGGACATGCACAATAGGATTGCCGCCCCGGCGCGGCAACTGGCCGCAATCACGGAATTTTCGCCATGGTCGAATTGCTGCGCACCAATGATGTTGTTGCCTTGAGCTATGTCCGCGCGCTGCTGAGCGAGGCGGGCATCGGCCATATGATCATGGACGAGAACATGTCGGTCCTCGAAGGCTCCATCGGTGTCATTCCGCGCCGTGTCCTGGTCGAGGACGAAAGCCGCGATCAGGCCGCGCGCATCCTCGCCGATGCCGATCTCGGGCACCTTCTTCCCATCCAGGGCAAGCGCCCGGCATGAGCGGGCCTGTATCCGGTCTGACCGACGACGCCTTTCTTGGCGGCGCGCTGAATGTGCTTCAGCCCGCGCGCGGTCACCGTTCCGGTCTCGATGCCGTGCTGCTCGCCGCGAGCGTCAACGCATCTGCCGGCGAAACCGTGCTGGATCTCGGCTGCGGCGTTGGCGTCGCCGGGCTTTGCGTGCTGGCGCGCGTGCCCGACGCCGAAGCGCTGTTTCTCGACCGCGACGATACCGCGCTTTCGCTCGCCGAACGCAACATCGAGCGCAACGGCTTCGAGCGCCGCGCCCATACGCTTGCCTTCGATCTGGACGGGAAGGGCGGCGTTTCCGCCGCCGGCATCCCGCAAGGCTCGGTCGATCACGTGATCGCCAATCCGCCCTTCTTCGAGGAAGGTGCGACGCGGGCGACACCCGATGCGGCGAAACGCTCCGCCCATGTGGTCGGCAATGCGGCGGGGCTTTCGCGGGCGGAATCACTGGCCCGCTGGGCGTCTTTTGCCGCCGGCGCGCTGCGGAAAGGCGGAACGTTCACGCTGATCCATCGCGCCGACGCGCTGGAAGATATCCTGCCCGCGTTTTCAGGGCGTTTCGGGGCGGTCGCCGTTACGCCCATTCATCCGCGCCCGCGCATGGATGCGATCCGCGTGCTCGTATCCGGCATCAAGGGAAGCCGGGCGGCGCTATCCATCCGTCCGGGCATCGTGCTGCATCCCGCAAGCGGTGAGGGCTTTTCGCCGCAGATCGAGGCCATGCTGCGTTCGCCGCAAGCCTTGCCTGAAGCGGGCATCGGAACCACATAAAGCTCTGCCCCGTTTTATTTTCTCAAACCCGAACCCGAGAAAGATTTTCCATGGCTTTCGAGCGTCTGCGCGCCCTTCTTCCCGGCCCCCTGTCCTCCGGTGCCCCTGTCGTCCCGGTTCTACGGCTGGCCGGCCCAATCGGCGTGCGCACATCGCCGTTCCAGCAGTCGCTGTCTTTGGCGGGGCTCGCGGGGCCGATCAAGCGGCTGTTCTCGTTGAAGAAAGCCGAGGCCGTCGCCATCGTCATCAATTCGCCCGGCGGTTCGCCGGTGCAGTCGAACCTGATCTTCAAGCGCATCCGCCAGCTGGCCGACGAGAACGAAAAGAAGGTTTTCGTCTTCGTCGAGGATGTCGCCGCATCCGGCGGTTATTTCATCGCCGTCGCCGGTGACGAGATCATCGCCGATCCATCCTCCATCGTAGGCTCAATCGGCGTTGTGTCGGCGAGCTTCGGCTTCGTCGAAGCCATCGGCAAGATCGGCGTCGAACGCCGCGTCCACACAGCCGGCGAAAAGAAGGTGATGTTCGATCCCTTCCAGCCCGAGAAGGCGGAGGACGTGAAGCGTCTCAAAGCGCTGCAGAAGGACATCCACGAGACCTTCACCGGCGTGGTGAAGTCGCGCCGTGGCGACAAGCTGAAGGGCGAGGAGAAGGATCTCTTTTCGGGTGAGTTCTGGACCGGCAACAAGGCGCTGGAGCTGGGCCTGATCGACCGCATAGGGGACTTGCGCTCGGTGCTGCGCGCAGAATATGGAGACAAGGTCGTGACCCCGGTCATCCCGACCCAGAAGCGTGGTTTCTTCGGTCTTGGCCGCGCGCCATCGGTCGGTTATTCCGGTGATGCGATTGCGCGTGCTGCTGCCAATGGGCTGATCGAGGCGGTCGAAGAACGCGACATGTGGGCCCGCTACGGGCTTTGAAGGCTTGAGATACAGATGATCAATCCCTGGACCCTCATCATAGCCCTCGGCGCATTCGTCGCTTGGCGCTGGCTCAAGTCCGAGAAGAAGCGCGTCGCCGGCGAGCTGAACCGCACCCGCGCAGGCGGCAAGGCCAAACCCATCGAGCTTGAGCGCGACAAGGACGGCGTCTACCGGCCGCGCGACGACGCCTGACCGGCACATCACCCTTGACGCCGCGCATCGGCTCTTCCACAAGGCGGGGGAAATTTACCTCGCAGGTTGCTCGCCGATGACCCAGCCCGATTACATGGACCCGTCCCGCTCCTTTCAGGGGCTGATGCTGACCCTGTCGCGTTACTGGGCCGACAAGGGCTGCGTTGTGCTCCAGCCCTACGACATGGAAGTCGGCGCCGGCACGTTCCATCCCGCGACCACGCTGCGCTCGCTGGGGCCGAAGGCATGGAAGGCGGCCTACGTGCAGCCATCGCGCCGCCCCAAGGACGGACGCTACGGCGAGAACCCCAACCGGCTTCAGCACTACTATCAGTACCAGGTGATCCTGAAGCCTTCGCCGCCGGACCTGCAGCAGCTTTATCTCAACAGCCTGCTCGCCATCGGTGTCGATCCCGACAACCATGACATCCGCTTCGTCGAGGAC
>JAGRLC010000033.1:0-9339 GCA_020441995.1 Rhodobiaceae bacterium
CAGAACGACAAGCGCATGGTGGAAAGCTATCTCGAGGAATTCCCCGGCTACTACAATACTGCGGACGCCGGCTATATCGACGAGGACGCCTATCTCTACATCATGGGCCTCACCGACGACATCATCAACGTCGCCGGACACCGGCTGTCCACCGGCGGCATGGAGGAGGTTCTCGCCAGCCATCCCGATGTCGCCGAATGTGCGGTAATCGGCGTTGCCGACCAGCTCAAGGGGCAGGTACCCTGCGGGTTCATCGTGCTCAAGGCCGGCGTCGACCGCAACCATGGCGAGATTGAAAAGGAAATCGTCGGACTGGTGCGCCAGAAGATCGGCCCGGTTGCCGCCTTCAAGCTTGCGATGACAGTCGGGCGGTTGCCGAAAACGCGTTCGGGAAAGATCCTGCGCGGCACGATGCGCGCCATTGCCGATGGCGACGACTACAAGATGCCTGCAACGATCGACGACCCCGCGATCCTCGACGAGATATCCGATGCCCTGAAGGAACGCGGATACGGCAAGCGGGTTTAAGAACGCGAACAGGGAGTGCGGGCATGCCGAGCCAGGGCAAATGCGTGATCGTGACGGGTGCCGCGCGCGGCATCGGCAAGGCGATTGCCGAACGCTTCGCGCATGATGGCGCGCAGGTTGTGATTGCCGATGTGGATGAGGCTGCCGGGGAAGAAACGGCCGCGAATATCGAAAACGCCGGCGGTCAGGCCCGTTTCATCAAATGCGATGTCGGCCAGCGGCTCGATGTCCGCAACCTGATCACCCAGACGGTCAATGCCTGCGAGCGTATCGATGTGCTGATCAACAATGCCGGCGTCACCCATGCGGCCGAATTCCTCGATATCGAGGAAGAGGATTTCGACCGTGTGCTGAACATCAACCTCAAAGGCGCGTTTCTTGCCGGGCAGGCCGCTGCCCGGCAGATGGTTAAGCAGATCGGCAAGGGCGGGAAGCCCGGCACGATCATCAACTTGAGCTCGGTCAACGCGGTGTTCGCGCTGCCCAATCAGGTGCCCTATTCGATTTCAAAAGGCGGGGTGAACCAGCTCACCAAAGTGATGGCGCTGTCGCTTGCGCCGCATGGCATTCGCGTCAATGCCATCGGACCGGGCTCGATCATGACGGAGATGTTTGAATCTGTCGTGTGGTCCGACCCGGCGGCGCGCGGCAAGGTGCTGTCACGCACACCGGCAGGACGTATCGGCGATCCGGCTGAGATCGCAGCCGTCGCCGCATTCCTTGCCAGCGACGAGGCGAGCTACATCACCGGTCAGACCATTTATGCCGATGGCGGGCGGCTGCCGCTGAACTACACGGTTCCGGTCAACACCGACTGAGCGGGTTTTCCGCCAATAACGATCCGGCAAAAAGAAAAATGATTCAGGCGTTCTGATTGCATCAGAACGCCTTTTGCGCCGGCTGGAGTCAGGAATCGCTTTCCTGTTCGCCCTTGCTCATGCCGCCAAGCTTCGCGAACACGTTCTCGGGGCTGAGATCGGCGTCTTCGGTGGGAAGCGGCGCGGTGGTTTCCTCCGCCGGGCGCAGGTGCTCGCCTTCTTCGGCGGCAGGCTGCGGCGGCGCCAGACGGGCCGCACGCTGAACCTCGTGATCGAGATCGAGCTGCGAGCAAAGGCCCAGAGACACCGGATCGACCGGGGTCAGGTTGGCCGCATTCCAGTGAGTGCGGTCACGGATCGCCTGAATCGTTGTCTTGGTGGTGCCGACGAGGCGCATGACCTGCGCATCCTTGAGCTCGGGATGGTTGCGCACCAGCCACAGGATGGCGTTGGGGCGATCCTGGCGGCGCGAAACGGGCGTGTAGCGGGGACCGCGTCGCTTGGCTTCGGGAAGAATCACCTTCGGGGCCGACATCTTCAGCTTGTGCTTGGGATCTTTCTCGCCGGCCTCGATTTCGTCACGGCTGAGCTGCCCGGTCTGGATCGGGTCCAGACCCTTGATGCCCTTGTCCGCCTCGTCGTCGGCGATCGCCTTCACCTCAAGCTCGTGCAGGCCGCAGAATTCGGCGATCTGGCGGAAGGTGAGCGCGGTGTTGTCGACGAGCCAGACGGCGGTCGCCTTCGGCATCAGAAGCTGGGTAGCCATGACAAATCTCCTCTCGAGGTCAACTTGAGGGCAAAGAGCCCTTGCGCTGCCGGACCCCTGGCGGCGCGACCGGCTCCATCTTGGAGCACGACCTGAAATGACGGGAATGAGCGGCCTTATAACGGCAGTCGGCCCGCGACGCAAAACCTTTCATGCGCTTCGCGCCAAACCCGAACCCGTTGCGCACGGCCCTTGCGGGCGCGGCTGACGGCGTTACCTTTATAAAAAAGACAATGGCGGGAGGAACACCATGGACTTCGATGAACCGCGCAAAAAGCCAGCAGGCCACGAAATCGGCATGGATCTGTCGGCGCTTTCGGTCGAGGAATTGCAGGAGCGCATCGGGATGCTGCGTGCGGAGATCGCCCGGCTCGAACAGAATATCGAGGCCAAGAGCGGACATATCGCGGCGGCGGCTTCACTGTTCAAATCCTGATCCGGAAGCAGGCATCGGCAGGTGGTGAAGCATTAAGGTTTCCCAATCGTCACCACGTTAACCTTTTCTTAAATGGTAAAGGGTAACTTTGCGTTATCCAGTCTTCTGGATCGTGAGTGGCTCCTGTCCACTCTGTTTGACGCCTCCCTGTTAACTCTTCGAGCCGCCTTTTGGCGGCTCTTTTGTTTTTTGCGCGACATTTATCTAAAATTTTTGCAATATCTCCTCACGGTCCACGGGCCGGCGAGGCCGCAATTGTTAACAAATACAATCGCTTTCGCCGGAAACGGACGACCCGGAAGAAACGAGTTGCGGGTCATAATACGGGCGGGGTCGAGTGCCAGAAGGCGCTTCGCTGTCTGAACAAGCGTAATGCGTTGGAAAAAGACAGGCATGGCAAACAACACTGGTAGTGACACACGCGCCGAAAACGGCGACGGGCCGATCTCTTTTGGCCGTAAAGCTCTTTCCTCCGAGGCGTTTCTCGGACTTTTCCGCGAGGGTATGTCGCTTCTCGAGGAGACCGCGGATTATCTCGATGGTCCCGGGCGCGATGACTCGCGCGACCTTTCGCGGGTCGGTTCCCTGTCCTATGCGGCGGAGAGCATGAAGCTCACCACGCGGCTCATGCAGATGGCCTCCTGGCTGCTGCTTCATCGTGCTGTCAACGAGGGTGAGATGACCCACAAGCAGGCCGCGCGCGAGAAAGCCAAGGTCAAGCTTCAGGATATCGGCGGTGCCGAGAAGTCATCGGGCTTCGATGAGCTGCCCGAACCCTTGCGTGAGCTGATTGCGCGTTCCATTCGCCTTCAGGAACGGATCCAGAGACTCGATACGCAGATTTATTCCACCGGCGAGGAGAAGGTCTCCGCGCAGGCGGAAAATCCGCTGCGCGACCAGCTCGACCGGCTCAGTGCCGCATTCGGCGCGACACAGCAGCGCGACTGACGCAATCCGGATTCAAGACACGCAAAAAACCCCGGCGGTGAAAACCGCCGGGGTTTTTTGATGCTTTAAAATCCGGAGCGGATCAGCGCGTGTATTCTTGCCGCGCGTTCCGGGCTGAACCAGCGGCCCGCGCAAGCGAAAATCGCTATGCGTCTTTCTTGAGCAGGCTTAGCCGAGGAAGTCGAACTTCTTCTTGAAGCGGCTGACACGACCGCCACGGTCGATCAGATGCTGGCTGCCGCCGGTCCACGCGGGGTGCGTGTTCGGATCGATGTCGAGCTGCAGCGTCTGTCCGTCTTCGCCATAGGTCGAGCGGGTCTCGAACTCGGTGCCGTCGGTCATCACAACCTTGATGGTGTGATAGTCGGGATGAATGTCCTTTTTCATCGCGCGTAATCCATTGCATATCGGCCTTGCGCGCAGTCCGCGCGGGACGTTCTCCCTGAAGGCCTGTTGAGAAGGTGCGCGGTCTATAACGCAAGGGGTCCGGTGACACAAGCCCGCAAGAACATTGACATTGCCTTGCGACATTCGCAGCGGTTGCAGTAGGTGCCTGTGGCGGGCACATTGCGCGCCGCGCTAATGGATTGATGCGGACAAGCAGTTCACAGGAAGTGTAATGGCGAAACGAGATCAAACGGAACCGGCAACAGGCGGCACGCCAAAGGCGAAACCGTCGCGCGATGTGCGTCCACTGCGCGCGATGCTGCCTTATGTGGTGCGTTACCGGGTGCGTTTTGCCATGGCGCTTGTGGCTCTTGTCACGGCGGCGCTCGCAACGCTGGCGCTGCCGCTTGCGGTGCGCCGGATGATCGATTTCGGCTTCAGCGCCGACGGCACGCATCTCATCGATCTCTATTTCATGGTGCTGCTCATTGTCGTCGGGGTGCTGGCGCTGGCAAGCGCCTCGCGCTTTTATCTCGTCACATGGCTTGGAGAGCGTGTCGTCTCCGATCTGCGCGCCGAAGTCTTCAGCCACCTGACGCGGCTTTCGCCGGCCTTCTATGACAAGACGCAGAGCGGCGAAGTGATGTCGCGGCTGACAGCCGATACAACGCAGATCAAGGCGGCCGTCGGCGCTTCCATGTCGATTGCCCTGCGCAACCTCGTCCTGGGAGTCGGGGCCGCATCGATGATGGTCGTCACGAGCCCGCGCCTGTCGGCCTATGTGCTTGTGGTGATCCCCGTGATCGTCCTGCCCTTGGTTGCCTTCGGGCGCTCCGTGCGCAAGCGCTCGCGCCATGCCCAGGACACGCTGGCCGATGCCAGCGCGTTCGCGGCGGAGCAGATCGGCGCGGTGCGGACCATGCAGGCGTTTTCCGCCGAACAGGTTTCGGCAAAACGGTTCTCGGATTCGGTGGAAAAAGCCTTCAACGCCGCGCGCTCCTCCACAGCTGCGCGCGCCGTACTGACCGCGATCGCGCTGTTCCTCGTCTTCGGCAGTGTCGTGATGGTTCTGTGGGCCGGCGCGCAGCAGGTCCTGGACGGCAACATGACGCCGGGCCGCTTGAGCCAGTTCGTGCTCTATTCGGCGTTTGCCGCAGGCGCCCTCGGGGAGTTGAGCCAGGTCTGGGGCGAGGTCCAGCAGGCCGCCGGCGCCGCGGGCCGCCTGAGCGAACTGCTCGATACGGAGCCGGAAATCGTGGCGCCGGAAAATCCGTCTTCGCTGTCGCTTCCGGTTGTCGGCGCAATCGGCTTCGAGAAGGTCCGCTTTGCCTACCCTGCGCGCAAGGACCAGCTCATTCTCAACGGCGTGAGCTTAAGCGTCGCGCCGGGTGAGCGCGTTGCGCTTGTGGGGCCATCGGGCGCGGGCAAGAGCACCATCCTCCAGCTCATCATGCGCTACTACGATCCCGACAGCGGCACGATCACGCTCGACAGGAGCGATATTTCCCGGCTTGATCCGAAGGCGCTGCGCGAAGAGATCGCACTTGTGCCGCAGGACCCGGTGGTTTTTGCCGCAAGCGTGCGCGAGAACATTGCCTACGGTCAGCCCAAGGCCAGCAACGATGCGATCAAGCGCGCGGCGCGGCTTGCCCGCGCGGATGCTTTCGTGACCGCCATGGCGGAAGGCTACGACACGGTCATCGGCGAACGCGGCAATACCCTGTCCGGCGGTCAGCGGCAGCGCATCGCGATTGCCCGGGCAATCCTGAAGAATGCCCCGATCCTGCTGCTTGACGAGGCGACCAGTTCGCTCGATGCGGAGTCCGAGCGTCTCGTCAACGAAGCACTCGTCGAACTGATGCGCGGCAGAACGACCATCGTTATCGCGCACCGGCTGGCAACGGTTCTCAACTGCGACCGTATTCTGGTGATGGACCAGGGCCGCATTGTCGAGACCGGCACCCACGGTGAATTGCTGAAGCAGGGCGGTCTTTATTCCAGGCTCGCCGAGCTTCAGTTCAACGTGGGGTAATTTTAGCTGAACTAGCGTTCGGTCAGCTTCAGCTCGATGCGCCGGTTCTGGGCATAGGCGTCGTCGCTGTTGCCTTTTACGAGCGGCTGGAATTCGCCGAAGCCGGCGGCAACCAGGTGGGTGGGCTGAACGCCGCGCGAAATCAGGTATTGCACCACCGAGATGGCGCGGGCTGCCGACAGTTCCCAGTTGGACGCGAAGCGCCCGCCCGCGCCGAGAGGCCGCACATCGGTGTGGCCATCGACACGCAGCACCCAGGCGATCTCGTCTGGAATGTCGCTTTCGAGTTCCTTCAGCGCATCGGCCAGCTTGTTGAGTTCCGTGCGGCCCGCGGGATTGATCTCGTCGGAGCCCGAGGAGAACAGCACTTCGGACTGGAACACGAAGCGGTCGCCGACAACGCGGATGTCGGAGCGCTGGCTCAGGATTTCGCGCAGGCGTCCGAAGAAGTCGGACCGGTAGCGGGCGAGTTCCTGAACGCGCTGGGCAAGCGCAACGTTCAGCCGCTTGCCGAGGTCGGCGATCTTGCTCTGGCTTTCCCTGTCACGCGCTTCGGAGGCTTCGAGCGCGGCCTCGAGCGCACCGAGCTGGCGGCGCAGCGCCGAGATCTGCTGGTTCAGGAGTTCGACCTGGGCAAGCGCGCGCTGGCTGACTTCCTTTTCGCCGGCGACCTGATCGCGCAGCTTCTGGATGGTTTCATTGGCGGACGAGCCCGCGCCGAGCCGTTCTTCCAGCAGGCCGGACAGGCGCCCGCGTTCGTCCTCGCTGCTGGCAAGGCTATCGGTGAGGCTGGCGATCTGCTCTTCCAGCGTGCGCTTGTCGGCGCGTTCGAGCGCGAGAAGCTCGGTCAGTTCGGCGATCTGGCTGTTGAGGCGGCTGAGCAGCGTGTCGCGGCCGGAAATCTCCTGGCTCAGGAAAAACTGCGACAGCATGAACACCGACAGCAGGAAGATGATGACGAGCAGGAGCGTGGACAGCGCATCCACGAAGGATGGCCAGTAATCGATCCTGCGGTTGTCGCGCCGGCGGGAGCCGATCATCGCCATGCTACTTGCCTCCGCGTTTGCCGCCCGATGATGATCCCGTGTCCAGCTTGTCGATCAGTTTGCTCAAGTCGTCCTGCTGGCGCGCCTGGTTGGCGACCAGTTCGCGCAAGGCGCCCTGTTCGTTGCGGATGTGCTGCACAAGGCCCTGTATGCCTTCCGCCAGATCTGCGAAGGCCTGGGTCTGGGCGCGGCTCGCTCCCCCGGTTGCGGGGCCCGCTTCGGAAATGATGCGGGCAAGGCGGTCGATGCTCTGCTGCACTTCCACCCCGACGGCTGGTGCGGCCGGTGCGGCAGCCGCCGCGCGGCGCACCGGCGCTTCCTCGCCGCCGGAAACATCGGTGACGCTCGAAAGCCAGTCTTCCACGTCGGTGTAGAAGCGGTTCTGGGCCTGGCTTGCCTGCAGGTCGAGGAAGCCCAGCACCAGCGAACCGGCAAGGCCGAACAGCGAGGACGAGAAGGCGGTGCCCATGCCGCCGAGCGGAGCGGCGAGACCGGATTTGAGGTCCTCGAAAATCACGCCGACATCGCTGGTGCCGACATTGAGCTGCTGGATCGTGGCGCCGACCGCGCTGACCGTCTGGAGCAGGCCCCAGAAGGTGCCGAGCAGGCCGAGGAAGACCAGAAGGCCGGTCATGTAGCGGGAAATATCGTGTGATTCGTCGAGACGCATGGCCAGCGAATCGAGCAGCGAGCGCATGACCTGTGGTGTGATTGCCATGCGCCCGATGCGATCGCGCAGCATCGATGCCATCGGCGCAAGCAGCACCGGAGGCTTGTCGAAGGCAATGCCGGGATCGGCGAGGCGGAAGTTGTTGACCCAGTTTACTTCCCTGAACAGACGCACGACCTGGCGGAATGCCATCAGCGCGCCGATGAAGAGAACACCGATAATCAGTCCGTTCAGGCCCGGGTTGGACAGGAAGGCGGACATGATCTGCGGTGACAGGATCAACACCACAAACCCGGCGATAATGAGGAAAACCATCATGCGCACCAGATAGATGCGCGGGGCGGCCACTTTCCCGACGTCGATGCGGGTGGCCTCCTGATCGAGAGGATCGTCTTTTGAAAGCATGCCGCGTGCGCGGCTGAAGAAGGAGGGGCGCCGCGGCAGCCTATACCCTGCCTGAGAGGGATTTGATGAGCTCATTATGGACCTCCGGGTTGGCCGCCACCACCTCGCCTGACTTCAGGCTCAAGTCCCTGTTGCGCGTATCTGTAACATAACCACCGGCTTCCTTGACCAGAATAAGGCCGGCGGCAATGTCCCAGGCGCTCAAGCCTGTTTCGACGAAACCATCGAAGCGTCCCGCAGCTACCCATGCCAGGTCAAGCGCCGCGGTCCCTGTTCGCCGGATTCCCTGCGTGCGCGCCATGAGCGTGCGCTGTGTGGTGAGCCATGCCTCATGGTCGCCACGGCCAAGATGCGGGATGCCCAGCGTGACGACGCAATCCTCCAGCGAGCGGCGGGCTGCAACGCGCAGGCGCCGGTCGTTGAGATATGCGCCCTTGCCGCGTTCGGCGGTGAAAAGCTCGTCCGATACCGGGTTGTAGACGATGCCGGCGACGATCTCGCCGTCGCGCTCAAGCCCCACCGAAATGGCGAAAAGCGGGATCGAGTGCAGGAAGTTGGTGGTTCCGTCGAGCGGATCAATGATCCAGCGGTGCTGCGGATCGGTGCCCTTGATCTCGCCGCCTTCCTCGAGAATGAAGCCGTAGCCGGGCCGCGCCTTTTCCAGTTCACGCTGCAAGGTGCGCTCGGCGCGCTTGTCGGCATTGGAGACGAAATCCGCCGGTCCCTTGCGGGAGACCTGCAGGTTTTCGACTTCGCCGAAGTCGCGGATCATGCCGCGGGCTGCCTTGCGCACAGCCGCGGTCATGACGTTCATCAAAGCTGTCTTGATCACCGTGGAACCACCATTCGCGTTGTTTCAGACCCTATTCCGCGCGGCGGACGTAGGTGATTTCCTCGGTGTCGACGATGATGCGCTCGCCCGACTGAATGAAGGGCGGCACCATCACGCGCAGGCCGTTTTCGAGCATGGCCGGCTTGTAGGAGGAGGCGGCCGTCTGCCCCTTCACGACCGGATCGGCCTCGGTGATCTCGAGTGTGACCTGGCCGGGCAGCTTGATGCCGATCGGGCGGCTTTCGTGCATTTCCAGCGTTACGGTCATGCCGTCCTGAAGGAATGCGGCGCGCTCGCCGACGAAGTCCTTGTCGATCTCGATCTGCTCGTAGGTCTCCATGTCCATGAAGACGAGCCTTTCGCCTTCCGGATAAAGATACTGGAAGTCTTTCTGTTCGAGGCGCGAGCGCTCGACCGTCTGGTCGGCGCGGAAGCGCTCGTTGAGCTTGCGGCCGTCGATCAGGTTCTTCA
>JAGRLC010000033.1:9351-13749 GCA_020441995.1 Rhodobiaceae bacterium
TCAGTTCGACCTGGTTGAAGGCGCCGCCCTTGCCTGGCTTCACCGCATTGGTCTTTACGGCGACCCAGATGGAGCCCTGATGCTCGATAACATTGCCGGGGCGGATTTCGTTTCCGTTGATTTTCATGTGCTCGTCTCGGAGTGGGTTCGCAAAAATCGGTTTCGCGAAGTCGTTACAAAAGGTGTTTCCGGCCCGTGCCGGGAAATTCGCGCGGAACCTATCAGGTCTTTGCCGCGGCTTCACCCGCAAAAAGCACAGGGATGAATCAGCGGACGAATCCGGTCTGCCAGGTGGAGGCGCGTTCGCTGACCTGCTTGCGTTCTTCATCGGTCAGAGATGAAACAAGGGCTTCGAGCGAAGGATCGGTCAGGCCGCGCTGACGCGCCATCAGATACCAGAAAGCGGCGGAGACGGAATCGAGCTTCACGCCGCGACCCGCGGCATAAAGTTTGGCAAGACGCGACTGGGCCACGGCATTGCCGCCGCGCGCGGCGCGTTCCAGCCAGGACGCGGCCAGCGCCTCGTCCTGTTTCACGCCTTCGCCACGGAAGATCATGATGGCGTATTCGACCTCGGCGGCATCGAGGTTTTGCGCGGCGGCTTCGCCCATCAGCTTTGCCGCCGTTTCAAGGTTGCGCTCGACGCCTTGTCCTTCCGCGTAAAGGATCGCGAGGTTGTAGAGCGATTCCGGGTGATTGCGTTCAGCGCCGAAGCCGAGCAACTGGGCCGCGCGCTTGAAATCGCGCTCCACCACCTCGCCCTCCATGTAGAGCAGGGAAAGGTTGTAGTGAGCCTCGATATGGCCCTGCGCGGCGGCGGCCTCGAACCAGCCCTTGGCCTTTGCCTTGTCCTTGGGTGTGCCATCGCCCCGCGCGAGGATCAGGCCAAGCGCGAATTGCGCTTCCGGGTCGCCGGCAAGGGCGGCGGCGGAATACCACTTGATCGCTTGCGCCTGGTCGGACGGGACACCGATGCCGTTCTGGTATATCAGCGCGAGCAGAGTCTGTGCCGAGGGCGTGCCTTTCTCGGCAAGCTTCGTCGCCTGCTTGAAGGCCGAAACATAAAGTCCGCGCTGGAAAGCCGCGTAGGCCGTTTCGGGTGTCGGGTTTTCTTCCGCTTCCTTGTCGACGATCGGACCGCCGGGAATCTCGATGGCTTCGCCGGGCCTCTGCGCAAGGGCTGAGGACGCAAACAGCGGCAGCGCCACGGCGGAACACAGCAACAGGGCGGCGAGACGGGAAAAGACGCTCATGCGCCGGTCTCCTCGGCGAGGCGGGGAGGGATCGAGGCGAGCGTTTCAGCGGCTTCGCCAAGAGCGCCGGCAGGGTCCTGAGCCTCCCAGATCATCCGGTTGAGACCGATGAAGTCAGCACCGGATTCGGCCAGAACGCCTACATCGCCGGTGGTTTCGGCAACCGCGACGCAGGGCAGTTCGAACAGATCCGACCACCATTCGACAAGTTCAGGCTCGGCGGCGATGTCATTGTCGGTGGGATCGGCGGTGGCGATGCGTCCGAGCAGGACATAGTCGGGCATGGCCTCTCCAAGCTGCATCGCCGCATGGCGGGTGCGCGCCGCGCCCGCGCCAAGCATGCCACCTGCCGCCAGGACCTTGCGGGCAATCTTCACCTCGCCGGCGCCGGCTTGCAGGTGCAGTCCATCGAAGCCGTCGGCGCGCTCCGATTGCGTGGAGGCCTTGAGGACCGGCGTGCCGGCATTGCGGATCGCGTTGCGCAGGTCCTCGTCCAGAGCATCGGCGTCACCGGTGATCACGATGGCCGCAACGCCCGCGAGCCTGTCCGTTACCGTGGCGGCTTGCGCGGGCTGCGCGAACAGCACGATGCGAGGCTCGCTGTTATGGCTCGTATTGTCGGTCAATCCGGATCTCCGCAGGCTGGCGACTCAACCCATCGCCATGATGGCGGGTCATCCCCTTGGCTGCAAAATCGCGCGAAGATATGGCAGCGGGGAGAGGCCCGAAGAAAAAGGGGCCACCGGCCCCTCTTACGTATCGTGTTGCAAAGCAGCCGTTCAGGCCGCTTTCTCCATATCCGCTTTCCATTCGCCAGACGCAGCAAGCGAGTTCATGCGGGCGCGGTGCGTAAAGGCACGCTGGCCGGCGGCGACGTTCTCTTCCTTGCCGCTCCAGGCCTTCAGGCATGCGGCCTGCAGCGCGCGCCCGTAGGAGAAAGTCAGCGCCCAGGGCAGATCGTAGGCCGCGTTCATCGCCGACAGATGCGCGGTCGCCTCTTCGTCGGACTGGCCGCCGGACAGGAAGGCGATGCCCGGCACCGATGCCGGCACGCAGTTTTTCAGCACGCGCACGGTGCGCTCGGCGACCTCGTCGACCGAAGCCTTCTGGCCGGATTTCTGGCCCGGCACGATCATGTTCGGCTTGAGCACCATGCCTTCGAGGTTCACGCCGGCATAGTAGAGCTCCTGGAACTGTTCCTTCAGCGCCCATTCGGTCACCGTTTCGCAGCGCTCGATGGTGTGCTGCGAATGCTCGCCGTCCATCAGCACCTCCGGCTCGACGATCGGCACGATGCCGGTTTCCTGGCAGAGCGCGGCATAGCGGGCCAGCGCATGGGCGTTGGCATGGATGCAGTTGTGGCTCGGCGTGGTGTCGGAGATGGTGATCACCGCGCGCCACTTGGCGAAGCGGGCACCGGCTTCATGGTATTTCTTCAGCCGTTCGCGCAGGCCGTCGAGGCCTTCGGTGACCTTCTCGATGGATGTGCCGGACAGGGATTGCGCGCCCTTGTCGACCTTGATGCCGGGAACCGCGCCAGCGGCCTTGATGATGTCGACCAGCGGCGTACCGTCCTTGGCCTTCTGGAACAGTGTTTCCTCGAACAGGATGACGCCGGAAATGCAATTCTTCATGGCATCATCGGAGCGGAACAGCATCTCGCGATAGTCGCGGCGATTGTCCTCGGTCGACTCCACGTTGATGGAATCGAAGCGCTTCTTGATCGTGCCGGTGCTTTCGTCGGCGGCCAGGATGCCCTTGCCGGGCGCCACCATGGCGCGTGCGATGTCTTCAAGCCGTTCGCTCATCTCATCCTTCCTGTTTCATCAATTCCGCGCATTCCGGTCAGAATAACACATCAATGCGCGTGCAGGTCTTCAGGCCCGCAGAACTTCGACACCTGGTAAATCCTTGCCCTCGAGCCATTCGAGGAACGCGCCGCCGGCGGTGGAAATATAGGAGAAATCGTCGCTGACGCCTGCTGTGTTCAGGGCCGCGACCGTATCGCCGCCGCCGGCGATGGAAGTCAGCTTGCCTGCCTTCGTCAGTTCGGCAACCTTCGCTGCAACCGCATTTGTGCCGGCATCGAAGGGCGCGATCTCGAACGCGCCGAACGGGCCGTTCCACACCACGGTGCGCGCGCCTTCCAGACGGGCAACAAGGTCGGCGATCGTCTCGGGCCCGATGTCGAGCGCCATCTCGTCGTCTTGCGCATCGTCGAGGCCGCAGGCGCGGTTTTCGGCGCCGGCCTTGAACTCCTTCGCAACCACCAAATCCTTCGGCAGCAGCAGTTCGCAGCCCTTGTCGCGGGCCGCCTGTTCGATGCGCATGGCGAGATCGAGCAGGTCCGGTTCCATCAGCGACTTGCCAAGGCTGTGGCCTTGCGCGGCAAGGAAGGTGTTCGCCATGGCGCCGCCGATGGCCAGCATGTCGACCTTGCCGGAGAGGTTTTCCAGCAGGTCGATCTTGGTGGAGACCTTGGCGCCGCCGACGATGGCCAGCACCGGACGTTGTGGCGTGGTCAACGCCTTCTCAAGCGCTTCCAGTTCCGCCTGCATCAGACGCCCGGCGCAAGCCGGCAGCAGATGCGCGACGCCTTCGGTCGACGCATGGGCCCTGTGGGCGGCAGAGAAGGCATCGTTGCAGAAGACATCGCCGAGCGAGGCGAGGAATTTGGCCATGCCGGGATCGTTCTTCTCTTCGCCGGGTGCAAAGCGTGTGTTCTCGATCAGCACGACGGCATCGGCGGGTGCCGCCTCGAGCGTTGCGCGGTCCGGCTTCTCGATGAAGGTGACCGGCTGGCCGAGCGCGGCCTCTAGTGCCGGCACCGTCACCCGCAGCGACATTTCCGGCACATACTGGCCCTTCGGGCGTCCGAAATGGGCCAGCAGCACCGGTTTGCCGCCTTTCGCCTGAATGTCCTTCAGGGTCGGGACAATGCGTTCGATGCGGGTCGCGTCCGTCACCTTGCCGTCTTTCACCGGCACGTTGATGTCGACACGGGTCAGGACGATCTTGCCTGCAAGGTCGATGTCGTCGAGGGTCCGGAACGCGCCCATATTGCTTTGTCTCCGCCTGACTTAAAGAAGCGCGCCCATGGCGGATGCGGTGTCGAGCATACGGTTGGAGAAGCCCCACTCGTTGT
>JAGRLC010000147.1 GCA_020441995.1 Rhodobiaceae bacterium
TTCATCCGGACCGGGGCGGTTCGACTTACCTCGCGGCGAAGATTAACGAAGCCAAGGATCTGCTCCTGAACGCTCATCGAAACCACTCCTGAACTCAACGCAACTTACCTAACTAAGCAATATTTCTTTAATAGAGGCTTAGGGTCAGTTCGCCCGTACCGGAAAACAGCCGAAATTCTTGGACTGAAGAACTTCGCAGGCGCTTTTGGCCCCGCTCTGGTCGAAGCCGGCGAAGCGGGCGCGCCACAGCGTCGAGCCATCCTTATCAACGGTTTGCGTGAACGGCGCGCGGCCGGCCAGCAATTCACCGGCGCGAAGCTGCGCCAGGGCGATCAGCTTGTGAGCGGCCTTCTCATCGGGAACAGCGCCGATCTGGATCGCGTAATCACCCTCGGAAACGGTCTGACGCGCCGGCACCGCGGCGGGTGCAGCCGGTGCGGCGGCGACCGCAAGCGGGGGCTGCGGGGCGGGCTGGTAGGCGATTGCCTGGGGTTCAGGCACTGCTGCCGCGACAACCGGGGCTCCGGCGGGGATCACACGCGCGGGCTTGATGATCGTGATGCGCGGCAGGGCAGCCGTTGATTCCGGCGCGCTGGCGGAGCCAACAGGAGCGGCCGGGACCTGGGCGGCTGAAGCAACCTGGATCGGCGCCTGTTCGACAACGGGCTGCGGCGCGGGCTGATAGGCGGCGGGCTGCGGCGCGGGCACGGGCGCTGCCATTGATGCCTGGGCGACCTTGAAGCCACCGCTGCCGTTCGGCACGAGCATCAGTGGTTCCTTGGACTTCTGGGCGGGCTTGTAAGCCGGTGCGGGCTGCGATGCCGATGCAAGCTGGACGGTTGCGGGTTGGATGCGCGCGGCAAGCGGCATGGGATTGCGGCGCGGCATCGGGATGTCGGCCTGGGCGATGAGGTTATTGTCGCGGTGCGGCTTCACCTGCTTGAAGGCATCGTCGAGCAGGCGGGCCATTGCGATGTTGCGCGACTTGCCGGAGCGCGCGCCGATGATGACGGCTACAACGTGGCGGTCACCGCGCGTCGCTGCGGAAACAAGGTTGAAGCCGGATGCGCGGATGTAGCCTGTCTTGATGCCGTGGACGCCTTCGACCTTGCCGAGCAGACGGTTGTGGTTGCCATATCTGCGGCCGGCGTAGGTGAAGGACTTCGTGTTGAAGTATTTGTAATAGGCCGGGAAACGGACCTGGATCGTGCGGCCGAGCGTGGCCTGGTCGCGCGCGGTGGTGATCTGTTCGTTGTTCGGCAGACCCGACGCGTTGCGGTAAACCGTGTTTCGCATGCCGAGGCGCTGGGCGGTTTCGGTCATGCGGCGGGCGAACTTGCTCTCCGATCCGGAGATGTTTTCGCCGACGGCCACGGCGATGTCGTTGGCCGACTTCGTTACCAGCGCGAGGATCGCGTCACGCACCTTGATGGTCGAGCCGGGCTTCAGACCAAGCTTGGAAGGCGCCTGACCGGCTGCGTGTGATGAAATCTTGAAATTCGTGTCGAGGCTGACGCGGCCTGCTTCGAGTTCCTCGAACAGGACATAAAGCGTCATGATCTTGGTCAGCGACGCCGGGTGAACCTTGGCGTCGGGGCTTGTCGACTGAACGACCTCGCCGGTTTTGCCATCAACCGCAATCGAGACATAGCGCGGCGCTGCCTGCGCGTCGCCATGCGGCAGACTTGCAACCATGAGCGCCAGCATCGCTGCCAGCGCTGTCCGTGCAAGATTGTTCAAACCAAAACCACCCGTACCCGGCCGAATACACATCCGCTTACTCATGCGGTGACGCTCCAACGCAATCAGATCCATACTGTCGCTGTGCGGCTTATCCGGCGGTCCCTACGCCGTGTATCGATCCCCTCGATACCGCCCGGCAAATAACCCCGCCGGGACATATGCACCCCACACATCCGATGACGTTAGAGTCGTGCGGTTAGGAAACCGTAAAACGAGGCAAGGTGATGGCAAAAAGAACATAAATTTAGTTTCAAATGCAACCTTAGTGCGCTGCACAAAATTTCTTGACTTTGATGGTGCGGTGCATATATTAGTGTGCATCGCAGCATGAACCGGCAGCGCTTACCAGCGACCGGTCACATAAATGCACACAAAGTCTCGGGAGATGACAATGATCAACGGTTTTGAAGAAATCCAGAAGTCCGGCAAAGAGAGCATGGATCTTGCCATGAAGAGCTTCGGCACGTTCAGCAAGGGCCTGCAGGCCATTGCGGTCGAGATGGCCGATTACTCCAAGAAGTCCTTCGAGGACAGCTCCGCCACGGTTGAGAAGCTGTTCGGCGCCAAGTCCTTCGACAAGGCTCTTGAGATCCAGACGGATTACGCCAAGTCGAGCTACGAGGGCTTCGTTGCCCAGTCGACCAAGATCGGCGAGCTGTTCGCTGACCTGGCCAAGGAAGCTTACAAGCCCGTCGAGACCATGGTTTCGAAGGCTGCCAAGTAAATTCCTCCCCAAGTACAACTGAGTACGTTAGGCCCGGCCATTGCGCCGGGCCTTTTGTTTTGTGGTCCCGCTTGCCCCATTGCCGGGGGCGGCGGCACTATCGGTGCGTACTTGCAAGCGGGGAGGCGTGCGTGACTTCAAAAGACGAGCCAGACTTCATGGCGGTGGCGGGTATCGGGAACCTTTCCGAGCTTGAGAGCCTCTATGCCGCCAGCGGGGAGGCGTCTATCGCCAAGGAATCCGACCGGCTCACGGATGCTTATGCCGCTTTCATAAAACTTTCGCCGCTGGTCATTCTGGCGACCGGCACTGGAGAACGGATCGACACGTCGCCGCGCGGCGACGAGCCCGGTTTCGTGCGGATCGTTTCGGACAAGCTGCTGGCGCTGCCGGACCGGCGCGGCAACAACCGCATCGACAGTCTGCGCAATATCATCGTCAATCCGTCGCTGTCGCTGCTGTTCCTGATTCCCGGCGCCGGCGAGACGGTGCGGGTGCGCGGGCGCGGACGGATCACGGCGGATGAGAATGTCCGTGCGGCATTCGCGGTCAACGGCAAGCTGCCGGCGACCGTGCTGCTGATCGATATCGACCGCGTCTATTTCCAGTGTGCACGCGCGCTGATGCGTTCGCGCGCCTGGGACCCGGCAACCCATGCGCGGCGCGCGGATGTACCGACAGCGGGGCAGATGGTCCGTTCGGCCTATGCGGAATTCGACGCGGAGAACTATGACGCGGAGCTTCCGGAGCGCCAGGCCAGAACGCTTTATTGAAACTTCAGCCGCCTTTGATGGATGTTTTTTCGCGATTGCATCGCGCAAGCCGCACATGGGTGGCATTCATCCCTTTTTTCATGTGCCCCGCTGCCTTATCTTTGAACCAAATCAGTGTTGCCGTTGGCTTGACCGCGATTCCCGGTGCGGTATCTCGCGGCAAGCGGTGAAGCGAACAGACGAGACGACCTCCCTTCGATGAATGCCATGCCGAACGTTCATGATCCAAGCTCTCTGCGTTCCCGCGCTGCGGAAGGGCGCTGGCGGCTGGGCGAAGACGACGACGGACGCGACGATGGCGGGCCCGGCAACGGGACGGCCGTTGTTACGCGCACCAAGCCCAAGACAAAGCGGCCCAACCTCTACCGTGTCCTGCTGCTGAACGACGATTACACCCCTATGGAATTCGTGGTGCATGTGCTTGAGCGCTTTTTCAACAAGCAGCGCGAGGCGGCAACCGAGATCATGCTGCATGTGCATCACCATGGCGTTGGGGAGTGCGGTGTGTTCACATACGAGATCGCTGAAACAAAGGTGACGCAGGTGATGGACTTTGCGCGCAAGCACCAGCATCCTTTGCAATGCGTGATGGAAAAGAAATAGGAGATTTCATTGCCCTCATTTTCCCGCAGTCTCGAACAGGCCCTTCATCGTGCTCTGGCGCTCGCCACCGAACGCCACCACGAATACGCCACCCTCGAGCATCTGCTGCTGTCACTGATCGACGATCAGGATGCGGCGGCGGTGATGCGGGCATGTAATGTCGATCTCGATGTGCTGCGGCGCAATCTCGTCGATTACATCGGCGATGAACTCGACAATCTCGTCATCGAAACGGATGCCGATTCCAAGCCGACGGCGGGCTTCCAGCGCGTCATCCAGCGCGCGGTGATCCACGTGCAGTCATCGGGACGCGAAGAGGTGACGGGCGCGAACGTGCTGATCGCCATGTTCGCCGAGCGCGAGAGTCACGCGGCCTATTTCCTGCAAGAGCAGGACATGACCCGTTACGACGCGGTCAATTACGTCAGCCATGGCATCGCCAAGCGGCCCGGCATGTCGGAAACCCGCAGCGCGCGCGGCGCGGAAGATGATGCCTCCGGTGCGGAAGGCGAGGCCGAGGACGGCAAGAAGAAGAACGATGCGCTCGAAGCCTATTGCGTCAACCTCAACGAGAAGGCGCGGGCGGGCAAGATCGATCCGCTGATCGGCCGCGATATCGAAATCCAGCGCACCATCCAGGTGCTGTGCCGGCGGCAGAAGAACAATCCGCTGTTCGTCGGCGATCCCGGTGTCGGCAAGACGGCGATTGCCGAAGGGCTGGCCCGGCGTATCGTCAACGGCGAAGTGCCGGAGGTTCTTGCCGATTGCACCATCTTCGCACTGGACATGGGCTCGCTGCTGGCGGGCACGCGCTATCGCGGCGACTTCGAGGAGCGCCTGAAGGCGGTCGTCAAGGCGATCGAGGATCATCCCGGCGCCATCATGTTCATTGACGAGATCCACACCGTGATCGGCGCCGGTGCGACGTCGGGCGGGGCGATGGACGCCTCCAACCTGCTGAAGCCCGCGCTCCAGAGCGGTTCTCTGCGCTGTGTCGGCTCGACCACCTACAAGGAATACCGCCAGCATTTCGAGAAGGATCGCGCGCTGGTGCGCCGGTTCCAGAAGATCGACGTGGCGGAGCCTACGATTCCCGACACCATCAAGATCCTCAAAGGCCTCAAGCCTTACTTTGAGGAGTTCCACAATGTCCGCTATACCGCTGACGCGGTTCAGGCGGCGGTGGAGCTGTCGTCGAAATACATTCACGACCGCAAGCTGCCGGACAAGGCCATCGACGTGATCGACGAGACCGGCGCTTCGCAGATGCTGCTGGCGCCGTCGCGGCGCAAGCGCACAATCGGCGTGAAGGAGGTCGAGGACGCTATCGCCAAGATGGCCCGCATTCCGCCCAAGAGCGTGTCGCGGACCGATGCCGGCGTGCTGCAGGACCTCGAGAAGAACCTCAAGCGCGTCGTGTTCGGCCAGGACCGGGCGATCGAAGCGCTGTCGGCGGCGATCAAGCTGGCGCGGGCAGGGCTTCGCGATCCCGAGAAGCCGATCGGCA
>JAGRLC010000148.1 GCA_020441995.1 Rhodobiaceae bacterium
AACTGCATCCTCGCCTGCATCCAGGCCGCCAAGGCCGGCGCGGACGAGGCGCTGATGCTGGACCCGGACGGCTTTGTGGCCACCTGCAATTCGACGCATTTCTTCATCGTCCGCAAGGGCGAGGTCTGGACCTCGACCGGCGATTACTGCCTCGGCGGCATCACGCGTTCCAACGTGCTTCAGGTTGCCCGCGACGCCGGTTACACCGTGCGCGAAAAGCGCTTTTCGCTGACAGATGTTTACGGCGCCGAGGAAGCCTTCGTGACCGGGACCTTCGCAGGCCTTGTGCCCATTCGCGAAATCGATGGTCGCGCGATTGGCGAAATGCCGGCGGACGGCGAATATTCAGGGCCCGTCACCCGCGACCTGTCGAAACGCTACAAGGCGCTGGCGGCACGCTCGCTGACGAAGCCCGCCTGAATAAACCTGCCTGAGGAGGCCGTATGAGCGAGATCGAAATCATCCGCGAGGATAACGAGACGAAGGGCCGCTACATCGCGCGTATTCCGGGCAAACCGGATGCCGAGATGACCTTCTCCAAGGCGGGTACAAGCCGCATCATCATCGATCATACAGGCGTGCCCGATGCCCTGCGCGGCATGGGCGTCGGCAAGGCTCTGGTTGAGCGCGCCGTCATGGATGCGCGGGCGGCAGGAATAAAAATTCTTCCCCTCTGCCCCTTTGCCAAGGCAACCATCGAGCGAACGCCGGAATGGCAGGACGTGCTCTGATGCGGCCAACCCGCATCGCAATGTGGTCCGGCCCGCGCAACATCTCCACCGCGATGATGCGCAGCTTCGGCGCGCGCGCCGACACGATCGTCACCGATGAGCCTTTCTACGCGGCCTATCTCGACAAGACCGGCCTCGATCACCCGATGCGCGACGAAATCATCGCGGATGGCGAGACCGATGCGGACAAGGTCGCCGCATGGCTGTCCGGCCCGCTGCCCGAAGGCAAGAGTGTCTTCTATCAAAAGCACATGACCCACCACATGATCCCCTCCATGCCGCGCGGCTGGATCGATCATGTGGAGAACGCCTTCCTGATCCGCGAACCGGAACGGGTGCTGGCGTCCTACGTCGTCAAGCGCGAGAGCGTCGAACTCGCCGACATCGGCTATGTCGCTCAAGGCGAAATCTTCGAGCAGGTGGCTGACAGGCTTGGAAAGGCGCCGCCCGTCATCGCCGCAAGCGATGTCCGCGCCAATCCGCGTTCCATGCTGTCCCGGCTATGTGCCGCGCTCGGCATCGCGTTTGACGATGCGATGCTGTCATGGAAGCCCGGCATCCACGAAAGCGACGGCATCTGGGCCTCGCACTGGTATCATCAGGTCGAGAAATCGACCGGCTTTGCCCCGCCGCCCGCGAAAGAAGAGCCCCTGCCCGCACTGCCGGCGGAATTGCGGAAGATCGCCGACGAAGCCCGCCCCTACTACGAGCGCCTCGCCGAACACCGCATCATGCCGTAACGCGGGAACTCACACTATTGTCGTTCGCCCGGCCGGGAACGGCAGCGGGGTGCACGCGCGCGAAGACGCGCGGCGGGAAAGCTCCCCGCCACGCATCCCGAAGTGAGATTTTTTGGTCAGCCGTCAGCCTTGAAAGGCCAACCTCCCGGCAAGTGCGTCCATTTCCGCCTGGTCGCGCTTGGCTTCCGCAGCGCGTTCACGCTCGCCGGAGCGCTCCTCGAGAATCTCGATCTTCTTCAGATCCTCGATGGCTTCTGCCAGCGCGTCCTGCGCATCCCGGAGCTGTCCATCCAGCTCACCGGCGGACGCCAGCACGTTCTCGCGCCGCTGCGAAGCAGCCCGCGCGAAGGTCGGATAGGCGAAATGCCCGACGTCGGTGACGCCCGCACGCGTCTCCTCGTCCTTGATCTGCCGCTCGAGATCATCCGCCATGCGGTGGAACTCTGCGATCATGGTTTCGATCTGCACCAGATGGCGGCGCTTCTCGTCAACCTGGAAACGCTTGAAACGTATCAAGCTTTCACGCGATTTCATGGCCTCACTCCTTACTCATCAGCCTTTTGGGACCGGCCGCCATCCACAATGGCCGCAAGCGTCCGGTAGCCCTCTTCTATCGTCGTTGCTTCATCCTTGGACTGGCTCAGGAAAGCCTCGAGCGGTGCGTTGAGCGCAATCGCTTCATCGACCAGGGGATCGCTCCCCTTCCTGTACGCGCCAAGTCTTATCAACTCCTCCATATCCGCATATGTGGCGAGCAGATTGCGGGCCTGCTTGATCACAGGCCTGAATTCCACAGCCGACGATTCCGGCATGGTACGCGAAACCGATTTCAGAATGTTAACGGCGGGATATCTTCCTCGCTCCGCGATCGATCTTTCCATCACGATATGCCCGTCAACGATGGAACGGACCGCATCCGACACCGGTTCATTGTGGTCGTCGCCATCGACCAGAACCGTGAAAAGCCCCGTGATCATGCCGGAATTCTGCGGTCCGGGGCCGGCGCGCTCCAGCAAACGCGGCAATTCGGTGAAAACCGTCGGTGTATAGCCCTTTGCCGTCGGCGGTTCGCCACTGGCAAGGCCGATTTCACGCTGCGCCATGGCAAAACGGGTCAGGGAATCCATCATCAGCAGGACATTTTTTCCCTGATCGCGAAAATACTCGGCAATTGTCATCGCCATCAGCGCCGCCTGACGGCGCATCAATGCCGGCTCATCCGATGTCGCCACAACGACGCAGGCGCGCTTCAGGCCTTCTTCGCCCAGATCGTCCTGCAGGAATTCCTGAACCTCGCGGCCACGCTCGCCGATCAGCCCGATCACCGCGATATCGGCATCGGTGTTGCGGGCAATCATCGAAAACAGCACCGACTTGCCGACGCCCGACCCGGCAAAGATACCCATGCGCTGCCCCTGGCAGCAGGTGGTGAAGGTGTTGAGAGCCCGCACACCCAGATCGATCGGCGCGCCGACCCGCTGGCGGGTATGCGCGGCCGGCGGCTTGGCGCGTATATTATAAGAGCTTGAGCCTGGATGCAGCGGACCCTTGCCGTCAACGGGTACTCCGCGGCCATCGACAACACGCCCCAGCCAGCGGTTCGAGGGACGAATGACCGGTTCGCCCGCCTCGATCACCGCACGGCAGCCCATGCGCACGCCTTCGAGCGGATCGAGCGGCAGCGCCAGCGCCCGCTCGCCACGGAACCCCACCACCTCGCAATGGACACTGTGCGCGTCGCTGTCGGCGATCTTGAGCCGCGAGCCCACGCGCATCTGCCGCACGGGACCCGCGATCTCCACAAGCAGTCCCTGAAGCGCGGCAACCCGCCCGAAAAGCTCGACTTCGCCGATTTCCTCTATCTCGGCGGCAAGCCCGCGCAGGCGCTCCGTTCCGCCCCCGGGGCAAGCTTCCGTAACGGCATGGGCTTTATTCGTAACCATTCGTTTACGAGCCTCGAAAATACTGTGCCTGAGAATTTAAGGGCCGGTAAACCCCGTTTGCCGAATCAGCGCCGGTAACTACATGCCGTAAACGATGAGTCTGATGAATCATTTAAGCGCCGCTCTTAAAGTTTTTTGTTAACCATAGCTGAGGCGAATTCTGCCAATTTTTCAGTGCTATGCGGTGATTCGCGTAGGAGAAAGTGTAAGCCAAAGCTTGACGCGAATCAGCTTTTGTTAACCATTGGGCGTTAACAATTGGAATCGCAAGCCGCGGCAGGCAGGGGCACCGGGAGAAGATCCGGTGGGGGCCTCGCCCAGGATAGGCAGCGGAAGGGATTTTAGGCATGCGGGTTTTGCTGATCGAAGACGACAGCGCGACGGCGCAAAGCATCGAACTGATGCTTAAGTCGGAAAGCTTCAACGTCTATGTGACGGATCTGGGCGAGGAAGGCGTAGACCTCGGCAAGATCTATGACTACGACATTATTCTTCTCGACCTCGGTCTTCCGGACATGAGCGGCTACGAAGTCCTCAAGACGCTCCGGCTTTCCAAGGTCAAGACACCGATCCTCATTCTGTCCGGTAATTCGGGCGTCGAGGACAAGGTTCGCGGTCTCGGCGTCGGCGCCGACGACT
>JAGRLC010000149.1 GCA_020441995.1 Rhodobiaceae bacterium
GGATCATGCCGCGCGTGTCGCGGCCCGCTGCCCCCGCTTCAAGCCGGAAGCACGGCGTATAGGCCGTATAACGCATCGGCAAAGCGCTGTCCTCGACGATGGTTTCGCGCACCAGGTTGGTGAGCGGCACTTCGGCGGTCGGGATCAGCCACATGCCGTTTTCGGTGCGGAACTGGTCATCGGCGAATTTCGGCAGCTGGCCGGTGCCGAACATCACGTGATCGCGCACCAGAAGCGGCGGATTCACTTCCGTGTAGCCGTTCTGCATCGTGTGGGTATCGAGCATGTACTGGGCAATGGCGCGCTCCAGACGCGACAGCGCGCCCTTCAGGATCACGAACCGCGCGCCGGAAAGCTTCGTGGCGGTATCGAAATCCATCAGCCCCAGCGCTTCGCCAACCTCGAAATGCTGCTTTGCCTGAAACCCGAATTGAGGCTTGTCGCCCGACTTGTGCAGTTCGATGTTGTCGTGCTCGTCGGCGCCAACGGGCACATCGTCCAGCGGCATGTTCGGAATGGCGGCCAGCGCGGCGTCGAGCTCCGCGACAATGTTACGCTCCGCTTCCTCGCCTTCCTGAATGGCGGTCTTGAGGCTGGCAACCTCGGCCATGACCTTTGCCGCCGCCGATTCGTCGCCGGACTGCTTGGCCTTGCCGATCTCCTTGGAGGCCGCGTTACGCTTTTCCTGAAGTGCCTGCAACTCGTTGATATGGCTGCGGCGCTTCTCGTCGATGGCCAGCAAACGGGCCGATTCCGGGGCCGCGCCGCGCTTCTTCAACGCCTCATCAAAAGCTTCAGGATTTTCTCTTATATAATTGATATCATGCATTTATGTGCCGTCCTGAAATCGTGATTTCGCATGCCGCAGGACAGAAGACCGCGCGCAAAACCGGTGTTCGGGACCTGCACGTGGCCGGCTGGGGTCAGCTTGCCTCTGCTTCGCGTTCCCGGGCAGCGCGTTCGCGGCGCTTCTCGACCTGGGCAACAGCCAGGATTGATGCTTCGTAGAGAAGCAATGTCGGCAGCGCAAGGCCGGTTTGGCTGAACAGATCCGGCGGGGTCAGAATAGCCGCCGCACCAAAGACCGCGACAATCGCATAACGGCGGCCATGGCGCAGCATCGGGGCGGTCACGAGGCCGGCGCGCGCCAGCAATGTCAGGATGACGGGAAGCTGGAAACACAGGCCGAAAGCGATGATCAAGGACATCGTCAGTCCGAGATATTCGCTGACCTTGGGCAACAGCGAGATCTTGGCGAGCCCTTCCCCGCCTGCCTGCTCCATGCCTGCGAAAAACGACAAGGCCAGGGGCATGACGATGAAGAAAACCAGCGACGCGCCGAGCACAAAGAGGAATGGCGTTGCAATCAGGTAGGGCACAAAGGCGGAGCGCTCGTGCTTGTAGAGGCCTGGTGCCACGAAGCGGTACAGCTGGGTTGCGATGATCGGAAATCCGATGAAGAAACCGCCGAACACGCTCAGCTTAAGCTGCGTGATGAAATATTCCTGCGGCGCGGTATAGATCAGCTCCAGTTCGTGGCGGTCGCCAATCGCCCACTCATAGGGAAGCAAAAGCAGGTTGAAGATATCGTCTGCAATGAAAAAGCAGCCGATGGAGCAGATGACGAACGCGCCCATCGCCCACATCAGGCGCTGGCGGAGCTCGATCAGATGCTCGATCAGCGGGGCTTTCGAAGCCTCGATATCGTCTTCGTTGCTGCTCATGCCGGAAGGATCCGCTGTCTCAAATCACATACCGGCATCATGTCTTGTCCCCGGGCGCGGCCGGTTGCGGTTCGGGATCGGGTTTCGGCTTGCCGCTGGAATCACCGGTGTTTGACGTGCCCGCCGACTTGATCGGTTCGGCCGGCTGCGCCTCACTTGAAGCGGGATCAGCGGATGCCGGCTTGACCGGCTTTTCAACGGCGGTTTTCACGTCCGAGCCGGCCTTGGTCATACTTTCAAGGCTTTCCTTGATCGGGTTCTTCGGGATCGCGCTGCGCGCGCTGTCGATGCTTTTCTTCACATCGTCCAGGTCGGCTTCCTTCAGCGCGTCGTTGAACTGCTTTTGAAAATCGCCGGCCAGCCGCCGCGCCTTGCCGACAACCTGCCCCACCGTGCGCAGCATGCGCGGAAGGTCACGCGGCCCGACCACAAGGATCGTGACCACGGCAAGAACCAGCATTTCGCTCCAACCGATGTCGAACATGCGCCTGCCCTGAAGCGGCGTTGCAGCTCAAGCGCTACAGCACCGCAAGTTGGCGGAAAGCCTGACGGACGTTAAGCCGCTCAGCTTGCCTTGGTCTTGGCCTTGGTCGCCTTGACCGATTCTGCGGGCTGATGATCGATGGTTTTTGCATCATCAGCTTCATCGCCGGCGTCGTCATCGTCCGCCATGCCCTTTTTGAAGCTCTTGATGCCCTTGGCAACATCGCCCATCAGCTCGGAAATCTTGCCCCTGCCGAACAGCAGGACGAGCAGAACGATGACAATCAGAATCTGAAACCAGCTCGGTGCCATGACCGATTACTCCTTGTACCCATAGGACTTCGTTATCGGGGAAGATATAGGGCATGATCCCGCGCCGCAACACACCCGCCCAGCCATGATTAAAGCGCTTTGCCGGCGAATACCAGAACATCGCTCGGCCTGACCCGGACGCGGACATCATTACCGACATTTTCGCTGGAAAGTCCGCGCACGCGCGCGGTCAGTTGCTGATCGATACCATTCACGACCAGATCGACGACATCGACCTCGCCAAGGAAGCGGCGCGACAGAATGCGCCCTTCGATCGTTGCATACTGGCCGCGCCGTTCACGCGGATCGTTTGGTAGGATTTCTATACCCTGCTGGCGGATGCAGACGGTCGCTTGCGCGCCATCGGGGATGCCCGGAGCTTCATAACGGCCGAATGGCGTGACCGCAGCGCCATTCTCGACCACTGTCGATAGCTCGTTCACCTCGGAAAAGAAGCGCGCCGCCTCGATGTCGATCGGGTTGTTGTAGAGATCGTGCGCACTGCCGGTCTGAACTATTTTCCCCTTGCGCATCAATACGATACGGTCGGCCATCCGCATGGCCTCCTCGGGATCGTGGGTTACCAGGACCGAGGTTGCGCGTGTTTCGCGCAGGACCGAAAGCGTCTCGTCACGCACGGAATCGCGCAAACGCTTGTCGAGACCTGAAAACGGTTCGTCCATGAGCAGCACGCTCGGGCGCGGAACGATGGCGCGGGCCAGAGCCACGCGCTGCTGCTCTCCGCCGGAAAGCGCATGGGGATAGTTGCTCGCGTAGGCAGCCAGGCCGACGCGGGCCAGCGCGTTCAAGGCCTCGCGCTCGGCATCGGCGCGCGGCAGGCCTTTCAGGCCGAACATCACATTGGCGAGAATGCTCAGGTGGGGAAACAGCGCATAGTCCTGGAACATCAGTCCAACGCCGCGCTTTTCCGGCGGTATGGTCGAATCCGTGCTCGAAACCAGGCGGCGGTTGATGAAGATTTCACCCGCGGTCACGCTGTCCAGCCCCGCCGCCAGCCGCAGCAGCGTCGACTTGCCGCAGCCGGAGGGACCAA
>JAGRLC010000034.1 GCA_020441995.1 Rhodobiaceae bacterium
CGCTGGCGCTGGCCGCCCGAGAACATATGAGGGTAGCGGTCGTAGTGTTCCGGCCGCAGGCCCACCAGCCGAAGCATCTCGCGCGCCTTGTCCTGCCGTTCGGCGGCGTTGTCCTTGGTGTTGATGAGCAGCGGCTCCTCCAGCATCGAGCCGACCTTCTGGCGCGGGTTGAGCGAGCCGTAAGGGTCCTGGAAGACGATCTGCACATGGGTTCGGAATGCCTTCCGGCCCTCCTCTCCCGTCGACGTGACGTTCCAGCCGTCGATTTCGATCGTCCCGCCGGTCGGCTCCTCGATCATGGTGATGAGGCGGGCGAGCGTCGACTTCCCGCAGCCCGATTCACCGACGACAGCCAGCGTCTTTCCGGCCGACAGGCTGAAGCTGACGCCGCGCAACGCCTTCACCACTTGCGGCTCGCGCATGAAACCGCCGCCGACCGTGTAGTGCTTCTCCAGATTGCGCCCGACGATGACGGGTCCCTCGCTCATCCCGCGGCCTCCTTCGCAGAGGCGTCCTTCATGGAGGGCTGCGGATTGGGCCGGCCCTGCTTGAGCGGCATATGGCAGAGCGCGTGGCCGAATTCAGCGCTTGCTGGTACGGGCGCAACACGATGGCAGACCGGCTGCGCGATGATGCAGCGCGGCGCGAACAGGCAGCCTTGCGGACGGTCGCCCTGGCCGGGCACGACACCGGAAATGGATGGAAGCGTACGGCCCTTCGCGCGTTCTGGCAGAGCCGCGAGCAGCGCCGCCGAATAGGGATGGGCCGGATCGGCGAAGAGCTCCTTGACGTCGCGCTGCTCGACCTGCTGGCCGGCATATTGGACAACGACGCGCTGGGCGGTTTCCGCCACCACGCCCATGTCGTGCGTGATCAGCACCAACCCCATGCCGCTGTCGCGCTGGAGCGAAATCAGCAGGTCGAGGATCTGCGCCTGAATGGTGACGTCAAGCGCGGTCGTTGGTTCATCCGCGATCAGCAGGCGCGGCTTGCAGGCGAGCGCCATGGCGATCATCACCCGCTGCGACATGCCGCCGGACATCTGGTGCGGGAAAGCGCGCAGGCGGCGTTCGGGATCCGGGATACCGACCTCGTCGAGCAGTTCGATAGCGCGCTTTCGCGCTTCCTGCCGGTTGAGGCCGAGGTGAATGCGCAAGCTCTCCATGATCTGGAAGCCGACCGTGAAACACGGATTGAGGCTCGTCATCGGCTCCTGGAAGATCATCGCCATGTCGCGCCCGATGATCTTGCGGCGCTGGCGCTTCGAGATTTTCAGAATGTCGGCTCCGTCGAATTCCATACGGTCGGCGGTGATCGTCGCGGTCCACGGCAACAGACCCATCACGGCCAGCATCGCGACCGACTTGCCGGAACCGGATTCACCGACGATGGAAAGGATCTCCCCGGCATCGACCTTGAAATCAACGCTGTCCACCGCCCGGAAGGCGCCCGAGGCGGTGGCGAATTCGACCGTGAGATTGCGGATGTCGAGAAGCGGCATCGCTCAACTCCGCTTCAGCTTGGGGTCGAGGGCATCGCGCAGGCCATCGCCCATCAGGTTTATGGCAAGCACTGTGACAAGGATGGCGAGCCCCGGAAAGGTCACGACCCATGGCGCGCGCAGGATGAACTCGCGCGATTCCGCCAGCATGGTGCCCCATTCCGGCGTTGGCGGCTGCGCGCCCATGCCAAGAAAGCCCAGCGCCGCAGCATCGAGGATGGCGTTGGAAAACGACAGCGTCGCCTGCACGATCAATGGCGCCATGCAATTCGGCAGGATCGTCTTGAACATCAGCCGCAAAGGGCCGGCGCCGGCAACGCGCGCGGCGGTCACGTAATCGCGGTTCTTCTCGCTCATGACCGCGGCGCGGGTCAGGCGGACAAAATGCGGTTGCAATATCAGCGCAATCGCGATCATCGCGTTCATCAGGCCAGGCCCGAGAATAGCAACAAGGACGAGCGCCAGCAGCAGGCTTGGAAACGCAAGGATCACGTCCATGACGCGCATGATCAGCGTATCGAGCCATCCACCGACGTAGCCCGCGATCAGCCCAAGCGAAATGCCGATGGTCAGTGACAGGGTCACCACCACAACGCCGATGAACAGCGAGAAGCGCGCGCCGTAGATAAGCCGTGAAAGGATGTCGCGTCCAACCGCATCGGTGCCGAGCAGGAAAGTGGCGGTGCCCCCGTCGGCCCAGACCGGCGGCTGCAGCAGCGCGTCGCGATATTGCTGGGTTGGGGAATGCGGCGCGACGATGGGCGCAAGGATTGCGATCAGCACGAGCGCGACGAAGACGAAAAGGCCGATGACGGCGCCGCGGTTCTCGCTGAAATAGTGCCAGAACTCGGCCAGCACCTCGGCTTCGGCGGAGCGCTTCTTTGTTTCCGTGCGGGCTGTATCGCTCATGTCCGCCCCCCCCCTCACCTTGCGTACCGGATGCTCGGGTTGATCAGGCCGTAGAGCATGTCGACGACAAGATTGACCAGCATGATGATGGTGGCGACCATCAGCAGAGCGCCTTGAACCACCGGATAGTCGCGGCGTGAAATGGATTCCACCATCCACTTGCCGATGCCCGGCCAGGAAAAGATCGTCTCGGTCAGGATCGCGCCGGCCATCAGCACGCCGATCTGCAGGCCGATGGTGGTGATCACCGGGATCATGGCGTTGCGCAACGCATGAACGGATATGACGCGAAATGGCGACAGGCCCTTGGCGCGGGCGGTGCGGACGTAATCCTCCGACAGCACTTCCAGCATCGCCGAACGCGTTTGCCGGGCGATGACCGCGAGCGGGATCGTTGCCAGCACAATGGATGGCAGGATCAGGTGGCTGACCGCTGAGCGGAACGCTCCTGCCTGACCCGACAGCAGGCTATCGATCAGCATGAACCCTGTCACTTGAGGGAAGAAATAGATCAGCGAGATGCGACCCGAAACCGGCGTCCATTGCAGGATGCCGGCGAAGAGGATGATCAGCAGCAGGCCCCACCAGAAAATCGGCATGGAATAGCCGACAAGGGCCGTGGTCATGACGGTGTGATCGAAGAACGAGCCGCGCTTCACCGCTGCGATGATGCCGACGGGAATGCCGATCAAGACCGCCAGAACTATCGCGCAGAGCGAAAGCTCGACCGTTGCCGGAAACAGCGCGAAGAATTCCGCGATGACCGGCTTCTTGGTCACGATCGAGAAGCCGAGATCGCCCTGGAAGATGCCGAGCAGATAGTCCCAGTACTGTTCCCAGATCGGACGGTCGAAACCGAATTGCTTCAGCAGCTCGGCATGTCGTTCTTCCGACAGGCCGCGCTCGCCCGCCATCAGAAGCACCGGATCGCCGGGCAGCAGACGGATGAAGCTGAACGCGACGATCGACACCCCGATGAAGGTCGGGATCAGCAAGCCGATGCGTGAGAGCAGGAACCGGAGCATGAATGAGGCGAACCGCTCCCCGCAACGCGCGGGGAGCGGCGTTGTTGCCGGTTACTGGAGATCGACGCCGTCAAAACGGTGCGATCCCAGCGGATCCATCTTGTATCCGGTGACTTCCTTGCGCATCGGCATATGGACGACCGAGTGGGCGATGGTGGCCCACGGCGCCTCGCGCTTGAACACGACCTGCGCTTCTTCATAAGCCTTGGTGCGCGCGTCCTGGTCGGAGGTCTCGGCGCCGGTCTTGATCAGCGCGTCGAATTCCTCGTTGCACCACTGGGCGCGGTTGCCGCCGCCGACGCCCGAGCAGCTCAGCAGAACGCCGAGGAAGTTGTCCGGATCGCCGTTGTCGCCGGTCCAGCCGAGCAGAACCGCGCCGTCGCGGTCTTCTTCCTTGGAGCGCTTGAGATACTCGCCCCATTCGAAGGAAACAATCTCGACGGTAACGCCGATCTTGCCGAAATCTTCCTGGATCAGCTCGGCCATGCGCCGCGCGTTCGGGTTATAGGGCCGCTGCACGGGCATGGCCCAGATCTTCATCGACAGATCCTTCACGCCGGCTTCTTCCAGCATCTTCTTGGCGGCTTCCGGATCGTACGGATCGTCTTGAACCGCATCGTTGTACGACCACATCGTCGGCGGGATCGGGTTCTTGGCGATCTTACCGGCCCCCTGGAACACCACTTCGAGGATCGCTTCCTTGTTGATCGCCATGTTCAGCGCCTTGCGCACCTTGGCGTTGTCGAACGGAGCGACCTTGGTGTTGTAGGCGAGATAGCCGACGTTCAGACCCTCCTGCTCCATGACCTGCAGGTTCGGATCACCCTTCAGAGCCTCGATGTCGGCCGGATTCGGATAGGGCGCAACATGGCATTCGCCGGCGATCAGCTTCTGCTGGCGCACCGACTGATCGGTGGTGATGGCGAAGACGAGGTCGTCGATCGGCTGCTTGCCGGCCCAGTAGTCCGGATTGGCCTTGTAGCGGATCACGGCGTCTTTCTGGTAGGCGACGAACTGGAACGGGCCGGTGCCGACGGGCTGCTGGTTCAGCATGTCCATCTTGCCCTCGGCCTCAAGCTTGTCGGCATATTCCTTCGACATGATCGAGGCGAAATCCATCGCCAGGTTGGCCACCATCGGGGCCTGCGGCTTGGTGAGCACGAGCTTGACCGTATAGTCGTCGACCTTGATGAACTCCTTGACCGCCGCCGGCATGTCCATGCTGTTGAAATATTCCCACGACGTCCCTGCGGTATATTCGTGCCAGGGGTGATCCTTCTTGAACTGACGGTCGAAGGTGAAAATCACGTCATCGGCATTGAAGTCGCGGCTCGGAGTGAAGAAGTCGGTCGTGTGGAACTTCACGCCCTTCCGCAGCTTGAAAGTGTATTCCAAACCGTCTTTGGACACGTCCCAGCTCTCCGCGAGGGCGGGAATGGTCTTGGTCGAGCCGCGCTCAAATCCGACGAGGCCGTTGTAGACCGACCTGGACGAGGCATCGAACGTTGTGCCGGCGGTATAGAGCGCCGGGTCGAAGCCTTCCGGCGAACCTTCGGAGCAATAGACCAGTGTTTTTGCGTGCGCCGTTCCGGCCAGCAGGGCGGCAAAGGCCACGCCGGTCAGAAGCGATTTCAGTTTCATCATGTTGTTTTTCCCCTCTCCTGTCGGGTGAGCAAGCCCGGAAACCAGCAGCGTTTCCGTCTTCGGCCTGCGCACGGTGAGGGTACGGTAGCTCCGATACCTGCATCTGAGAAGTGTGGAAATTGCCGGAACTCTCAGTGCCGGGCGCTCACAATTTCGTGTGGTCCGGACGCGTGCCGTGAGAAGAACCAATAATGTCCCGGATCAACCGGCGATGCGCCGGGCGTTCCGGATTGCGCTCACACGGCACGGGAAGATGCGTTCCCGCTCAGCCCGCTTTGGCGCCCAAGCGTTCGCGCAAGCGTTGCTTGGCCGCCTCGGCGAAGCTCAAAGGCGGTGTCTCTTCTTTCGGTTCAGCATGCTTATTGCCGGAATGCGTCGGAAGCGGGTTGAGAAAGGCGATTCCAACGCCGTCAAACCGTCCATGCCTTACTTGATATTGCACGTCCGGCTTACCATCAAGAAAGCGCAAATAGCCTTCCCGGGGGATGGATTCAGGCGCGTCGCATTTCAGAAACGCGCCAGCTTCCGACATGTTTCGAATAACGCAATCGACCAACCTGTGCCGATCCAGTGAAACGGCTTTTACCCTGATCAGTGCGCGGTGGCGGACGGTCTTTCTTGCTTCCGGTTTCATTTTCATCGGTCCATGCAATCCGAATGCTTCGATTATCGGACCCGAATGCAAAAAAATGATTTATGCGAACCGATAGGCGCGGAGAAAACGAGCGCAAAATGCCTGCAAAATCGCAACTGGAAACGCCGTCACATCATAACCGACAGCATAACGGGAAATATGGCGGACATTTCGCGTTTTGAGGGAACAAAAGCCGCAAACCGGCTTTGCCCTTACGGGCTCTTTCCTGCAAGATGCGAGGTGAATCGCGCATATGAATTCAGCCGCTTTTCACCTGGCATCCAGCCCCTTATCCACTCCCTAAAATCAGGCCGTACCGATGAACTCACCCGAACAGAAACTGCGTCTCAACCTGGCGGACAAATCCGGCAGCCGGCAGACGGATGTCACATTCCACCGTCTTATCGTTGCGGGCTGGACGGGGCGCGATGTCGCCGCGATGGAGGCGCATATCAGGGAACTTGAGGAGGTTGGCATACCGCGCCCGGCACGCACGCCGATCTTCTACCGCAACTCGGTTCTTCATCTCACCACGGCTGATGTGATCGAGGTGACCGGCGACAACACCAGCGGCGAAGCCGAGTTCATCATCGCGCATATCGACGGGGAGAAATGGGTCGGCATCGGTTCCGATCACACCGACCGCGAGCTTGAAAAGCAGGGCATCACCATCGCCAAGCAGATCTGCGACAAACCGATGGGCAGCGACTTCTGGCGCTACGCGGACGTCGCCGGACACTGGGACGAATTGCAGCTTCGCGCGACCATTACCGAAGACGGCAAGGAGGTTGTCTATCAGGAGGGGCCGGTTTCGAAGATGCGCGCGCCCGAAGAGCTTCTCGCGATGTTCGGCAAGGAAGACGCCGGCGGCGGCTTGCGCGATGGCGACGCGATGATGTGCGGGACGCTTGCAGCCATCGGCGGCATCCGTCCCGCATCGCGCTTCTCCTGCGAACTGATCGACCCCGTATTGAACCGCAGCATCAGCCACGCCTACGACATTGTCGAACTGCCCGTGGAGGGCTGAGGAGCCCTACTTCGTTTCGTCGTAATAATGGGTCTCAAGCAGCAGGCAGCCGCCTTCCGACTTGAACGGCCCGTGATAGGCGCCCGGCGGGCGGCAGGCGTAGGTGTTGGGCGCAAATCTCTCGCCGCCCTCACCTTTCTCGTCATTGCCGACGGTCATGTCGCCGGAGACCAGATAGACCTCTTCCCAATAGTCGTGCACGAAGGGCGCCGTCGTGTAGACGCCCGGCTCGAAACGCAGCAACCGGGTACGGGTGCCGGTCTTGGCGGTCTCGTCGAGTTTGCCGGCGAGAATCTTCTGCTGAATGCCTGCCGGGTACCCGGGAGGCGTTTCCCAGCCCGAAGACATATCCACGGCGTGAAATTCCAGGTGTTCTTTTTCGATTGCCATTATTTCCTCACTCGGCAGCCTGATTGAAACGGTTCAGTTCGCCTTCGAGGGAGTAGCCGTCCAGCATGGAATCAACCATGCCGGCGCTGCGTTCCCAGTCGAAGGTACGGAAGCTGTGGTTCTTGGTGACGAAGGTCGCACCGGAGTAGAACATCTCGTACTGTGTGTGGCGCGACGCGAATTCCGAACCGATCGCGTCCCAGGCCAGCTTGAAAAACTTCACCCGGCCTTCCGAAGAGGCGGCCGGCGACTGCTGCGTCTTGCCGATCAGGTCCGCCATTTCCTCGTTGCCGAAATCGGCGACCGAAGACGGCAGCATGATCAGTCCGCCGCCTGCCAGGTCGCGCAGTTTCGTTATGACCTGCGGATAAAGCTGCTGACTGAGCACGGCGGCGGTGTAGAGCGTATGCCGGTCCGGCACGAAGTACGGCCCGTAGTGGAAACCCTTGGCCTCCATGGCGTGCACCAGCGCGTCGATCATGCCGCATTCGGCCGCGATCGAACCCAGAGTCTCGCGGACCTGCGGGAAATTGGACACGCCGTTCACATCGGCGATACGCCGTGCAAGCCCGGTCAGAAAACGCATCTTCACCATCAGGCGCACCTGCGCCTGGTAGTTCTGGTAGACGTGCGCGGGCGTTGCATGGAACTGCTTGCCGCACATCTCGGTGTCCTGATTGATGAACACCCGCTCCCACGGCACCTTCACATCGTCGAAGTAGAGAACAGCATCGTTCTCGTCGAAACGGCTCGCCAGCGGGTTGTCGTACACGCTGCGGGCATCGGCCTCATAGGACTTGCGCGACAGGATCTTCAGGCCCTTGGCGTTCATCGGGATCGCGAAGGAGAGCGCATAAGGCTCCTCTCCCTTGCCCAAGGGCTGGATGCAGGTGACGAAGACCTCGTTGGCCATGATACCGGCGGTCGCCAGCATCTTGGCGCCGCGGATCGTCAGCCCTTCGGCGTCCTGATCAACGACGCCGGCGGTCAGGAATTCGGATTTCTGCTCGTGCGCGCCCTTTGAGCGGTCCGCCTGCGGATTGATGATGACGTAGGTCAGATAGAGTTCATTGTCGCGCGCATAGCGATAATAGTCGGCAAGCGCGCCGGCACGGTCCTTGTCATAGGCCTCGAAGACGTCGAGGCCCATATACATGCCCGAAATGCATGATGCGACATGATCCGGGGAGCGGCCCAGGAAGCCGCAATGAACCCCCGCCCAGCTTTCCAGCGCGCGGCGGCGCTCGACCAGTTCCTCGTAGGATTTCGGCAGTTGCCAGATCCGGTTCGCCCGCGTCCCGGTTCCCTCGACCTCATAGGTCATCAGGTCGCGGTTTTCGGGGCGCGCCTGGAAATCGTAGAGTTCGCCGACCGTGGTACAGGCGTTCCTGAAAGCGGGATGGACCGTCACGTCACCCGCATCGCCTCCGTCGATCAGCACCCTGCGCCCGTCGCGCAAGGTCTTGAGGTGTTCGGCTCCCGTCTTGATCATTTTGCAGCTCCCTTGTCGGCGATTGCCGTGAAGTCGGTTCAATAGTGAATGTCGAGCGGCCACAGGTCGGCTGTGCCGTGACCCGAGCCCAGATCGCTGTAGCGCCCATTGCAGAAAACCAGCGGCCGGCGGTCCGGATTTGCGCGGAAGCGCTCGACGCGGGCGATGAAAAGAACGTGGTCGCCGCCATCGTGCTGCGCGTGGGGCCGGCACTCGAGAACCGCCGCGGCTCCCGCCAGCACCGGCGCGCCGTTGGGCCCCGGCTGGTAGGGCAAACCCTCCCACTTGTTGGTGCCCGGCCGCGCGAAGCGGTTCGACAACTCACGCTGATCCTGCGACAGGAAATGAACCACATAGGCCGTGGCGGCTTGCCAAGTCGGCAAGCCCTTCGCCTTCCTGTCGATCGAGAACAGGATCAGCGGCGGGTCGAGCGACAGCGAGTTGAAGGAACTCATCGTCATGCCCACCGGCTCGTCCCCGCCCGGGGCCGTGACGATGCACACCCCGGTTGGAAACTGCCCGAGGCAGTTACGGAACATACGCGGATCGGTCTCGGCAATCTGGGAGCCGGTCATGCCCTGCTCCCCGTATCGGGTGATCCCAACAGATAGCCGGCAAGCGCCAGGGCACGATCGCTGCCCGCGCGCAAAGTGCCGGCCTGCACGTTCAGCGCGCGGAACTGGTCCGCGTCGAGAGACTGAAAAATCGTGTCGTTGATCTCGCGCTGCATCGGCGCCAGCCGCTCAAGCTGTCCGACAGCCTTGTCCGTCACCTTGAGCAGAACGCGCCGCCGGTCTTCGGGATTGGCGCGTTTGCGCAGCAGCCCCAGCTTGATCAGCTTACCGGTCTCAATGGTGACGAAAGCGCCCGAAAGGCCGAGATGCCCGGCGAGAGCCTTTACGCCGACACCCTCCTCACCCTGAAGATGCCGCACGGAAATCAGGATCGTGTACTGGATACCCGTCAGGCCGAGATAGGCGCCGAACTGCGCGCGGATCGATTCAAGCCTTGCGGAAAACGCCAGCAGGTTGTGCACCAGCTGGCGGAACATCGCGTCGTCGCCTGCATCGAGCAATTCCGGCCGCGAGACGGTCAGCGCACGGCCCGTCTCCCTCTCCCGGCCATGATTTGCGATTGCCGCAACATCGGACACGACATGAAACCCTTCATCTAATTGCTTTGTTACAAAGCTAATGAGATGCGACAACTTGTCAAGCCCCGCCATGTCCCGATCTCTCAGGACTGTTTCGCGGCTTCCTGGTCGCGCAGCGCGCGGCGGTCGATTTTCTGCAATGTCGTACGCGGCAATTCGGCGGCGAAAACAATCTCGCCGGGCACCTTGTAACCGCCAGCCTCCTCGCGCACCCGGGCCTTCAAATCCTCGATCAGAGCATCGTCTCCGGCAACGCCGGAACGCAGAACCACGAACGCCTTGACCGTGGTCAGGCCGTCGTCGCCCTCAATGCCGATCACCGCGGCCTCGAGGATGCGCTGATCGCGGGTGATGGCCGCCTCGATCTCGATCGGCGAGAC
Source organism: Rhodobiaceae bacterium (assembly GCA_020441995.1). Taxonomy (GTDB): domain Bacteria; phylum Pseudomonadota; class Alphaproteobacteria; order Rhizobiales; family Tepidamorphaceae; genus JACKJK01. The sequence goes on from JAGRLC010000034.1 coordinate 10,156, forward strand.
CCAGAGCCCCTTGACCTTGAAAACATCGTTGGAGCGGCCGGCGAACCAGAAATAACCGTCCTCGTCGAATTGAAGCTGGTCTCCGGTGCGCACCCATGCCCCCTGGAACGTCTTCTTGGTCTCGTCGAACTTGCGCCAATAGAAGAGACAGGCGGTACGCGACTTGACCCAGCACTCGCCCGGCGTATCAGGCTGTGTCACATCGTTTCCGTCATCGTCGACCAGTCTGATCTCAACACCTGAGACCGGCTTGCCGAGCGAGCCGCGCCGGAAGTCGCCGGGACGGTTGGCGATCCATTCATAGGTCACTTCGGACGAACCGATGCTGTCCATCAGTTCGACGCCAAAGCGCTCGTGCCAGCGCTCGAAAATCTCGGGCGGCATCTTCTCCGACGCGGAATAGACAGCGCGAATGGACCCGAATTCCGGCTCGCGGTCCATCTCGTCGAAGTGCGCCAGAAGCAGCTTGATGGCCGTCGGCACCGTTATCAGCTTGGTGGGCTTGTGCGCCTCGACGATCGCGGTCACCACATCGGGACGGGGCGGAGCCGATGTGATGATGCTCGTGGCGCCGTAGTAAAGCGGGATCAGCAGGCCCGGCCACAGGCCGTGCGTGAAATACTTCTTCGATGTCGCGAAGACGATGTCGTCGCTGGTGTATTCCCACCAGGGACCATGGCGCTCCGGCACCAGAATGAAATCATGCGCCAGATGGGTGATGCCCTTGGCGGTTCCCGTCGTGCCGCCGGAATAGAACATGTAGGTGACATCGTTGCGGTGGCGGGGAACCGGCGTGGCCTCATCCGCCATTCCCGCGACGAGATCGGCATAGGATACCACCTCGATACCGCGCCCGCTCAAAGAGGAATGCTCCGGCACCTCGCCGTTGACGATCACCTTGCGCAAGGTCGCGGGCAGATCATCCCCGGCTTCGCCCAGCTTTCCGAATTGCGCTTCATCGGTGAACAGCGCCGTCGCGGCAGTATCGCGCAGGAAATAGGCCAGTTGATGGGCCTTGTAGAGTTCCGAAATCCCGGCGGGCACGACGCCGCAGCGTACGGCGGCAAGCCAGGTGGAAACGGTCGCAAGCGAGTCCGTGGCAAAAACGAGGATGCGTGAATCGGCCGGCAAACCGATGCGCTGCAAACCGTTCGCGGCACGGCAGACTTCGGCACGCAACTGCGCAAAGGAAACGGCTACATCCTCAACGATGAGCGCCGTTTTTTGCGCATTGCCTCCACCCGCATGCCGGTCCAGCAGAAATTCGGTTGGATTGAAGAACTCCGGGATGTCCGGGTCCGTCCAAGACTTCCATAAATCGCTGTATATCGGCGCATCCATGGCGGTCTCTTGCTCCCCAGTTTGATTTTGTTTTTGTGCCTCTCGGGATCAAGCGATGCCCAGATAGGTGTCCTTGATTTCCGGCTGCGCTTCAAGCTCGTCCGGCGTTCCCGTGAACTGCACCATGCCCTGCGACAGGACAACGACCCGGTCGGCAAGCGCCAGCGCCATGGCGACGTTCTGCTCGACCAGCAGGATGGACGTGCCCGTGCCCTTGACCCGCGCCAGCGTATCGCGCACCTCGTCGACGATAATCGGCGCCAGGCCTTCGGAAGGCTCGTCGAGGATCAGCAGGCGGGGCTCCGACAGCAACGCGCGCGCAATCGACAGCATCTGCTGTTCACCGCCCGAAAGCTGCTGGCCAAAATGCTCCATGCGCTCGGAAATGCGCGGAAATATCTTCACGACCTCATCGCGCCGCTCGACAGGCTTCTTTGCGGCCCAAAGCGCCACGTCGAGATGTTCGTGCACGCTCAGCGATGAAAAAATGCCACGGTCTTCCGGCACATAGCCGATGCCTTCCCGGATGATCCGGTGCGTCGGAGAATGCGTGATATCCGCGCCGCTGAACATGACCGTTCCGCGCCGGACCGGTGTGAGCGAGACGATCGAGCGCAACGTCGTTGTCTTGCCCGCCCCGTTGCGCCCCAGCAATGCGACGCATTCGCCGGGTTTCACGTCCAGCGACACGCCCTGAAGCACGTGGCTGTCGCCGTAGTAGGTGTGGATATCGCTTACCGTCAGCAACGGCGCAACGTCCGGCTGCTTCGCGGTCTCGACCTTTTTCGCGGCGGCAAGCTTTTTGGCTCCCGTCTGCTTCTTGGCCACTACGGGCTTCTTGGCCGCTGCGGGCTTCTTCGGCGCGACAGGCTTCTTGGCCGCCACTGGCTTCTTCGGTGCTGCGGGCTTCTTGCGTACGGACTTGCTCATGATTTGCCTGCCTCCCCGGCGTGACCGGCCGATTCACCGAGATACGCGGCACGCACTTCCGGATCCCTGCGAACCTCGTCGGGTGTGCCGGATGCGACCACACGTCCGTAGTTCAATACCGTGATCCTGCTGCATACGCCGAAGACAACATCCATGTCGTGTTCGACGAGCAGCAACGTGACGTCGTCGGGCAGCGTCGTCAGCAGCCGCACCAGGGTTGCCCGTTCCGCAGGAGATGTCCCGGCCGCGGGCTCGTCCAGCAACAGGATCTTCGGCGAACACGCCAGCGCCAAGCCGACTTCAAGCTGCCGCTTCTGCCCGTATGAGAGCGTTTTCACATCCCGGTGGAAGACGGATTCCAGTTCCATCTGCCGCGCTATTTCGTGCGCGCGCTGCTGAAGGCCGCCGAACTTGCGCGCCGGCTGCATGAAATTGAAGCGCACAGGAGAATGCGCCTGAACGGCAAGCCGAAGGCTTTCCGCGACCGTCAGCCCGTCGAACAGCGTGTTTTTCTGGAATGAGCGCGCAAGACCGGCCTGCGTCACCGACTGCGGGGAACGGCCGGTAATGTCCAGTCCCTCGACTTCGATACGGCCGGTGTCGGGCGGGATCCAGCCCGATATCATGTTGAACAAGGTTGTCTTGCCCGCTCCGTTGGGGCCGATCACGGCATGACGCTCCCCCACGGCAAGCTCCAGATCGAACTTGTCGATAACCCTGAGCGCGCCGAAGCTTTTGGAGATGTTGCTGACAGCGAGCTGGGTCATTGCCTTTCCTCCCCGCCGGATTTGCCGCGCGTGAAGCGCTCGCTCACCTTCCCCGCGAAACCGGCAAGACCGCCATGGAAGAAAGCGACCACGAGGACGAAGATCAGGCCGAAGAACATCAGATAGGCTTCGGTAATCTCCGACAGCAGATCCTTGGCAAGCACATAGAAGGCAGCGCCAAGCAGCGGACCGAAGAAGGACTGAGACCCGCCGATAATCACCATCAGCAGCGCCTCGCCCGACATTTCCCACGTCATGATGTGCGGATTGACGAAGAAACTGTGCTGGACCCACAAACTGCCCGCGAGGCCCGCCAGCATGCCGGAAATGCCGAAGGCGAGCGCCTTGTAGGGAAACGTCGAATATCCCATCGCCAGCATGCGCTTCTCGTTCTCGCGGATACCGACCAGAACGCGCCCGAACGGGCTTTCGACGATCCGGCGCAGGATCGCCATGGCGACCACGAAGCAAAACAGGACGAAGAAGTAGAACACCCGGTCATGATCGGCATCCAGGCCGATGAAACCGAGATCGATGCGCGGGATATTGGTCATGCCGTCATCGCCACCGGTGACCCGGGTCTTTTCGGCGATGGCGTGGAACATCTGCCCGAAGGCAAGGGTGATCAGCAGGAACTGCACGCCCTTGGTACGCACGCTCAGCAAGCCGACGCCGTAGGCTATCAGCAGGCTGATCAGGATCGAGGCCAGCATGGCGATCCAGACCGGATAGCCCAGGAGCGCCGCGATCACAGCGGTGGCATAGGCGCCAAGTCCCATGAAGGACGCATGACCGAGCGACACCAGGCCCGTATAGCCGAGGAGCAGGTTCACCCCCGAAACGAGAAGCCCGAAAATCAGGATCTCGCTCAGCAGCGAAACATAGTAATCGCCGACCATGAAGGGCAGAGCGATGAGAACAACGAGCCCGATCAGCGCCGTGATCAGGAATTTCCGGTGATCGGCGTTGGCCACCTCGTCCAGCGGGTCGTGCCGGGACTCGTCTCCCTCGACGAGCGGGTGCCAGCTTTCGTCCTTTGTATTTTCCATCCCGCGATGCCCCTCAGACCGACTTCGGCGTGCGGCCGAAGAAACCCTGCGGCCGGAAGATGAGCATCGCCGCCAGGATCAGATATGTCGCGAACAGAGCCAGCGCCGGCACATAGGCCTGGGACAGCGTCTCGGTCATGCCGACGATAAGCGAGCCGAAGAAACAGCCCTTGACCGACCCGAGCCCGCCGAGCACCACGACGACCAGAGTGGGGATCAGGATTTGAACACCCATCGAGATATTGATCGACAATTCAGCCCCCGCGATGACGCCGGCAAGCCCGGCCAGACCGCACCCCAGAGCGAAAACGCTCGCGAACACGACGTAGACATTCACGCCCATGGCGCGCACCATTTCCCGGTCATCGACACCGGCGCGCACGACAGCACCGACGACTGTGCGCTCAAGGATCAGCCAGACGATCAGCGCGACGATCAACCCGACGGCTATGATGAAAAGCCGGTAGGCGGGATAGAACGTGCCGATGTCGACGTAGCTGCCGAGACCGGCCGGCTTGTCGATGCTCATGAACGTGAGCCCCAGCGTCTCGAAGAAGATCAGATCGATCAGGCCGATGGTGAAAAACAGCAGCCCGAACGTCAGGAGCGCCATGTCCAGATGGGCGCTGCGGCCCCGGTCGATCAGCGGTTGCAGCACGAAGTACTGCAGCAGAAAACCGAGCACCAGCGGCAACAGCGGCGCGACCGCAAGAGCGATCCAGAAGCTTCCGGTCCCCTGAAAGACGACATAACCGAAGTAGGCGCCGGCCATGTAGAACGCCCCGTGGGCAAGGTTGAGGATATCCATCAGCCCGAAGATGACCGTGAGACCGATGGCCATCAGGAAGATCAGCATGGAAAGCTGAAGGCCGTTCAGAAGATTGAAGAGGAAAAATGTCATGTCGGGCGCCGGGCTGTGATGATCATCTCATGAAAACGGCGGCGCGGATGTCGCGCCGCCGCATGGTTTTCACAACGATTACTTCATGTTGCAGCCAGGCAGATCCTCGCCGTACGGGAAGGTATCGATCACCTTGTGCGTCGGCTTGCCGTCGGGGCCTTCCACAATCTGCACCATGTAGAGATTGTCCTGCATGGCGTTGTTGTCCTTGTTGAAGTGGACAGGGCCGCGCGGATCGTTGTCGAGCTTCAGCGAAGCGAGTGCGGAAATGATCTTCGCCTTGTCTTCCGGCAGGTTACCGCCGTTTTCCTCGATCGCCTTGGCCAGACCGTCGAAGATCGCGACCGCGTTGGTGTAACCCATCGCGTTGGAAGCAACCGGCAGGCGGCCGTACTTGTCGCTGAAGGCCTTCTCGAACTTCTCGGACGCCTCGGTATCAAGCGCGTTCGTGTAGTTGGTGACATGGATCGCGTTCATCTGGACACCGCCCATGGCATCCCAAAGCGCTTCGTCATAAATCCACATCGCGCCGCGCAGCGGCATTTTCTCCTGCATGCCGAAGGCGGCGTGCTGCTTCACGACCTGAACGGCTTCGCTGCCGGCGTAGAAGGTGTAGATCATGTCCGCGCCGGTCTGCTGCGCCTTGAGCAGCGACGGGCCCCAGTCCTTGGTGGTCTTGAAAGGCGTCAGTTCCTCGAGCACGACCTTGCCGCCCGCAGCCTCGAAGCCGTTTTTGAAACCTGCCAGCATGGCCTGCCCGGCGGCGTAGTCGGGCCCCATGAAGACGGCTGTCTTGACGCCCTGCTTGGCCCAGTAGGCGCCCGCAGCGGACTGAAGCGCATTGGCCGAGAACGACGTGCGCGCCACATAGGGGCTGCAGAACTTGCCTGTCAGCGGATCGGCGATGGCAAAGCCCGCGACAAACGGGGTCTTTTCCTTGTCGGCGACACCGGCGAGCGCGATGCCGACACCAGAGGAGATGACGCCACCGAAGATGGCGACATTATCGGATTTGATCAGCTTGTTGGCCTTCTGGACGCCAACCTGAGGCGAATTTTCCGAGTCTTCCTTGATGATCTCGACCTTGTAGCCCGCGACCATTCCGCCGCGCTCTTCGAGCGCCAGCATCCAGGAGTCCTCGACGTCCTTGGCCAACTGGGCGAAAACGCCACTGAAGTCGGACAACAGACCGACCTTGACAGTCTTATCCTGCGCCAAGGCAGAGGTGCTGGCGGCTGCCAGCAACCCGGCACCTGCAAGCAGGCTGGTGATTTTGCGAACTGCGTTCATTTCATTCCTCCCGTTGCGCGCCTGAATGGGCACAAACCCTTTTGGCCGTGAATAACATCGTTCCCTGATGATGCACCAAACGGCAAATTGGTATCAGATTGCGTATTTATACCATCCCGCTTTCCGCCGTCCGTCAAGTGGAGATTTCGATTTTTGGATGCCAAGAACGGTTTTCCATGCGGAAAACCGGGCAATCGAGCAGACTCGGGCACCTCGCCCAACGGCTGCCCATATAGTCCGGAAACGTTTTATTCCGCCACAATCATCCGGCCATCCGCGACGCCGTTTTCGCGCCGGCGCGCCGTTCGCCTGGCATTGTTCAGGATGGTCTGCAACGTTACCGACTGAAGCGTCGCCGCGGTGTGACGGTCGACCTCGCCCATCACCCTGTACAGCTCGCCGGCTTCATCCGACTGCCCGCGCGGCTTGTTCGAATCGCCAGCGAACCAGCCGGTTTCGAACAGCTTGATGATATCGTAGAGCGTGATCTTGCGCGCATCGCCAATGAAACTGCAGCCGCCGCCCGCGCCGCGGGTCGATTCAACGATTCCGGCAAGCGAAAGCGTCCTCAGCACCTTGGCCAGGTGATGCTGCGATACCCCGTATGTCTCCGCAATCTCGCTCGCGGGGATCTGCTCCTTGGGCCGCGACGCCATATGCAAGACCGCGAAGATGGCGCACATCGTTCCCTGTTGAAGCTTCATGAAATTCTCTCCTGCCGCGCATACGCCGCAGCGTACCGCCTTAGTCCGCCTGCATTTCCAGCTCGATATAGGGCCCGGCCGCCATGCCCTGCATCCGGAAAAACGATATCAGCTGGTGATCGTCGATGTGCAGCATGGTCCTGACCGTGTCGATTCCATTGTCGCGGAAATACGCGACGACCGCATCGAAAAGCTTTGTCGCCACATGGGCATTGCGATACTGCGGGGCCACCGAGATGACCTCCACCCAACCGCAAGGCGGGGAACCGAATTCCCACGCCTGGATCGCACCGAAAGTGTAGCCGGCCACCTCGCCGTCGCGGTGAGCCACCAGAAACCTGCATTTGGCATCGGTATTCTGCCGCGCATAACAACCGTACCAGAAATCCGCTTTCGCAGAACCGGTCACTTCCGCATCGATACCCACAATTGCCGGAACGTCTTCCAGGGTCACGGGCTTGATAACCAGCTCCCCCTCGCCCGCCCTCTCATTCATCAGAACCAAACCCGCACCCTTCCCGCTCAAGCCATCTTCCGGCCATTCAACGTAACCGTGTAAACGCAGCCACACACTACGCGCATAGCATAACCGCGATTTTCCCGCGCAGACAACAATTTGGTAGTTTAATACGAATTATGACTTTACCGCCTCTTTTAGCGGTGTTAGCGTTCCTGCCCGGATACCGGTTGGGCGGAAAATAACATACCCCCTTTCCATCGATCCGGAAAATTTTTCAGCTTTACCAACGACTTGAACAAGATACTCCATTGACCAACACTGCGGACATAAATACGCATTCGAATGCGAAATTAGACCGGAAACCCACGGATGATTCCGCGCCGTGGGTTGGCCGGAGCTTGGAAAGACGCGAGGACGCGGCCCTTCTGATGGGCGCGGGACGCTATGCCGACGATGTCGCCACGCCGCGCGGAACCCTGCATGCGGCCGTCGTGCGGTCGCCGCATGCCCATGCGCTGATCAAGGACATCGACACTTCGAAGGCGCTCGCCCTGCCCGGCGTGCACCATGTCCTCACCGGCGAGGACATCCGCGCCATTTCCGATCCGTTCCTGATCGTGCTGAAAAAGCCGATCGACCAGTGGGCGCTGGCCGTCGAACGCGTCCGCTATGTCGGCGAGGCCGTGGCGATAGTCATTGCCGAGGACCGCTACATCGCCGAGGACGGCGCCGACCTGGTCGACGTTGCCTACGATCCGCTTCCCGTGGTGATCGATCCGCGCGAGGCGGTATCGGCTGACGCGCCCGTGCTGCATCCCGATGCGGGAAGCAATGAGCTTTCGGCCCGGGAATTCACCTATGGCGATCCGGACAAGGCTTTTGCGGCAGCCCACAAGACGGTTTCGCTGGAAGTGGAATATCCGCGCAGTTCCTATACGCCGATGGAATGTTTCGTCGTCGTTGCAAACTATCTGCGCGGTGATGACAGCTACGACGTGCTGGCCAATTTCCAGGGGCCGTTCAGCATTCATCCTGTCATGGCGCGTTCGCTGCGCGTGCCGGGGACGCGTCTGAGGCTGAGGATTCCCGCCGACAGCGGCGGCAGCTTCGGCATCAAACTCTCGGTTTTTCCCTATATCGTCCTGATGGCGCTGGCCTCGCGTGTGGTCGGGCGTCCAGTGAAATGGGTCGAAGACCGGCTGGAGCACCTGCAGGCGGCCAATTCCGGGCCCAACCGCGTCACCAAGATCGAGGCCGCTGTCGAAAAGGACGGTCGCGTTACCGCGCTGCGCTTCGACAACATGGAAGATTACGGCGCCTATCTGCGCGCGCCGATGCCCGGGCCGCTGTACCGGATGCATGGCGCGACGACGGGCGCATACGACATCCGCAATCTGGCGATGACAAATCGTGTCGTCGTGACCAACAAGATGCCCGCGTCGCTGGTCCGCGGCTTCGGCGGACCGCAGCTCTATCTGGCGCTCGAACGCCTGATGCAGCGCGTCGCGATCGAACTCGAACTCGATCCGCTCGAGGTGATCCGCCGCAATCTGATCTCGCCCGGCAGTTTCCCCTACCGCACCTGCGCCGGCGCGCTCTACGATTCCGGAGACTACCAGCAGGCCATCGACAAGGCGGTTGGCGAAGGGCGCCTGGACGACCTGTTGGCGCGGCGTGACAAGGCGCGCAAGGAAGGCCGCATGTACGGCATCGGTTTCGCCACAGTGGTCGAGCCGGGCATGTCCAACATGGGCTATCTCAGCACTATCAATCCGGCGGACGTGCGCGAGCGCCAGGGCCCCAAGAACGGCGCGATCTCCATGGTCAACGTCAATGTCGACGCCATCGGCACCGTGTCGGTGACAGCCGACCTGACCGTGCAGGGCCAGGGGCACGCGACGGCGATTTCGCAGATCGTCGCCGATCAGCTTGGCCTCAAGCCCGACGACATATCCATCAACCTGGAACTCGATACCCAGAAGGACGCGTGGTCGATCGCGGCGGGCACCTATTCGTGCCGTTTCTCGCCGGGCACGGCGGTTGCCGCGCATATCGCTGCGAAAAACATCCGCGAGAAGGTCGCCCGCATCGCCGCAAAGCAGCTCAATACGGTTGCCGACGATATCGATTTCGGCGGCGGCCGCGTTTTCTCGAAGACGAACCCGGACAATGGCGCGGCGTTCGCACGCGTCGCCGGCACCGCTCACTGGTCGCCGGTGCTGATGCCGGAGACCGACGATCCGGGCTTGAGCGAAACGGGCATCTGGTCGCCACCGGAACTGGAGCCGCCGAGTTCCAAGGACGAGATCAACACCTCACTGACATACGGTTTCGTGTTCGACATGTGCGGCGTCGAGATTGATCCGGCTACCATGCAGGTCCGCGTCGACCGCTATGTCTCCATGCATGACGCGGGAACGCTGATCAATCCGCTGCTGGCGGAAGGCCAGATTCGCGGTGCGTTCGTGCAGGGGCTGGCGAGCGCCTTATACGAGGAAATCGTCTACGACGAGGCGGGCGCCCTGCAGTCCGGCACCTTCGCCGAATACCTCGTTCCCACGGCCTGCGAAGTTCCCCCGGTCGAACTGATGCACATCGAGACGCCGTCGCCTTTCACGCCGCTGGGCGCAAAGGGACTTGCGGAAGGCAATTGCATGAGCACGCCGGTGTGCATCGCAAATGCCGTCGCCGACGCCCTATCTCTCAAGGATGTGCCGCTACCGGCAACGCCGGAACGCCTTAACGCCCTGGTTTGCGGCGAGGAAGCCGCCCCACCCGCCGGCATTTCGGCGGAAAAACCCGTCTCGGCCACGGCGGGAGATGCCGCGATCACCGGCGACGGCAGCGTCACCGTCAAGGCTTCGCCCGCCGAAATCTGGAAGGCTCTGCTCGATCCCGAAAGCCTCAAGCACATCATTCCCGGCTGCCATTCGGTCAGCGCCGTCACTCCGGAACACTATCGTGCGCAGGTCTCGCTTGGCGTGGGCCCGATCCGCGGCCGCTTCATCGCCGACGTCAAACTGAGCGATCTGAATCCCGAGCGCGCCGCGACGCTGTCGGGCGATCTCGCCGGACCGCTCGGAAAGGCACAGGGCAGCGGCCACGTCACGCTGACACCCGAGGACGGCGCGACGCGCATCGACTACACCTACGGCGTCGATATCGGCGGAAAGGTCGCCTCCGTGGGCGGGCGTATGATCAAGCGCGCGGCGCAAATCGTCATCGGCCAGTTCTTCGAGCGCCTTTCCGAAGTTGCATCCGGCAAGCACGGTGCTGACGCGTCCGCGAATGGCTCCAAATCCGAATCCCGTTCGTGGATCGCCCGTCTGTTCGGAGGCAACCGATGAAACCGGCTCCGCTCAGCTACATACGCCCGGACACGGCCGAAGAGGCTGTCGCCGGATTGGCCGAACACGGTGCGGATGCGCGCATCCTTGCCGGCGGACAGTCGCTGATGGCCATGCTCAATCTGCGGCTGGTCGAGCCCAAAGCGCTGATCGACATTTCGCAGATCGACGAACTGCGGTCGATCCGGATCGACGGCAACATGATCGAGGTCGGCGCGGCTGTGACCCAGGCGGAATTCCTCGCCTGGCCGCAGTTGAAGGAACATGCTCCCTTCATCGCCAAGGCCTTGCCCTGGGTCGGACATTTCCAGACCCGCAACCGCGGCACCGTGTGCGGATCGATCGCCCATGCCGACCCCAGTTCCGAGTTGCCGCTTTCGCTTGCCCTTTTGGAAGGCGAAGTCGTGCTGCGCTCGAAATCCGGCACGCGCCATCTCAAGGCATCCGAGTTCCAGACCGGCATGCTGCAAACGGCGCGGCGCGACGACGAAATGATCACCGCCGTCCGCTTTCCCGCCGATGTGGGGACGAAAGGCGCCGCGTTCCGTGAGGTTGCCCGCCGCCATGGCGACTTCGCCATTGTTTCCGTCGGCGCGGTGGCAGCAGACCAGGGCGCCGTCCGGGTCGCCGTGGGGGGCGTCGCCGACAGACCGGCATGCATCGGCATCGAGGCATCGCTGACGGTTTCGGACATGACCGACCGCATCGAACGGCTGGCATGGGAACTGGGCGGATACGACGACATTCACGCCAGCGCCCGCTACCGTCGCGACCTCGTGCGCCGGCTTGTGCCCATCATCATCGGGGAGGTGCGTGCATGCGCGAAGTGACCAAAGACGAAGTCGTGCGCATCAGCCTCGAGTTGAACGGCAAGACGGTGTCGGGAAATGCGACCTCCCGCATGCTGCTGACCGACTTCCTGCGCAACGAACTCGGGCTAACCGGCACTCATGTAGGCTGCGAGCATGGCGTTTGCGGCTGCTGCACGGTGCGCATCGACGGCGTCGCCGCGCGCTCCTGCCTTATGCTTGCGGTTCAGGCCGATGGCCGGCGCATCGACACGGTCGAGGGGCTTGCCGCCAGCAAGGATGCGCTCAACGCGTTGCAGCGCGCCTTCCGCAAGCATCACGCCCTGCAATGCGGCTTCTGCACGGCGGGCATCCTGATGTCCTTCTCCGACTTCCTCTCCCGCAAGCAAAACCCCGAGGAGGACGAGGTGCGCGAGGTGCTGGGCGGGCATATCTGCCGCTGTACCGGATACGACGGCCTTGTGAAGGCCATCATGGAGGCTGCCGCGGAAATGCGTGGCGAAACGCCCTCGAATGCGGGGGCAGCATGAACACCTCCACCACCGCTCCAGCGACGCCGGATCAGACGCATCCGGTCGAAGTCGCACCTGGTATATTCCGTATCACGGTGCCAGTCCCCTTCCGCAGTCTCAGGGCGGTAAACCTGTGGCTGCTCGAGGATGGTGACGGCTTCACCATGATCGATTGCGGCTTCAGCGACGATCCCACCAAGTTGCGCCTTGAACGCGCGTGGTCGGAGGTGCTCGGCGGCAAACCGGTTACGCGCCTGATCGTGACCCATTTCCATCCTGACCATGTCGGCAATTGCCACTTCATCTGCAACCGCTGGGGCCTCAGGCCCCATATGACGCAGCTTGAGTGGATGGCGGCGAATGTGGCGTTGAAATCGCTTTACAGCGACGACTACGAATTGCGCGCGGAATTCTGGACCCGCAACGGCGCCTCGCCGCAATTGATTGATCTCTATCGCTCCGAAACCGTGCTCTACGACTCCGGCGTGGAACTGACCGACGATTTCCAGCGGATCAATTCCGGCGAGACGATCACCATCGGCGGGCGCGACTGGCTGATAACCACCGGCCAGGGGCACTCGCCGGACCTCGCAACGCTCTACAATGCGCGCGACGACATTCTGATCGCAGGCGACCAGATCCTGCCGAAGATCACCACCAACGTCAGCGTCTGGCCATGGGAGCCTCTCGCCGACCCGCTGCGGGAGTTCATCGAGTCTCTTGACCGGCTCGACGCGATCGTCACGGAGCAGACCTTCGTTTTGCCGTCGCACCGCGAACCCTTCCACAACGCCAAGGCGCGCATCGCTGAGCTCAAGCACCACCACGAGGAACGGCTTGAGGAAGTCATCGCGCTTCTCGAAGGCCACGAGGCGCGCACCGCCGGCGACCTGCTGGAACCGCTGTTCAAGCGCGAGCTCGACGGCCACCAGGTCAACTTTGCCATGGGCGAAGCCCTCGCCCACCTGAACCGGCTCGTCTTCGAGGGAACCGTTCTGCGTCACGAGGATGACAGCGGCCTGATCCGGTTCTCGCTTGCGAGCACGAAACACTGACCAAACGTCTGGAGAGGAAACCATGTCCAAGACCCCCAATCGCGAACTCATCACCATCGATGGCAAGAATGTCGTCCTTCAGCGCGACACCTCGCCCATGGAAAACGGCGGGGTTCTGGAGAATTCCGAGGCGCTGCGGCTGTTCAACATTTTCGACGAGAAGTTCCAGCCATCTAACTTCGGCCTTGCCGACGGCAAGCCGCTGCGGATGTACGACGCCAAGACCGTGAAGATCGACCTGTCCAAGCGCAGCAAGGAAGACATGGGCTTCTGGCACCGCAATGCGGATGCTCACGAGATCATCTTCTGCGTCAAGGGCGCGCTGCGCTGGGAAACCGAAATGGGGATTCGCATCGTGCGCCCCGGCGACATGCTGTTCATTCCGCGCGGCATCGCCCATCGCTCCACGCTTTGCGAGGAGTCCGAGGAGGAGAACGTCCTCGTCGAGCTGAAGATCGCCGAGGAACTCACCTACGTCGCCGAGGACAAGTAATCCCCGCCGGCCAACGTGACATGAGGAAATCTATGGAAGTCATTTCGAATGGCGTCAGGTTCAACTGCGTGGTCGAGGGGCCTGAGGGTGCGCCCTGGGTCACGCTTGCCCATGCGCTCGCAAACAACCTGACACTCTGGGATGAGATCGCGGCATCGCTGAGCGACCGGTTCCGGGTTCTGCGCTACGACCAGCGCGGCCATGGCAAGAGCCAGGCGCCACGAGGGGCGTACTCATTCCCGCTGCTCATCGAGGACGTACTGGGCATCTGGGAAGCGCTCGGCGTGGAGCAGAGCCACTGGATCGGCCTGTCGATCGGGGGAATGATCGGCTACGGCCTGGGCATCCATCATCCCGAACGGCTGAAAACCATCATCGCCTGCGACTCCCGCCCGGACGCCCCGCGCGACTACGCCGCCTACTTCCAGTCGCGGATCGACAAGGCGCGCGAGAAGGGCATGGAAGGCGTCGTCGAATCCACAATCGAACGCTGGTTCACGCCGGAAAGCCTTGAAAAGAATCTGCCCGTGCTCGACCGCGTCCGGGAAATGATCCGGACAACGAACCCGGTCGGCCACGAAGGCTGCTGCGAGGCTCTCAAGACCCTGGCCTATGGACCTCACCTGCATTGCATCACGGTTCCGACCCTGATTCTTGGGGGAGAGAAGGACAAGGGCGCGCCACCAGCAGCCCTCGCCAAGGCCGCCAGCAAGATTCCGACCTCGAAACACGTCGTGATCCCCGATGCAGGCCACATCAGCGCGCTGGAAAATCCAACCGCAGTCATGGCGGCCATCGAGGATTGGCTGTCACGCCACCCGTGAGGATTTGCTCACATATGTGTTCAATCAGCGGCGCGAAGCGGAACGACGATACGCGGGTGCATGGTCTGCACGACATCGCCGTCCTGATTGAAGGTCGTCACCTTGATGCCAACGATTCCAATGCCGGGTCTGGAGGCGGAAACGCGGGCCGATTCCACTTCAATGCGGGCCTGCAATTCCTCGCCGGGCACAACCGGGCGCGGCCAGCGTATGTTCTCGACACCGGCGCCGATCAGGCCGCCGGCGACGGGCAAGGCCTCGACCATAAGCCGCATGGTTGCGGCCACCGTATGCCAGCCGCTTGCGACATGCTTGCCGAAGAACGTGTCCACCGCCGCCACGGGATCGGTGTGAAAGGGCTGGGGATCATAGGCCGACGCGAATGCGATTGTGTCCGCTTCGGTGATCAGGGTCTTCGCCGTGGGAAACACGCGGCCGACCGTGAAGTCATCGAAATAAAGCGGGCCATGCCCCGGCTTGGTGTCGTCTGCCAACGTCAGGCCCCTTCCCTCAAACAATCCGGTTGCGATTTTCACAATCATCCGCGCGTTGAGACGGGTGCTCCGGGAACGCTACCGGCAACGTGGATGGAGAACACCTCAAATGCGTCCTGAAACCTTTGCCGTCAAGATGGATGACGGCGCGGAAATCAGTATCCGCCACCATGCCAGGAAAGGCGCCGACAGGCTTTATATTTCGCATGGCAACGGCTTTGCCGTCGATGGCTACCGGGTGTTCTGGGAATCGCTTCTGACCGACTTCGATGTCGTGCTTTTCGACATGCGCAATCACGGGCAAAACGCCCCGACGGGCGCCGACGGCCACCATTACCAGCAGATGGCCTGGGATCTGACCACGGTCCACCGGGAGGTCGAAGCCAAACTCGGCAAGTCGAGGGCCATCGGGGTCTTCCACTCCATGACCTCGCGCGCGGCGATGAAGAACGCAGCCGAAATGGGCTCTCCATACGATGCGCTTGTCCTTTACGACCCGCCAAGCGTTCCGCCGCAGGGCCATCATCTCTACGAAGCCATGCGCGGCTTTGAGCTGAAGCTGGTTCAATGGGCCTGCGAGCGGCCGGAACGGTTCGGCTCACCGGGCGAACTGGAAGCCTCTTATGGTGAAGCCAGGGCCAGCGCGAAGTGGCTGCCGCAAGCACGCGCCGACATGGCAAACGCCGTTCTCAGGCAGGACGATACCGGAGACTACCGGCTCAGCTGCGCGCGCGAACTGGAAGCATCGATTTATCTTGCCGCGCTGACACTCAATCTGTGGCCGTCGGCGGACGCGCTGGGCGTGCCCGCACGGCTGATCGGCGCGGACCCGGAAGGGCGTGGTGGGCCGCCGACAGGGCCCGCCAACTGTGCGCTGGCGAAGGAAGGCGGCTACGACTACGTCGGCATGGAAGGTGTCGGTCACCTGCTGCAGATCGAAAAGCCGGAGGAATGCCGCGCCGCGCTTTACGACTTCATCGCAAAGCTGTGAACAGGAACCGGAGCCGATAGCCATGTCACCGGATACAGACGTTGAAATGATCCGCGAAACAGCGCGCCGCTTCGCGCAGGCCGAGCTCGCGCCCGGCGCCGCTGAAAGGGACCGGACATCGGCTGCGCCGCTCAAGGAACTGAAACAGCTTGGCGAGCTAGGCCTGATGGCCGTGGCCGTGCCCGAGGAATGGGGCGGCGCGGGCGCAAGCTACAGTGCGTTGACCATGGCCGTGGAGGAGGTTTCGCGGGCGGACGCCTCCATCGGCGTTGTTATGTCCACGCACAACTCACTGGCCTGCATGCCCATCGTCCAGCATGGGACCGAGGAGCAGAAGCAACGCTTCCTGCCCGCGCTCGTCAGCGCCGATACGATCGGCGCCATTGCCATCACTGAAAGCCAGGCCGGATCGAATGCCGCCGACATCCGCACACGCGCGGAACGCACGCATGACGGCTATGTCCTCAACGGCGCAAAGCAGTTCATCACCGGAGGCGCGTTCGCGGGCCTTGCGGTCCTGCTGGCCTCGACCGATGCGGAAGCCGGACCGCGCGGCATAACCTGCTTTCTCGTGCCAACCGATGCGCCGGGTTTCTCAACCGGCAAGCCCGAAGAGAAGCTCGGCATCCGGGCGTCGGGCACGGCGCAGCTCATACTGGAAAACGTCAGGCTTGATGACAGTCATGTTCTCGGCAAACCGGGCGAAGGCTACAAGATCATCCTGGGCGCACTTGCGCGCAGCCGTCTCGGCATCGCGGCCCAGGCCGTCGGCATAGCGCAAGCCGCGCTCGATGAATCCCTGGCCTATGCGAAGGAGCGCACATCTTTCGGACAGCCGATCATCGAGCATCAGGCCGTCGGATTCCGGCTGGCAACCATGGCGACCGAGATCGAGGCGGCGCGCCGGCTCACCTATCACGCAGCCGCCCTGCTCGATGCCGGGCAGCCGTTCCAGAAGGAATCCTCGATGGCGAAGCTCTACGCCTCGGAGATGGCGGAGCGGGTCTGCAGCCAGGGCCTTCAGGTTCTCGGCGGCTACGGCTATCTCTCCGACTACCCGCTCGAACGGCTCTATCGCGATGCGCGCATCTGCCAGATCTACGAGGGGACCAGCGACATCCAGCGCATGGTCATCGGCCGCATGCTCGCGACCGGCTAGCAGAGCTGTTATTCGACAAGGTCGCGCAGCTTGAACCGCATGATCTTTCCAGACCCCGTGCGCGGAATTTCCTCAACGATGTGAATATGTTCCGGCACCTTGTAGCCGGAAAGCCGTTCGCGGCAGAAGGCGCGTATCCTGTCCGGATCGATGTCGCAATCCGCCGCCACGATGAAGGCCGCCGGCACCTCCCCCAGTGTTTCGTGCGAAACGCCGACGATGGCGCAATCGCGGACCTCGTCGAGCAGCAGGATGGTTTCCTCGATCTCGGCAGGCGCAATGTTCTGCCCGCCACGGATAATCAGTTCCTTCAGGCGCCCGGTAATGGTCAGGAACCCGCTCTTGTCGCTGCGGGCAAGATCGCCGGTGTGATACCACCCGTCGCGCAAGGCGCTCGCCGTTTCCTCCGGCTTGTTGTGATAGCCCTGCATCAGGTTCGGGCCACGGCAGATCAGTTCGCCCTCGCCGCCGAATTCGACATCCTTGCCGGATACCGGATCGATGATGCGCACCGCCAGTCCCGGTAGGGGCAGGCCACAGGAACCGGGCACACGGTATTTCCCCGGCCAGTTCATCGTGACCATTGTCGATGTTTCGGTAATGCCGTAACCGTCGAGAAGCTGTACGCCGAAGTAGCTTTCGAAGTCGTTGTTCAGGCTGCCGGGCATGATTGCGCCCGCCGAAACGCAGCAGCGCACGCCGTTGAAGGGTTTGGAGCCCTGTTCCTTCGCCGCGAGCAGCAGGTAGTGAAACATGGTCGGCACGCCGGGCATGAAGGTGAATTCACCCTTCGACAAATGCTCAATCGCGCCTGCGGTCGAGAACTTCTCCATGATGTGTTCGCTGGCCCCGACAGCCAGGATAGACAGCACGGACAGGTTCAGCGCATAGGAATGAAACAGCGGCAGCGGCGACAACACACGGTCGTCTTCGCAAAGGCCGGAAATCGGCGCCCAGCACGACGCCGTGACCCACAGCATGCTGCGCGTGGTTAGCTTGACGCCCTTGGCGCGCCCGGTCGTTCCGGAGGTGTAAACCAGGTACGACACCCTATCGATATCGTCGGTGACAAGCGTAACGCCATCCGCCGGCGATGCCACAAGGTCCGTGAATGACATCGCGGGAGCGGCCGCATCGCCACCGGCAATGATCCGGTGTGCGGGATTGGGACCGTTTTCGGCAATCGCATCGAGAGCCGCAACCTGCTCCGGCTTCGTGATGACGAAATCGCAGGCCGCATCCTCAAGCCGGTAGGCGACCTCGGTCTTGGTGGAATCGTAGCTGATCGGCACGCATAAGCCGCCGGCTCGCACGATCGCGAAGCAGGCAACGACCCAATCGACGCCGTTCGGAATCCACAGCGCGACAGCCCCGCCTTCGCCGAGCCCTTTGGCAAGCAATTGCGTCGCAAGGTTGCGCGTTTCTGTTTCCAGATCGGCGTAGCTGATTGCGCGCTTTGCATCCGAGTAGGCGATCTTGTCCGGAAAGCGTTTCGCCTGGCGCTCGAGAAGTTCGCTGACCGGCGCGATCAAATCTGTGCGGATCATGTTTTCCTCCCTCAATCCCTCTTGGGGCGCATCAGACCATACTGAACCCGCCGTTGACGCTGATCACCTGCCCCGTCACCCAGGACGCGGCATCGGACGCCAGAAACGCCACCATCGGCGCCACGTCTTCGGGTTTGCCGATACGGCGCAGCGGATAGGCCTTGACGATCTTGTCGCGGTTCTTGGCCAGGAAATCCGGGTCCGAGTGGGACGTTTCAACCAGCCCCAGCGACACCGTGTTGATGGTGATGTTGGCACGTCCGAGCTCCTTTGCGAGCGACTTGCCAAGCGCCATGGTGCCCGCCCGCGTGGCCGCCGCCATGGCGAGATTGGCCTCGCCGATGCGGGAGCTGTCTCCGATCAGAGAAATGATGCGGCCGCCCTCCTGCCCGACCATGTGCGGCGCGACCGCATGGCAGCAGTGGATGGCGCCGTAGAGACACACATCGATCTGCGCCTTCCAGTCTTCCGGCGTCGAATCCACGAAGCGCTGGTACTTCACGTAGCCGGCGTTGTTCACGAGGATGTCGACACGTCCGAAATCGGCGACGATCTCATCCACCATCCTGGTGACCTGGGCGTAGTCGGCTATGTCGGCCTGATAGGCCTTTGCCTGACCTCCGGCCGCGCTGATCGCATCGACCACGGCTTTCGCCTCGTCGGCGGACTTGCGGTAATTGACGGCGACGATCGCCCCCTCTCCCGCCAGCGTCTTCGCAATATCGCCACCGACGTCGCGTCCGCCGCCGGTCACCAAGGCAACCTTGCCTTTCAGGCCCAGTTCCATGTCATTTCTCCGTATCTGTCTTGTTGCGTGCTTCCGACACGAGCCGGAACAGCCGCTCCGGCGTGACGGGCAGTTCCGTCACGCCAACACCCAGTGGCGACAGCGCATCGCTGATCGCGTTGGCAATCGCCGCCGGCGCACCGATGGTTCCGCCCTCGCCCATGCCGCGGAAACCGCCCGGGTTTCCCGGCAGTTCGGTTTCCAGATGGAACACCTCGATAGGCGGCACTTCGGCGGCGGTCGGAACGGTGTAATCGGCCAGACTGCCTGTGAGCAGCTGGCCGGTTTCGTCGTAGCTCAGTTCCTCGAGAAGCGCCGCCCCGACCCCCTGCGCCACACCGCCATGCACCTGCCCGTCGACCACCAGCGGGTTGATCATCCGCCCGCAGTCCTCGGCAACCAGATAGCGGTCAATCGAAACGGCGAGGGTTTCAGGGTCGATCCTGACCGTCGCGATGTGCGTCGCCGTGGTGGTCGTCCCGGTAACGGGGTCGTAGCTTTCGCTCGCCTCAAGGTTCTCACGCGCCTCCGCCGGCAGAGCCCGCATGTCCGAGTAGACCGCATGCGCCACTTCCGCGAATGTGACGGACTTGTCGGTGCCGGCAACGAAAACGCGGCCATTGCCGGTTTCGATATCCTCTACCGCGGCTTCCAGCAGATGCGAGGCAACCCGCTTGATCTTGTCGCGCAGCACGCGCGACGTGACGATTGCCGCCCCACCGCCGAGAACGGCGCTGCGGCTGGCGTATGTGCCGGTTCCATGGGATGTCGCGCCGCTGTCGCCCTGGACGATGCGGACATCTTCTGGCCGTACACCCAGTTCCTCCGCCACGATCTGCGCCAGCGTCGTCTCCAGGCTCTGCCCGTGCGAGGCAACCGCGAAGGTGGCCGTCACCGCGCCGGTGGAATCGACGCGGATGGATGCGGTTTCGGTGCCGGTGTTGATCGGCATGCCGGGCGCGACGGATATGCGAGATCCGATGCCGGTCAGTTCGGCGTAGGTGGCGATGCCGATTCCATACCAGCGGCCCGCCGCGCGCGCTTCGCGCTGAAGCTTGCGCAAGCCCTCGTAGCCGATCCGCGAACATGCTTCATCGAGGCATTCGGCAAAGCCGGAACGGTCCCATACGATGCCTGAACCGATCCGGTAGGGAAACTCGTCTTCCGCCACCAGATTTTTGCGCCGCATCCCGGCTGGATCGATTCCAAGATGGGCTGCCGCCATGTCGATCAGACGTTCGGTCACGAAGACCGATGCCGGGCGCCCGACCCCGCGATAGGGGCCGGTCGGCGGCTTCGGCGTCGCCACGCCTTTCACCTCGCCGCGATAATGGGGAATGCGGTAGGGACCGGGCAGGAAGCTGACAACCTGCACAGGCTCCAGCGCCGCCGTCCACGGATAGATGGAGTAAGCGCCGATATCACCGGTCACGCGCCCCTTGAGCGCGATCAGCGCCCCGTCGTCATCGAAACCCAGTTCGGCCTCGATGATCTCATCGAAGCCCTGGCTCGTCGATGCCAGATCCTCGCTGCGGTCGCTGACCCATTTCACAGTCCGCCCGAGCCTGCGCGCCAGCGCGCAGACAGCGATTTCTTCGGGATAGAGCGATCCCTTGCCGCCAAAACCGCCGCCAACGTCCGGCGCAACGACGCGGATCCGGCTTCCGGGCAAGTCCAGCAGCCCGGACAGAATATCGCGCAGAATGCCGGGTATCTGGGTCGAGCCGTAAAGCGTCAACCCGTCATTGGCGCGGTCCGGTTCGGCGACGTAGCTGCGCGGTTCGATGGCCAGCGGTGACTTGCGGTGCATCCTGAAGCGGCCGGAAACACGGTGCGGCGCTTGCGCCATCGCGTCGTCCGGCTCGCCGGTCTCGAACACGCGCTCGAAGAGAATGTTGGTGCCAAGCTCATCGTGCAGCAGCGGGGCGCCGTCATAGGCCGCGCTTTCCGGATCGGCGGCGACATCCAGAGGCTCCCAATCGACCTCGATGAGCGCCAGCGCATCTTCGGCGATGTAACGGTCGCGCGCGATCACGACCGCCACGGGTTCGCCGACATAACGCACCTTCTCGCTTGCCAGCACGGTACACGATGTCGCCCGGTAGTCGCGCATGCGTGAAGGCGCTTTAATGACTGGAATGCCGGCAAAATCCGCAGCCGTATAAACACCGGTCACGCCAGGCAGGCCGCGTGCGGCCTCGCAGTCGATGGACTTGATGCGCGCGTGCGCCTGCTCGCTGCGCAGGAACGCGGCGTGAACCATCCGGTCAGCGCGGATGTCGGCCGTGTAGCGGCCCGCCCCGGTGAGCAGCCGGGGGTCCTCCAGCCGCTGAACCGCCTTACCGACATATTTCGGGCGTGC
Source organism: Rhodobiaceae bacterium (assembly GCA_020441995.1). Lineage (GTDB taxonomy): Bacteria > Pseudomonadota > Alphaproteobacteria > Rhizobiales > Tepidamorphaceae > JACKJK01. Next base: position 31,978 of record JAGRLC010000034.1, read on the forward strand.
GGATGCCAGCGCATCGGCGTCCGGGCCTAGGGGTTTGCGCGGAAGATCATTCATAGGCTTCCGCGCCTTTACGCAATTGCCGCCATTGCTCATCGTCATGACCGCAAAGGATCATGGCGCCCCTCAACCGGCGCCGCCGGATCTCGATGTAGCTTTCCAGCAGTTTTTCGGAATCCCATGCGTTGCGGGGGATCTCGTCACGGTCGAGATTGCGCATCAGGCTGACGGCATCGGACACGGCGAAAACCTCTCCCGTGCGGTCAAGCCCGGCATGCAGGCCGATGAGCCCCGGCGTGTGGCCGGGCAAGGGAATGGCCACAAGCCGTGAATCGCCGAACACGTCATGCTGCGCATCGATCGCCTCCACCGGCATCGGAAGGTCCCAGTCGGCGCGCAGATATCCGCGCGCTTCGGCACCGTCCGAATCGGCAGCAGCCAGTTCGGCCTTGTGGCAGATGAACTGCGCCTTCCGGAAAAAAGCGTTACAGCCGCAATGGTCGGGATGCAGGTGCGAGTTGATGACGATATCGATATCATCGGGATTCAACCCGACCTGTGAAAGGCTTGAAACAACATCGGATTTTGGCGCCGCTATCGGCGTCATGATCTTCGCCAGCCCGCCCCAGCGTGCTTCCGCATCGACCTCGACATCGGGATGGCAGCCGGTGTCGAACAGGACGTTTCCCCTGGCGTGCCGGAACAGCGTGGCGTGAACCGGAAGCTCGATGGTCTCATCGCGTTCCGCGTCAGGGACATAGATGCGCTTCTTCATGCGCAGGCGGCCGCCATTCAGGATATGCATCTTCATGCCGCGGCTCCTTCACGTTCGTCAGCGAGTTCGCGCACCGCGCGCACGATGTGCTCGTAGCCAGTGCAGCGGCAGATGTTGCCGGACAGCGCGTCGCGGATTTCCTCATCGGTTTCGAGCGGCAGGGTCTCCAGCATCTCCTGCACGGTCATCAGGAAGCCCGGCGTGCAGAACCCGCATTGCAGCGCGTGATGCTTTCGGAACGCCTGCTGGATGCGGTTGAGCGAAGCGACGGTGCCCAGATGCTCGACCGTCTCGATGCGCGCACCGTCCACTTGAGCCGCGAAGGTAAGACATGCGCGGGCGGTGACCCCGTTGAGACGGACCGTGCAAGCGCCACAGACGCCATGCTCGCAGCCGACATGGGTGCCCGTCAGGCCGAGCCGGTCGCGCAGGAAATCCGAGAGCAGCATGCGCGGCTCGACGGTCTCGACGATCTCCTCACCGTTGACGGTCAACGTGATGTCGATACGCGTGCTCATGCCCTGCCTCCCGCCGCGCGTGCGAGCGCCGTCTCCAGTACGCGCCCAACCAGCACCGGAACCAGATGCAACCGGTACTCGGCGGACGCATGCAAGTCGGTCATGGGCTCCAATCCCTCGCAGGCGAGTTCAGCGATGTCGGCAACCGAAACCGCGTCGACCGGTTTTCCGGTCAGCTCTTCTTCCAGAGCGGAGGCGCGGACCGGCCCGTCGCCGACGCCGCCAAGCGCAACGCGTAGGTCCCTGATCACGCCGCCCTCGACCTGGACCAAGGCGCCGCTGGCCGCCATGGCGAAATCGCCGGCGCGGCGCGCCACCTCGTCGAACGCCATTCCGGCACCGGACGGCGGTTCGGGAAAGCGGACAGCGGTGAGGATTTCGTCTTCGCCGATGTCCGTCACCAGCGGAGCGATAAAAAACTCTTCCGCCGCAAGATAACGCCGCTCTTCGGGGCCTTCGACGATGATCTCGCCATTGAGAAGCGCAACCAGCAGCGGCCACTCGGCGGACGGATCGGCGTGAACGAGACTACCGCCAACGGTGCCGCGATTACGGATCGCCAGATGCGCGACATGGCGCATCGCTTCCGCAATGACGGGCAAACGCCTGGCGAGCAAAGGCGAACGCATGGCCTCGGCATGACGCACCAACGAGCCGATCACGATGTCGGCTCCGTCTTCGCTGATCTCCGTCAGTTCGGCAATCGCGTTGATATCGACCAGTCGCTCCGGCTGGGCCAGGCGGAAATTCATCATCGGCACAAGGCTTTGCCCGCCGGCGATGATCTTGGCGTCATCGTGCTGGAGAAACTCGAGCGCCTCGCTGACGCTGGTTGCACGCAGATATTCGAAGGGCGCGGGCTTCATGCTGCCTCACTTGCCCTCGAAGCGCGGCGGACGTTTTTCCGCGAAGGCCGCCCTGCCCTCGCGGTAATCGGCGCTGGCCGATGCCGCATTAATGAGCCGGTCGGCTTCCTTCGGATCGAACGTTCCAAGCGCTGTCGCGGTCAGGATGTACTTTGCGCCGCGTATAGATAACGGCGCGTTGGCCAGCAGCTTAGACGCGAATTCCGCAGCATCCTCGCGGGGCGCTTTCGACACGCGATCCACGAAACCCGTCGACAGGGCATGCGTGGCATCGAAACGTTCGGCGGAATACATGATCCGCTTGGCTTGCGTGACGCCAACGAGCGCGAGCAGTTTCCGCGTTCCCTCGACGCCGTAGACAATGGACAGGCGCGCGGCGGGAATGCCGAAAACCGCCTCCTCGTGGGCGTAGCGAAAGTCGCAGGACATCGCCAGATGCGCGCCGCCGCCAAGGCAATAACCCTTGATCGCGGCAATGACAGGCTTGCCCACATTCGCGATGGCGCCACAGCCGTAATCGACCGCTTCCTCGTAGGCCACGGCCTGAGCGGTGTCGTCGCGGATCGCCGCAAACTCGGTGATGTCGGCGCCCGAGGAAAAATCCTCCCCCGCGCCGGTGAGAATGATCACGCGGACGGCAGGGTCAGCATCGAGCTTCCAGAACAGCTCGCCAATGCCGCGCCACATGGCAAGCGTCATGGAATTTCGCTGTGCCGGCCGGTTTATGACCACGACGGCGACGCCGTTGTCGACATTGCACAAGAGCTCTTCCATGGCCTCCCTTCCCGGCACCGCCAAAATTTTTTGACTTTTATTAGTAGACTTTAAAATCCCGGCAGCGCCGATTGCAATGGCCTATTTGGAATTTTCGTACCCTAATGCGAAAAAAAACCAATTAGACCGAAAATTGCCGGCTTGCATTGGTAGACCTTGATATTGCGGAGACAGCAATCGCGCCAGACGCCGCGGGCGCGGGCGCTTCAGTCGATCTCGTAGGTCAGCCTGTAGGCCGTATCCTGGGCGGCAATTTCATCGCCGCAATGGCTACAGACGACGAGAGGCTCGAAGTCCTGGCCGCAGCGGCGGTGACGCAGCCGCAGCGGAGAACGCCCTCCGGAAAGCCAGCGGTCTCCCCAGCGCATCATCACGATCATCGGCTTGTAGAGATCGCGGCCCATTTCGGTGAAACGGTATTCGAACCGCTCGCCGCTGCCATAGCGTTCCTTGCGGAAAATGCCGGCCTCGACAAGGCGCGACAGGCGGTCTGCGAGGATGTTGCTTGAGATGCCGAGCTTTTCCATCATTTCGTCGAAACGGCGCACACCAAACCAGCCCTCGCGCAGGATCAGGAAGCTCCAGCGGTCGCCGATGATCCGCAGACTGCGGGCAACCGAACAAGGACGCACGCGCTCCAGAAGCGCCGGATCGGAACTGCGGCGGAACCGGTGCCTTATCTCGAAGGGAGAGAAGCCCGCGCCGGGGCCGTCACGGAAATTGACCTCGATGGCCTGCACCGGGGCACGGCAATCCGAGCATACGGTGGCCGGGTGACAGACATGGCCGCAGGTCTTGTGGATCAGCGTCAGCGGCGGCGGCACGCCACCGGTCAGCCACTTGTCGCCGAATTCCATCAGCGACAACATGGTCGAGAACAGGTCCTTGCCCTTTTTGGTCAGCAGGTACTCGTGCCCGCGCGCGACGACACCCTTGCGCGAGAACAGGATGCCGTTCTCCACAAGCATGGCGAGACGGCTCGAAAGGGTCTGGCGCGGAACACCCAGCCGGGACTGGAACTTGTCGAAACGCCGCACGCCGAAGAAGGCCTCACGCACGACGAGGAATGTCCAGCTGTCCAGCACAATCTCGACGGTCTTGCGGACAGAACAATGCCGTTCGAGCCGAGGACCGGCCTGCGGCCGTTCCTCGCCGGAACTGCGGGTCGTCTTGCTGGTGGCTGATAAAGGCAATCGCGAAACGCCGTCAGTGAGCTGTGCCGGAAAAATCATTCATCACACGGCATTCAGCCACACGAACCTTCTTGATGGAAGCCGGAGTATTGCGGCTGCGCCCGACGAAGCGCGGCTCGCCCGCCGTTACGACCGCGCAGACCGCCGGAATATCGCCATTGGTTATGGCGCTCAGCGCGTCGTTCTTCGAACCGCCCGAACAGGCATCGAGCAGGATGACATCGGCGTCCTTGCCGGGCGCGACGATGCCGCTGTTGAGCCTGTAGACGCTGGCATTATTGCCAGTCGCAGTCGCAATGGCGATTTCCGGCTCCATGCCGCCGAGCGCGCACAGATGGGTGATCGTGTAGAGCATGCCGAGCGGCATTATGCCGCTTCCGGTCGGCGTGTCGGTTGCCGTCAGCAAGCGATCGAGGCGGCTCTTCTCCGCCAGCAATTCCGCAACCAGAAGCGTGGTGCGCAGGTTTCCGGCGGTGCAGATCTGAAGCGCGATTTCCGACTGATCGACGAGGCGCGGAAAGTCCTCATCGGGAATGGCCACCGGCCCACCATTGACGTGAAACGACACATGCGGATCGGCCGCCAGCACATGATCGGCCCAGATGCCGGACGATCCTGGGATCGACGACCCGCCGGTGTGCATGGTTGTTATCATGCCGTGGCGCTTCGCCATCTCAACGTATGGCGCGTATTCGGACGGGTCCGCGAAGGCGCCGAAGCCGGCCTTGGCGAGCCATACGCCCTGGCGCGCGAGATCGGCAAAATCATCCTCCCGCAGGCCGGGTTCCAGAATAACGGAGCCGGCATGGACACGCATTCCGCCGGGGCGGTAATCAGCAAAGCACCGTCGGGCTGCGACCGCCAGCGCCTTGACGCCGTCGGGGTCCTTTGGGCGTCCGGGTACATGCACCTCGGAAGCGGTGATCGATGTCGTCACACCGCCATGCAGATAGCTTTCCAGAAAACCCACCGTGCGCTGGCGCGGGGTATAATCGCCGAAGGTGATGTGGACATGGGAGTCGATCAGGCCCGGCGCAAGAATCGCGCCATCGGCATCGATTACGACATCGCAGGCGGCGAGCCCGGATGCGCCTGCGGCGCCAACCGTCTCGATCAGCCCGCCGTCCATAATGATGCTGTCGGCATCCGATACCGGGTTTTCCAGATCGCCCGTCAGCACCTTGCCAATATTGACGATTGCCGTGCGCATTTCATCCGTTCCTTACCCGGCCTTGGACATAGCCTCGTCGTGCGTCATGCCGCCGACACGGGCATTGATGCGCCCGCGGCTGGCGACACAGAAGATGATCGCAACCTCGTCGGGCAGCGGTGCGCCGGGCAGCACCAGCGACATGCCATCATAGTGCGAGCGGACATAAACGTCGTGCTTGTGGTTCATCGGGATGTCGATCATCGTACCGGGCGCCGCGACCTTGGTCATGGATGAAATCCACGCATTGCCGCCACCTATCGCGTCGCGGAACGGGTTGGCAAAAGCCGTGGTCAGCAGTGCGTTGGCGTGTTCCTGCTCGCCCGATGTGCCGACGATGCCGCCCTTGCCGTAGCTCTGCACCTCTTCATCGCCGATCGCACCCGCGATCCGAGCCGCCATGGCCTCCCCCAGCGGCACGCTGGCCGCGATCATGCCGGACAGGTCCGAAGTGAATTTGCCGGCATAGGGGTTCTCGATCACTGTCACGATCGCCGCCTTGCGCAAGCGCGGTTCCGCCGGCTGGCCGAAGTCCTGCAGCATGTCCTCAATGATCGTGAACTCGCGGCGTATCGTGAGCTTCATAGCCCCCTCCCTCGCTATATTCCGGCTCTATCCGGCCGTCTGATTCAGGTATTTTTGCAGCGCCACCGCCTGGCTGCTGCTGTCCACCAGCTTGCGCGCGATGGCGAGAAGGTGTTCGAAATCCTTGGCGTCTAGACTACCGAATTCGACGTCGTTGACCTGACGCTGAACCGGGGCGAGCTTCTCCAGAAGCGTATAGCCTTTCGGCGTGATCGCCAGCATCACGCGGCGCGCATCGGCCACATCCGTCGTCTTCTCCACCAGCCCGTAATCGGAGAGCCGGTTGGTCACCGTCGTTATGAACGCGCCAGACAGGTGCAGGTGATCAGCGATGGTTTTGATATTCACGTCGCCGTAATTGCCGAGATGTCCGATTGAAATCAGCACCGTGTATTCGATGCCGCGCAGACCGATATAGCGGCCATGGCCGGAGCGGATTTCCTCGTGCCGGGCGAAGAAGGCGAACAGCTCGTGCACCAGTTCGCGGAAAGCGTGATCGCTGCCGTCAACCAGCAATTCCTCGCGCGACGTGGTCAGCGGAAGCGGCTGCTTTCCGGCTTTTTTCCCTGATTTCGCCTGCCTGGCGGCATGACGTGAGGACTGTCCGGAGGGGCTTGTCTCATTCATGGAGTTGTTCTTGCCTCCTCTCGCAGACCAAACCGCACCAGGCAAATCACCCGGCACCATGGCTAATATCTATCAGCAGATAGCCTTCTTGAAAAGCTTCCTTTGTTAGGTAATTATCTCATGGACGCGCGCAACCCGATGCCGGAAGACCCCGCAGCGGTGCGCCACGCGATCCGATTTCGAACGCATGAATTCGAATGCATGGGAGACAGGTATGGCCGATACACGCACTGGCGAAGAGCACATCAAGTCGTTGCAGGACGGACGCGCGGTCTATCTTGACGGCAAGCGCATCGATGACGTGACAACCCATCCGGCCTTCCGCAACGCGGTGAAGTCGGCCGCTTCCTTCTATGATTTTCAATCCCTGCCGGAAAATATCGAGCTGATGACGTTCGCGCCCAATGGCGGGAACCGCCGTGTCAGCCGTTCCTGGCAACGCTCGCGCTCTTACGAGGAACTGGTCCAGCGCCGCAAGGCACTGCAGCAGCTGGCGCGGCTGTCCTACGGCTTCATGGGCCGTTCGCCGGACCATGTCGCCTCAGCGATCACCGGCCAGATCATGGGCATCGACGTCTTCGAGGCCTACGACCCCAAGCGGGCCAAGGCCTATATGGACTACTACCACTACGCCAGCCGCAACGACCTTTTCCTGACCTATGTGATCATCAACCCGCAGGCCAACCGGTCAAAGGACTGGGGCGAGCAGGAAGCGGAACTGGTCGCCAAGATCGTCGACGAGGATTCAACCGGCATCACCATCCGCGGCGCCAAGATGCTCGGCACCAGTTCGATCATGGCCAACGAGGTTTTCGTCGCCAACTTGCAGCCGCTCAAGCCCGGCGAGGAGGACCTCGCGTTTTCCTGCGCGGTGCCGATGAACGCCAAGGGCCTGCAGGTGCTGTCGCGCAAATCCTACGAGGCGGACGCGGTGTCCACCTTCGACAACCCGCTGTCGTCGCGTTTCGACGAGAACGACGCGCTGATGTATTTCGAGGACGTGCATGTTCCGTGGGACCGGATTTTCGTTCACCGCAGCGTCGATATGTGCCGGGCCCAGTTCCACGATACGCCGGGCCACATCTTCCAGAACTACCAGGCCCAGATCCGGCTGTCGGTGAAGCTGCGCTTCCTTGTCGGCATGGCCCGCAAGCTCGCCGAGACGATCGGAACCGTGACGATCCCTTCCGTCGTCGAGCAGCTCGGTCATCTGGCCGCCCAGGCCAACATGATCGAGACGATGCTTTCCGGAATGGAAGCCAGCGGCACCAAGCGCGGCGAGTGGTATCTGCCAAACCGCTCGATGGTCTACTCCGCGCAGGTTTTGAGCCAGGAGCTTTATCCAAAAATCGTCGAGAAGATCCGTGAACTCGCCGGCGGCTCGCTGATCATGCTGCCGTCATCGGTTCAGGACTATGCGGACGAAAACCTGCGCCGCATCATCCGCACGACGCAGTGCTCGCCGGCCACGTCGGCGGACGAGCGCACCAAGTTCATGAAAGCGTGCTGGGACGCGGTCGGATCCGAATTCGGTTCGCGCCATACTCAATACGAGATGTTCTATGCCGGGGCGCAGTTCGTCACGCGCGGCCACAGCTTCCGGACCTATGACTGGGAAGCCGCGACCGGGATGATCGATGAGCTCCTCGCCGGATATGACATCTCCGACGAGGTCGCGATGGCGTAAGCGCCGGGCTCAGCTGCCCTGAAAATTCGGCGCGCGTTTTTCGTGGAACGCGAGGACGCCTTCCTTGAAATCGTCCGACTGGCGCAGGCGCGAGTAGCACAGGCCTTCCAGTTCGATCGCGGTCTGCAGGTCGCATTCCTCGGACTGGTTGAGCAGACGCTTGGCGGTGCGCTGCGCCATCGGCGAGAATTCGATCAACTCCGCAACAAGCGCGTCGGTCGCCTCTTCCAGCTTGTCGTCGGGATGCAACTCGGTGGCGATACCCCAGTCATAAGCCTGCTGCGCGGAGATACGGCGCGAGCGCATCACGATGTCCTTGGTGCGGGTGATGCCAACGATCTTCTGCAGCCTTGCAGAGCCGCCGGAACCGGGGATCTGGCCGAGCTTCTGTTCGGGCAGCGCGTATTTGACGGTTTCCGAAACAAGACGGAAGTCGCAGGCGAGCGACAATTCGAATCCGACGCCGAAGCAATAGCCGCGATTGGCGGCGATCACCGGCTTCTCGCAGCGCGAGGCGGCTGCGATGTTGTCGGCGAGCTTGGAAACGTGCTCGGGCGAGGCCTCCAGAAAGCCCCGGATATAGCCGCCGGAGGAGAAGTGCTTGCCGATGGCGCGCACGACAATCACACGGACGCGGGGATCGCGGTCGAGCGTCTCGAAGACGTGGCGCAACTCGTCGCGCTGATCCATCGAGATGGTGTTGTATTCGCCATTGTCGAGCACGATGTCACCGCGCTTCTTGCTCTCGTCGATCTCGACAGAGAAACCTTCAAAGGTCTTGCCGTGAAGGTCGGTGAAGTCTTTTGTCATAAGGTCATTCCTGTTTCGTCGAAGCGTTACGGTTTATTGGATTTCGGTATATTCGCCAGCAACCAGAAGTCGGCGCAGCAGCTTTCCGACCGGGGATTTCGGGATCTGCTCCACGAAGACGATCCGGCGCGGCCGCTTGAAATTGGCGAGCGCTCCCTTGCAATGGGCGTTGATATCGTCCGCCGTCACATTGCCCTTGCGCTCGACAAAGGCCGTGACGATCTGCCCCCACTGCTCGTCGGGCAGTCCGACGACGGCGACTTCGCCGACGCCGGGGATTTTCGAGATGTGGCTCTCGACTTCGACAGGAGAGACGTTCTCGCCGCCGGTGATGATCATGTCGTCGACGCGGCCCGTCACGAACAGGTCGCCATCCTCGTCGATGCGGCCCATGTCGCCGGTGAAATACCATCCGCCATGCAGCGCCTTGGCATCACCGTCCGGTCTGTTCCAGTAGCCTTCGAAAGACTCGTCACCGGAAAGATCGGCAATGATCTCGCCCTCCTCGCCAACGGGCAGGATCGCGCTGGGGTCTTTCGCATGCTGGTCGACGACGCGGATGCGCTGATTGAGGCCGGCGCGGCCGGCGGACCCGGGCTTGGCGGGCGCATTCTGGTGGATGGTGAAAGTGTAGATCTCAGATGAGCCGTAGTGATTGACGAACAACTCCGGCTTGAAGGCTTTCTGCAATTGCTCCAGCAGCCCGTCGGTCATGGACGCACCCGCGAACCCCAGCAGCCGCACGCTCGATATGTCCGTGCTTTTGAAACGGTCGCAGTGCAATACGGCGTGATAGAGCGTCGGCACGAGATAAAGACAGGTGATCTTCTCGGCCTCGATCAGTTCCAGCGCGAGGTCCGTATCGAACCGGCGCAGGCAGACGAATGTGCCGCCAATCAGGCTCATGGCAAGCAGCGAGCGCACGCCCATGGTGTGATAGAGCGGCATGACGCCGAGCGTGATCTCGCCCTGCCGGTAGGTGTTCTGGGCGACATGGGCGATGGCCGCTGCCCGCTCCGCTCCGTGCCTGCGCGGCACGCCCTTGGGCCGGCCGGTCGTGCCGGACGTATAGAGCATGATCGATACATCATCCGGCCCGGCCTGAACGGCTGGCGCGCCGCTTGCCGGGAGGTCCGCGACGCCGATCTGCCCGGCATCGGCGACCGGCACGCCGGATGCTGTACCTGCGGCCATTGCGGCGCTCGCCGATATGTCCTCGTAGATGCAGAGTTTCGCGCCGCTATCCTTCAGCACGTAGGCGAGTTCGTCGTCGGTCGCGCGCCAGTTGATCGGTGTCAGGATGACGCCAAGAAACTGGCTCGCCCAATGCAGCGTGGCGGCTTCCCAGCTGTTCTGCAGCACGGTGACCAGATGATCGCCCGGTCCGACCCCCCTGCTCTTCAGCCATTGCGCAAGCGCGGCAATGCGAACCAGCCATTCACTGTAGGTCAGCCGTGTTTCGCCATCGACGATGGCCAATGCGTCCGGGTCACGCTCGACGCTGGCAAGGAACCCCGTGGCCAGATCAAACATGTTGCGTTCCCTTCAATACTCGACGGTATCCATCGGCACTGTGATCACCGGCAAAAGACTTGGCAATTCATAGGCGCCATGCGCGGTCACGAGATACGCCGCAAGAACCAGGCGACGTTGTCAGACGAACACAAAATGCCTCAGATCAGCCGGCAATGCAGCTTTGCTAAGATAGCAAACACGTGGCCGCCACCATGTTTTTATCTACTTTAAGTTGTAAACTCTGCAAAAAATCGCGTCACCGATTGAAGCGGCATTTCTTTCGGGATCTTCCCGGGAAATTTCAATGCCGCCGGGGGCTAATTCAGAGGGTCAGGCTGTCATCACCCAGATCACCTCAGCGTCTTCATCGCCGACGGTGGTCCAGCAATGTTCACCGCTGGCATCGTAATAGACCGAATCTCCGGGACCCAGTTCCAGCGGTTCGTATATCCTGGTGTGCAACAGCATCCGGCCCTTGACGACCCACAGGAATATCTCCGCATCGGAGTGCGGCCAGACCGGATATTCATCCGTGGAGCGCGCCGTCACCCGCGTGCGGATCGGAACCATCCGCTTGTGCTTGAGCTCGTTGCACAGCAGAAAATTGGCGCACGACGACGAGGTATGCGCCTTGCCTTCCCCTGCCCGGTTTACCGCGCGCCGTCCCGGGCCGCCGACCGCCGGAGCACTCGCGGAAAGAAGGTCCGCGGCATCGAGATTGAAGCCGGTGGCAATCTTCTGAAGGGTCGTCACGGTCGGAGAGAGTTCGCCGCGCTCGATTTTCGACAGTGTGGACGCAGCAACGCCGCTCAAGCGCGCGCAGTCCTGCAAAGTAAGCCCGCGCTCCTTGCGCAAGGAGACGATCCGCGCAGAAACAGAGACTTCGGAGCCGTCGGATCCGCCTGTCTGCGCCGCTCTGCGCATGACCAGAACATCATCGTTCAAAATCATATTGATTCCTTCAAAATCGCCGCCACCGGACATCCGTATTTGTAATATGCGCGCACGCCCGACACAAAAAAGAAGCCGCTACCCACGATTGAAGGATCGCTATTCCATATGCGGCCCGGACAATGAATGTGCGCTTTCGCAAAAGGTCAAACAAGTACTTGTCCGCAAGTCTGATTCTTACTCCTGATTTGCCGATTAGGCAATTTTTTGCGTTTCGGAAATTTTCGTTGACTAACCGATAATCACCTCGCATCGTTGAGCAACGACAAGGTAAAGCGGCCCATCACGCCAATGCATGCGGCGCCCGTCCCATGACTTGGCGGCAATTTTCAGATCGCGCATCGCAGCCTGTTTTTGGCGCTCATTGTCTGCTGAAGGACCCCAAAGTCGCATGAGCATTTCGAAACCTTCCATCATCGAAAAACTGACCGGCATTCTCGGCCCCAAGGGATGCCTGAGCGAAGCCGCCGACGTAGCACCGTATATCAACGAATTCAGGGGACGCCGTTCCGGCGATGCCGTGGCCGTGGCGCTGCCGGCATCCGCCGAAGAGGCGGCCGCCGCAATCAAGGCCGCAACGAGCGAGGGGCTTCCCGTTTTTCCGCAGGGCGGCAATACCGGACTGTGCTACGGCACGGTTCCCGCCAAGGGGCTGGTCGTCGGGTTACGGCGGATGCGCGGCATACGTGAAGTCGATGTTGATTCCGGGCTGATGACCGTGGATGCCGGCATCACGCTGACCGAGGTCCATGAAGCCGCGGCAAAAGCGGGCATGCAATTCCCCTTGTATCTCGGTTCGGAAGGCACGGCGCAGATTGGCGGATTGATCTCCACCAATGCCGGCGGAACCGGCGTCCTGCGCTACGGGCCGATGCGAGATCTCGTGGCGGGCGTCGAACTGGTGCTGGCCGACGGGCGCATCCTCAACGACCTGCAAGGACTGAGGAAAAACAATACCGGCTACAATCTGACCCAGCTCGTCGCAGGCTCCGAGGGCACACTGGGCGTCGTCACGGGCGCGGTGCTCAAGCTCTCGCCGCAGATGCAATCGCGCGCTCATGCATGGATTGCCTGCGAAAGCGCAGAGCATGCGCTGGAAGCGGGAACGCGCGTGCGCATGGCTTTCGGCAATCTTGTCGAAGCGCTTGAGCTTCTGGACCATGCCCAGGTGTCCTATGTGGTGAAGCATGTCCCGGGCAACCGGATGCCGCTATCTGAGCTGCCGGCCTGGTCGCTGATGATCGAAATCGCATCGCCCCGCCGCGAAACCGAATTGACCTCGCAACTCGAAGCGGTTCTGGCGCAGGCCATGGAGGACGGATTTATCGCGGACGCGGTCGTCGCCCAGAATGAAACCCAGGCGAAGGAAATCTGGCACTTCCGCCATTCGGTCACCGAAGTCAACAAGATCAATGGCATCGGCGTTGTCATGGACACATCCGTGCGTCCTTCGGCCATTCCCGGCTTCATCAAGGATGCCGACGCGGTTGTGGCCCGTGATTTCCCGCAGGCGGAGCGCGCGATCACCGCCCATATGGCCGACGGCAATGTGCACTACATCGTCATGTTCCCGCACGAGGTCTGGTCAGCCATCGCCGACAAGGAAGCCAGGGAGCTGGACGTCGAGCGAGCCATTCATAACGTCGCCGCGGCCCATGGCGGCACTTTTTCGGCGGAACACGGCATAGGCCGCAAGCTCACCGAGGAAATGACGCGTCTGATCGACCCGGTACGCCTCGATCTCATGCAGCGCGTCAAGGCGGCATTCGATCCCGAGAACCTCATGAACCCCGGCGTCCTTCTCCCGCCCCGGTAGGGACGGGAGACCGGCCAGTGTGTGCAAGTCTTGCCGGGACGGCGTTCAGAACAGTTCCGGCGCAGAAGCGATCATGGCCTTGAGCCGATCCTCGGTATCGGGCCTTGCCCCAAGCAAGGGCAGCCGGACCGGACCGGCATCATGCCCGGCAATGCTCATGGCGCATTTCAGCGCGGTCGGATTGGGTTCCGAGAACACCGCTTCCATCATCGGGTAAAGTTTCTTGTTGAGCGCGGCGGCGGCAGCGAAATCACCCGCCTGCCCCAGACGGAAACACTCCACCCATGCTTTCGGGCACAGGTTGGCGGTCGCCAATATGGTTCCCGGCGCGCCGAGCACCATTTGCGCCGCGAGCAAGCGGTCGTCGCCTGCCATGACCGCCATCTTGTCGCCGGCGGCGTTCATGACCTGGGTGAACTTCACCATGTCCAGATTGGAATACTTGATCCCGATCGCGATGCCTTCGTCGGCAAGCGTCGCCACGGTTTGCGGCGCATAGCTGACGTTCGTGCGTTCCGGGATTTCATAAAGAACAATGGGCAAACCGACTTCGGCGTGAAACCGCCGGTAATAATCGCAGATACCCGGCTGACCGCCCAGAACATAAAACGGTGACACCAGCATGATCGCGTCGGCGCCGGCTTGCGCAAAGCGCTTGCCGGCTTCGATGGCTTCGGCAAGCCCGGGAGAGAGAACGCCCGCGATGACCGGCCCACGGCCCTTGGCTGCTTCCACACAGGCTGTGACGACATCGACCCGTTCGCCAGGCGACATCGCCGTATATTCGCCTGTGCCGCCGAGCGGAACGATACCGGTCATGCCCGCATCGAACATGCGCGCCACATGCGCTTTCATCGCCACGGCATCAAAATTGCCGTCCTTGTCGAAAGAGGTCGTCAGCGCCGGAAAGACGCCTCGCAGATCATTTGCCGTAAGGGGCATGAGAACTCCAAATTATCAATCGAAACCGAAAGCACGCGGCAGGGTCAGCGATATCGCCGGGATATACGTCACCAGCATCAGCACGATGAGACACGCGCCGAGGAATGGCAGCGATTGTCTTACGATTGCCCCCAGCGGCTCCTTGCTGATCGCCGCCCCCAGATAAAGCGCCATGCCGTAGGGCGGCGTAAGCAGCCCGATCATCACGTTCATCACCATGATCACGCCAAAGTGGAGCGGATCGACGCCAAGCTGGGCCAGGATCGGCGTGAACAGCGGCGCGAACAACAGCAGCTGAACCGAATCCCCGATCCACAGGCCGTTGACGAGAAAGAAGACATTGATCGCCAGCAGCAGCGCCCACACCGGGATATCCATGCCGTCAATAAGAGCGGCCAGTTCGCTCGGCAGACGCTCGTTGGCAAGTATCCAGGAAATGACCGTTGCGAAAGCCACGATCAGAAAGATCGAGGCGGAGGTGCGGACCGTGCGCTCGGCAATTTCCCAGATCTGTTTGAGAGACAGGTTGCGGTAGGCGAGAAACCCGACCAGCAGCGCATAGAAAACAGCAACAGCGGCCGCTTCCGTCGCGGTGAAAATTCCGGAGATGATCCCGCCGATGATGATCATCGGCATCAGCAATGCCCATACCGCTTCCAGAACGATGTGCAGAACCATTCTGAAACTGAGGTTCTGGATCGGGTTTCTGGGGAAGTTGCCGCGCAACGCCATGATGAAAATGACGCTCATCAGCGCCAGACCCACCATAATGCCGGGAATCGCGCCTGCGAGGAAAAGCCCCGCAACCGATGTCTGCGTCAGGCTGGAGAAGATGATGAAGGGAATGCTTGGCGGAATGATCGGGCCTTGAACGGCGGAGGAGACGGTCAGCGCGGTTGAGAAGTCCGCCCGGTAGCCGTCCTTCTTCATCATCTCGATTTCGACGGGACCAAGCGCCGAAATGTCCGCGAGGGCTGCGCCGGAAACGCCTCCGAAGAGCATGGAGCCGACAACGTTCACATAAGCCAGACCGCCGCGAAACCTGCCAACCATAAGGCGCGAGAAATTCAACAGCCGGTCGGTCATGCCAATCGCCGTCATGATCTCGCCGGCCATGATGAACAGCGGGATCGACAACCAGATGAAGTTGTCCATTCCGGTGAAGACCTTGTGCGCGAAGATCGGCAGCATCGAGGTCATGCCGGGCTCGATGAAGAAATAGGAGAGACCGGCAAAGCCGATGGCGAAGATCACCGGGCTGCCGAACAGCAGCAAGCCGAAAAGGAGTCCGATGATGAAAATCAGCGATACGCTCATGGCTGCCTCAGATTTCAGCGCGAAGGATTGTCGGACCTTGGTCCTTGGGCACGCCACGGATCACGTCGCGCAGAAACAATGCGACCATCTGGATCAGCATCAGGCCGGCGCCGACGGGAATGGCGAGATAGGGCCAGAACCACGAAATCTGCAGCGCCGCCGTCGTCCGGTTCCGCGCGAACATGGCCTGGTCCAAGCCGTAGTAGAACAGCACCGCGAGCATGAGGATGAGCAGGACCCGGAACGCAATGTTGCGGTAGACGAGCAGTTTCGGGCTCCAAAGCTTGTCGAAGAAGTCCACCGAGACGAGCTGTTCGTCCTTGACCAGAAGCGAACCGCCCAGCATGACGGCCCAGATCATCACGTAGCGCGACGCCTCCTCCGGCCAGGGAAGCGAGTAGAGAAACAGATAGCGAAGCACCACCTGCACGAACAGGATGGTTGCCACGAAAATAACCATGATGCGGGACACGAAGCTGGCGGCAGCGGCCAGCACGTCCGAGATTTTCTCGACAACCTTCAGCATGTTCCCAACCCGGCGTTAGAAGGGCCGGCGATGCAATGACCGCCGGCCCTCATGCTTCAACCCGTATTATTTCGACGCTTCGGAGATGCTTTTCTCAAGCTTCTCGAACCAGACGGCGTCGACGTTCTCTTCGAGAACCTTGCGCACGCTATCGCGCGTCGCGTCCACGAACTGCTGGAATTCCGCTGGCGTCGGCTTGTAAATCTCGATGCCGGCGTCGGCGATCTTTTTCAGATCCTGGGTTTCCTTGGCGGTGATGATGCCCAGCATGGCGAAGCTCGCCGCACTGCCCGCTTCATCGAACACGGCGCGGTCTTCTTCGCTCAGTCCCTGGTAGAACTCCTCGTTGATGAAGACCAGCGGCATGTTCACGAGGTGGCCGTCCAGCGTGTAGTACTTCTGAACTTCCTCGAGCTTGCCGAGCAGCACGACGTACGGCGCGTTTTCCTGACCGTCGACGACGCCGGTCTGCAACGCGTTGTAGAGTTCACCCCATGCGATCGGCGTGCCTGACGCGCCGAGCGCATCAACCATCTTGAGATGGATCGGCACCGGCTGCACACGGATCTTCAGGCCCTTCATGTCTTCCGGCGTTTTGATCGGGCGCACCGAATTCGAGAAGTTACGGAAGGCGGATGGCAGCCAGGAAATGACGCGAATGCCGGAAGCCTTGGCGACCTCATCGGCCAGTTCCTTGCCAAACGGGCCCCACATGACTTTGCGCGCCGTTTCAAGCGACGAGAAGGAATAGGGCATTTCGACGATCTGGATCGACGGGTAGTACTCGGAGAGCTGGCCGGCGTTCTGTCCGCCGGTCATCTGAATGATGCCGCGCGCGGTTTGCTCCGTCAGGGAGCCAAGATCGCCAAGCTGCGAATTCGGGAACGTCTGCAACTCGTAGCGTCCGCCCGTACCCGCCTTCAAAACCTGGTTGAAGACCTCCGTATAGGCGTAATAGGGGCAGCCAATCAGATCACCTTCGCAGTCCACGGTAGCGAACTTGACGATGGTCTGAGCCTGAACGTCCTGTGACGTGGGCCCGAGAATAGCTGCGGCGGCAATTGCGGCCGGCACCAGCCGGCGGAAAATACTGAGGCGAAGTGTCATTTTAGATCTCCCCTGTTGCTGGCCGCGCACCATAAGGCGCGCGTTGTCATCAACGCAGCGCAGGTTGGAAATCCGGACACGTGATCGGCCCTAATCATTGTCTGCCAACGCCATGACTGCGCGATGGAAGCGTTACAAAAATTCCATAAAAGTACAATGTTTTTATTTTAGTGAATAAATGTGCGTACCGAGAGATTTATCACCCCGTCTGGATCGGCACTCCGATTTTCGCAGCGTTTCGGGCTGGAATCTCCCAATCATGATCCCGGGTCCGTGAATAGCGCTTGTTCGTGAAGGTTTCTGGAGAGTGGCGGCCTTGTAGGAAACCCGGAATAAAAGCGCCCATCCTGACGCGAATATCAGGCGTCCGGCCCGACAAGGCGACAGGCAATATACTTGAGGCAAACGCCCCGGACGTTTCAATCCGGGGCGTTCAAAGTCACAAGCGCGTCAATATATTCACGCGCAAACTGGCCGTAATCAGAAGTCGAACTTCACGCCCTGCGCCAAAGGCAACTCGGCGGAATAGTTCACGGTGTTGGTTTGGCGGCGCATGTAGCCGCGCCACGCATCGGAACCGCTTTCACGGCCGCCGCCGGTTTCCTTCTCGCCGCCGAAGGCGCCACCGATCTCCGCGCCCGAAGGCCCGATATTGACATTGGCAATGCCGCAATCCGATCCGGCATGGGACAGGAAGGCTTCCGCCTCGCGCATGTTGAGGGTGAAGATACAGGAGGAAAGGCCCTGCGGTACGTCGTTCTGGATGGCAATCGCCTCATCCAGCGTGTCGTATCCGAGCATGTAGAGGATCGGCGCGAAGGTCTCGGTACGCACGAGGTCGGTCTGCTTGGGCATTTCGACAATCGCCGGCTCGACATAGGCCCCGCCCTGCGGCACGCCGGAGGTCACCTCCTTGCCACCATGCACCGTTGCGCCCTCGGACTTCGCCTTTTCCAGCGCCGCCATCATCCGGGCGCGCGACTCCTGATCGATAACCGGGCCGACCAGCGTCTTGCCGTCGCGCGGGTCGCCGACGGGAAGGCTGGAATAGGCCTTGGCGAGCTTGGCCGCCAGCTCTTCGTGGATCGAATTATGGGCGATCACCCGGCGCAGCGTCGTGCAGCGCTGCCCGGCGGTCCCGACGGCTGAGAAGACGATGGCCCGCACCGCCATATCGAGATCGGCCGATGGCGCGACAATCATGGCATTGTTGCCGCCCAGTTCCAGGATCGGCTTGCCCCAGCGCGCCATAACCTTGGGACCGACGATCGAACCCATGCGGGTCGAGCCGGTCGCCGAGATGATCGGCACGTCCTTGGACGAGACGAGAGCCTCGCCGACTTCCGCTCCGCCGACGACAAGCTGCACCAGGCCTTCGGGCGCATCCGCGCCGAAGCGGTCGAGCGCGCGCTGCATGATCTTCATGGTCGCCATTGCGGTCAGCGGCGTCTTCTCGGACGGTTTCCAGATCACCGGGTCGCCGCAGACCAGAGCCAGAGCCGTGTTCCATGACCAGACAGCGACGGGAAAGTTGAAGGCGGTGATTACGCCGCAGGGGCCGAGCGGATGCCATGTCTCCATCATCCGGTGACCGGGGCGCTCGGATGCGATCGTCAGGCCGTAGAGCTGGCGCGACAGGCCGACGGCGAAGTCGCAAATGTCGATCATCTCCTGCACTTCGCCGAGGCCTTCCGAAATGATCTTGCCGGCTTCCAGCGTCACGACCGCGCCGAGTTCGTCTTTCGACTTGCGCAGTTCCTCGCCCAGCAGGCGGACGAGTTCGCCGCGGCGCGGCGCGGGAACCTGACGCCAGGCGCGGAACGCCTCCTGCGCCCTGGCGATAATCGCGGGCATGTCGGCGGGATCGGTTTCCTTTACGCGAGCCACCTCGACGCCATCGATAGGCGACTTCACGGCCAGCGTGCCGCCGGTCAACTCGGCTTCGGTCAGGCCCGCTGCTGCGAGAACGTCTTTATGGGTCATCATGCGTCTCCTTTGGATACGATTGCGCGCTGCTCCGGCATTCCCATGGAAGCCAGCAGTGGCGCCTTGTCCTGTTGCGTTCGAAAATCGTCCTTGCTGCCCATACCGAGCCAGCCGGCAAGGATCAGGGATTGTGCGACGGCTCCGCCGAGCGTCGTGCCGGGGCCGGTGATAATGAACATGTCCGGCGCGAATTCGCGCGCCGCAACGGTAACCGCCCGGGTGAAATCATAAGTCTCGGTAACCTGCGTTCCGAGCGTGTAGTCCCACAGCGCATCCGTGTCGGTTGCCTTCGGCCACCAGATCGCGCCACGCCCGTCAATCAAGGGCAAGCCGGGCTGCGCGAACAGCGCGGGGGGCAGTTTTTCGCGCCCCATGGCCGCCACCGGCTCCTGCAGAGCGGTGTGAAATGCGGCGTGGTTACCAAGCCGCATGGGAAAGCGCTCCTGCACCGGATCGACGGCCTTCTCGAAAGCGCCAAGCCCGGCTTCGTTGCCGGCAAGAACCAGCATGCCGCCAAGTTCTATCGACAAGGCAAGGGCGTGATCCGCCCTGGCGGAGATATCATCGACCAGAGCGAGTAGAGCCGCACGCCGTTCGCGATCCGGCCGCCAGTCCTCGCCCACGAAGGGGTAGATCAACTGCCCGCCGATCAGCGACTTCTGCATCAGCGTGCCCATGGTGTTGGCGACGCGGAAACCGTCGCTGGGCGACAAGGCCCCGCCGCAGGCAAGCGCCGAGTACCAACCCATGGAGTTACCGGTGACGGCGAGAATTTCGATCTGCTCGCGGTCGATCGACATGAAATCGCCCAGCGTCGCCGCGTAAATCAGCGCCGAGGCGTTATCGCCGCGCGTATGCGTCGATAGCGAGAAACGTTCGGCGCCATCGAGATCGCCCAGCGTCGGCTGTCCTTCGGCGCCGCGTTGCGCGTCGAAATCCGACAGGAGGCCTTGGTCGGGGAAATGGCGCCCCAGATAACCCAGTTCCGCCTTGTTATAGGTGCCCCGCCCGGGACAGATCACCACGGCTGTCTTCATTTTGCCGCTTCCATCATCTTGCGGGCCGCGACCACGATCGCGTCAGTCGATGGCATCGTCGCGGCATACGCCGGTCCCGTCGCGATGAAACTGTCCTCGGCGGTCAGGCGCGCATGCGGCACATTCACCCGCTCGGTCAGCAGAGCCATCAGAGCTTCGGCAAGCCCGCCGGTACGCCGCGTCTCGTCGACGACCAGCACCTTGCGGCACCCCGAAACGGCCTCGACAATCGCGTCTTCGGGGATAGGCGACAGCCAGCGGATGTCTATCACGCGCGCCGCAATCCCTTCCGCCGCGAGCCGCTTCTGCGCCTGACGCGACAGGTATGCGCCGTTACCGAAGGTGAGGATCGCCAGATCCTCTCCATCGCCATGCCGGCCGATTTCGCCGAAAGCGATCCGTTCAGACGGGTCGGGGTAGCGCGTCATCCATCCGCCATCGCCTGCCTCGTCGAGGTCGCGCATCGGGTAGAGCGCAATCGGTTCGAGGAAGACGACGACGCGCTGTTCTTCGCGAGCAAGGCGCACGCACTCGCGCAGCATCATCGCCGCATCGGCCCCGTTTGACGGACAGGCCAGAATGAGCCCGGGAATGTCGCGCAGCACCGCCACCGAATTGTCGTTGTGAAAGTGGCCGCCAAACCCCTTCTGGTAACCCAGCCCCGCGATGCGGACGACCATCGGGTTCGTGTATTGCCCGTTCGAGAAGAACGGCAGCGTCGCCGCCTCGCCGCGCAACTGGTCCTCGGCATTGTGCAGATATGCCAGGAACTGGATCTCCGGCATTGGCAGGAAACCGTTATGAGCGAGCCCGATGCCCAATCCGAGGATCGATTGTTCGTCCAGCAGCGTATCGATGACCCGGGAGGGCCCGAAACGGTCGACAAGCTTCTGCGTTACCCCGTAGACGCCGCCCTTGCGGCCGACATCCTCGCCCATCAGGGCGATCTCGCCGTGGGCAAGCATCAGATCGGTCAGCGCCCAGTTGATCAGGCGTGAC
Organism: Rhodobiaceae bacterium; assembly: GCA_020441995.1. Taxonomy (GTDB): domain Bacteria; phylum Pseudomonadota; class Alphaproteobacteria; order Rhizobiales; family Tepidamorphaceae; genus JACKJK01. Next base: position 53,216 of record JAGRLC010000034.1, read on the forward strand.
ATGATCTGCGGTTCGCTCATCGCCTTCAGGTCGTTGCCGAAAGCTTTCGCGCGCGCCTCCGCGCTGGGGCCGTTGACCGACCTGCAATGACGCGCCGGCGGAACAATGCTCGCCATCACCCCGCCTGCCGTTGAAAGCCGGGGGCGGGTTACCGCCTCGTCCGCGACACGCTCGACGCGCGCATTGGTGTCGTTGTAGATCGCCAGCGCTTCTTCCTTGTCCAGCGCGCCGGCTAGCGAGAGAAGACGCACCGAATGCAGCAGCGGATCGTTGGCCTCCTCGGCTTCCACCTCCTCGCGCCGCATGTAGGTGGTCGGCACATCCGCGCCCGCATGGCCGTAAAGGCGCACCGTGCGCATGTGCAGAAAGGCCGGCTTGCGCCGTTTGCGGACATATTCGGCCGCTTGGGACGCCACGCGGAAGGTGTCGAATATGTCGAGGCCGTCGCATGAGAAATACTGGAGACCCGGCCGGTTCGAGAAGGTTGCCCCGATCCAGCCTTTCGGCGTTTTCGTCGAAATGCCGATGCCGTTGTCCTCGCAAACGAACAGGAGCGGCAACGGCACGGATTGATAGCTCGTCCATTGCGCCGTGTTGAAGGCGCCCTGCGCTGTTGAATGGTTGGCCGAGGCGTCGCCGAACGAGCACATGATGATGGCGTCGTCAGGCAATGCCTTGTGTTCCGGCGGCTGGCGGCGGGCAAGCCCAAGTGAATAGGCCGCTCCGACCGCCTTCGGGAGGTGACTTGCGATCGTCGACGTCTGCGGCGGGATGTTCAGCACTTTCGAGCCGAGCACCTTGTGCCGTCCGCCGGAGATCGGGTCTTCCGACGAACAGGCAAACGACAACAGCATGTCCCAGGTGATCGACTGCCCGGGAACCTGGGCCGACCGGTGAATCTGGAAGGCCGCGTCGCGGTAGTGCAGGAAGGCCATGTCAGTCGGGCGCAGCGCGGCCGCGACCGCGGCCATGCCCTCATGCCCCGACGAGCCGATTGTATAGTACCCCTGCCCCGCGGCCTGCATGGCGCGGCTCTTGCGGTCGAGCGCGCGGCAGAGGCAGCCGGACCGGAAGATGGACACCGCGTCCGTTCCGGTCAGCGGCCCTTCAGGCGCGCGGCCAGGCGGCAAGTCTCCTTCGGCCACACGCCGCAGGAAGTTCTCGTGAACAATTGAAGATCTACCCATGGTGCGCTCAGAAGAATGCCTGCAAGCCGGTCTGCGCGCGGCCCAGGATCAGGGCATGCACGTCATGCGTGCCCTCATAGGTATTGACCGTCTCGAGATTGGCCATGTGGCGGAAGACCTGAAACTCCTCAGAGATGCCGTTGCCGCCATGCATATCGCGCGCCGTCCGCGCGATGTCGAGCGCCTTGCCGCAATTGTTGCGCTTGATGAGGCTGATCATCTCCGGCGCGGCATTGCCCTCGTCCATCAGCCTGCCGGTCCTGAGCGCGGCCTGCAGGCCGAGCGCGATTTCCGTCTGCATGTCGGCCAGTTTCTTCTGGAAAAGCTGGGTCTGCGCCAGCGGCTTGCCGAACTGCT
>JAGRLC010000035.1 GCA_020441995.1 Rhodobiaceae bacterium
GGCTATATGCGTGGCGAAAAGGCTCAGCTAGGAATAAAGCTGTAAGAACGGCAGCGCGAAGACGGCGGGCGGCGCCATGCGGTTGGGCAAGAGCCAGAAGAACAGGTGCTTGTCGCCGAGGAAGCGGTAGCGCGAGAAGGCGTATGCCGCCGGCAGCGCGACGGAGACCGACAGCACCGTGTTGATCGCCACATAGGTGATCGAGTTGATGTAGCCGTTGTACCAGGTCGGATCGGTGAAAATTTTCCGGTAGTTCTCGAAGGTGAACTCCGCCGGCCACATCGAGAAGCCGCCAAGGATCTCGTTGGTGGTCTTGAAGCTCATGTTCAGCAGCCAGTAGATCGGCAGCATCAGGAACACGATGTAGATGAGCGGAATGATGAAGCCGGTGCGTTTCATTCGTCCTCTCCCCGCATCATCGCCGAATAGAACACCCAGCAGACCAGCAGCGTCATCAGGAAGTAGATGATGCTCATGGCGGCCGCGATGCCGAGGTTGAATTCGCCGAGCGCCGCCTTGACGAGATCGATCGACAGGATCGTCGTCGTGTTGCCGGGACCGCCTCCGGTCAGCACGAAGGGCTCGGTGTAGATCATGAAGCTATCCATGAAGCGCAGCAGCACGGCGATGGTCAGCACGCGCTTCATCTTGGGCAGCTGTATGTAGCGGAACACCGCCCAGGCGGAGGCCGAGTCGATTCGCGCCGCCTGATAATAGGCATCGGGGATCGAGCGCAGGCCGGCATAGGCGAGCAGCACCACCAGCGACGTCCAATGCCAGACATCCATGATGATGACCGTGAACCATGCCGATACCGGCTGGCGGGTGAAATTGAAATCGATGCCGAGCGCGTTGATCGAGTAGCCCATCAGGCCGATGTCGGGCAGCGCGAAGATGTTCCACATCGCACCGACCACGTTCCACGGCACCAGCAGCGGCAGCGCCATCAGCACCAGGCAAACCGGCACCCAGATGCCCTGCCGGGGCATGGCGAGCGCGATAATCACGCCCAGCGGAATTTCGATGGCCAGGATCGTGCCGGTGAAGAAAAGCTGGCGCAGGAGACTGTCATGGAACCGGTCGGAGTGGAGGACCTCACGAAACCACTTCACCCCCTCGAAGAAGAACAGGTTGTTCCCGAAAGTCTCCTGCACCGAGTAGTTCACCACCGTCATCAACGGAATGACGGCGTTGAACGCCACCAGCAGCAGAACGGGGAGCACCATGAACCACGCCTTGTTGTTCCAGGTCTTGTTCATGACGCTACCCCTTTGCCTCGACGAGCCAGGAATCGGCATAGAGATTGACGTTCGCCGGATCGAAAACGGCGCGCGGCGAGGCGGGGACTTCCGATCCCTCCGGCAGCGTTGCCGCGATTTCCTTGCCCGCCAGATCGGCATGGACGATGCGGAAGCGGCCGATGTCCTCGACGCGGCTGACCTTGACCGGGATACCGGTCTTGCCGCCGGTCAGCGTGATGAACTCGGGCCGGATGCCGACCTCCAGCGTCTTTGCGTCTTTCGGCGCGCCGACCGGCAGCTTCACCTTGTTGCCGCCGACGGTCGCGGTCTTGCCGGACACCTCGCAGGGCAACACGTTCATGCCCGGCGAACCGATGAAGTAGCCGACGAAGGTGTGTTTGGGCTTCTGGAAAAGTTCCGCCGGGGTGCCGGTCTGCACCACCTCGCCCTCGTACATGACCACCACCTTGTCGGCGAAGGTCAGCGCCTCGGTCTGGTCGTGGGTGACGTAGATCATGGTGAAGGCGAAGCGCTGATGCAGTTCCTTAAGCTTGGAGCGCAACTGCCACTTCATGTGCGGATCGATCACCGTCAGAGGTTCATCGAACAGGATCGCGTTGACATCGGAGCGCACCAGCCCGCGTCCAAGCGAAATCTTCTGCTTCTCATCCGCAGTCAGCCTGCGGGCGCGCCGATCGGCCTTGTCCTCGAGATCGATGATGCGCAGCGTATCCGCGACGCGCCTTGAAATCTCGTCGCGGGGAACGCCGCGATTCTTCAGCGGGAAGGCAAGGTTCTCGCGCACCGTCATGGTGTCGTAGATCACCGGGAACTGGAACACCTGGGCGATGTTACGCGCCTGCGTCGACAGGTTCGTGACATCGGCGCCATCGAATCGGATCGCGCCGCCCGAGGGGTGCAGCAGGCCGGAGATGATGTTGAGCAGCGTGGTCTTGCCGCAACCCGAGGGTCCGAGCAGCGCGTAGGCGCCGCCGTCTTCCCAGGTCATGGAAAGCTCCTTGAGCGCGTAGTCGGCTTCCGTCTGCGGGTTCGCCATGTAGGCGTGGCGGATACGATCGAATTCAATGCGTGCCATTCGTCCGCCCCCTCACGCCGCAATCCGCTGGGCAGAGCGGGCGAGTTGCCCGTCGGCTGCAAACAGCATGAACCGGCGCGGATCGACGAAGACATCGACCCTGGCGCCAACATCGATCGTGTGAACACCGTGGACCAGCGAGACCCAACGCGCACCGTCCACGTCCACGTGAATGAAACTTTCCGAACCGGTGATCTCGGTCACCGCGGCTTCGCCCGTGAATTTCAGCGCGCCGGCCCCCGGGCTCTTCAGCACGAGATGGTGCGGATGGAACGCAACGGTGTAATCGCCATCGGCAAGCGATGACGCGCCTGCTGGCAGTTTCGCCTTGCGCTGCGAGGCGCCGATCAGCAGGTCCTTGCCGGCCTTGCGGGCGGGGATCGTGTTCAAGGGCGGATCGGAGAAGGTCCGCGCCGTCGTCAGGTCGGCGGGATCGCGATAGACATCGATGGTCGGGCCGAACTGGGTGATACGCCCCTGATGCAGCGTCGCGGTATTGCCGCCAAGGAGAAGCGCTTCGGAAGGCTCGGTCGTCGCGTAGACGAAGATCGCGCCGGATTCGGCAAAGATGCGCGGCAATTCAGCGCGCAGTTCCTCGCGCAGCTTGTAATCGAGATTGGCCAGCGGTTCGTCGAGCAGAACCAGATTGGCGCCCTTGACCATTGCGCGCGCAAGCGCCGTGCGCTGCTGCTGACCGCCGGAGAGCTGCAGCGGCGTGCGGTCCATGTAGGGTCCGAGTTGCATGAGATCGGCGGCCTGCTTGACGCGGGCATCGATCTCGGATTGCGCGACGCCCGCGACACGCAGCGGCGAGGCGATGTTCTCGTAGACACTCAGCGTCGGGTAGTTGATGAACTGCTGATAGACCATGGCGACGTTGCGCTTCTGAACCGGCCAGCCGGTCACGTCCTGCCCGTCAACATGGACGCTGCCCCCGGTTGGCTGTTCGAGCCCGGCCATCAGCCGCATCAGCGTCGTCTTGCCCGACAGCGTCGGGCCAAGCAGCACATTCAGGGTGCCCGATTCCAGTTTCAGCGAGACATCGCCGATATGGGTCTCGCTACCAACGATCTTGGAGACATTGCGCAGCTCAAGCATGGCGCCGTGCTCCCCTGTCCTGGGTTGCGGAAGTTTCGGCAGCCACGGGCTGCGTACCGGCGATGGCCACAGCCATGAAGCGTTCAACCTCTTTTACGGCGTCGCCCTTAATGCGCAGACCAAGCTTGGTCCGCCGCCACAAAACGTCTTCCGCGCTGCGCGCCCATTCGTTGCCGATCAGCCAGCGCACTTCGCGTTCGTAAAGGTCTGCGCCGAAGTGCTTGCCCATGCCGGCGAGGCTCGACGCATCGCCGATGAGATCGCGGGTGCGGGTGCCATAGAGACGTACGAGCCGGGAGACGAGTTCGCGCGGCAGCCAGACATGGCTTGCGGCAAGCTCGCTTTTCAGCTTTTCCGGACCGTCGACATCCATGTCCCCGCCGGGCAAGGGGGCATCCGCCGTCCATGCGGGCTTGCGGGGGCCGAGCGCGTCCTCGATGCGTTCCAGCATCGATTCAGCCAGACGCCGGTAGGTGGTGATCTTTCCGCCGAAGACATTGAACAGCGGCGCGCCGGCGGATGTGTCCGTTTTCAGGATGTAGTCGCGGGTTGCCTCCTGCGCCTTGCTGGCGCCGTCGTCATAGAGCGGGCGCACGGCGGAATAGGTCCACACCACGCTGCCGGACGACACGGGGTGTTTGAAATATTCAGAGGCCGACGCACAGATATATTCGATCTCGTCCTTGGTGATGTGCGCTTCGCCGGGATCGCCCTCGAAGTCGCGGTCGGTGGTGCCGAGAAGCGTGAACTCGCCCTCATAGGGAATGGCGAAGATGATCCGCCCGTCGCTGTTCTGGAAAATGTAACAGCGGTCGTGGTCGTAGAGCTTCGGCACCACGACGTGGCTGCCCTTTACCAGGCGCACGTTGTGGGCATCGTTGCGGCCTGCGGCGCCGCGCAGCACATCGTCAACCCAGGGGCCGGCCGCATTCACCAGCGTGCGCGCATGAATGGTTTGTGTCCCGCCGGTCAGTTCGTCGGCGACGGTAACCACCCAGCCGCCGGCGTCGGCCTTCGCCCCGGTCACTTTCGTCCGCGTCATGATCTCCGCGCCGCGATCCGCTGCATCGCGCGCGTTGAGCACGACGAAGCGGGCATCGTCGACCCAGCAATCGGAATATTCGAAGCCCTTGACGTATTCGGATTTAAGCGGCGCGCCCAGCGGATCGGATGACAGATCGAGCGTGCGCGTCGGCGGCAGCAGCTTTCGCCCGCCCATATAATCGTAAAGGAACAGGCCCAAGCGCAGCATCCAAGCGGGACGGAGCCCTGCGTGATGCGGAAGAATAAAGCGCAGCGGGTGAATGATATGCGGCGCGTTGCGCCACAGGCGCTCGCGCTCGAACAAGGCCTCGCGCACCAGCCGGAACTCGTAGAACTCCAGATAGCGCAAGCCGCCGTGGACAAGCTTCGTCGAACCCGACGATGTGCCGCTGGCGAGGTCGCTCATTTCCGCGAGGCAAACGGAATAGCCCCGGCCCACCGCATCGCGCGCGATGCCGCAGCCGTTTATGCCGCCGCCAATAACGAAAATGTCGCAGCTCTTAGCCACGCGTTCCTGCCCTCCCCTGCGCCTCGCCTTGTCCGCCATCTGGTGCCCCGTATGGCAGCGGCCCGGTCGTGATCGAAATTGCTGCGGTTGCGAATTTATTTCGCATTGCAGCAATAATCGTTAGAAACGAAGCTAATAGTGAAAGAAACGAAAGTCAATCGAAACCAATTGCGCGGCTATTCGTCTTTTGCCGCGGCGGAAGCCGTTTCGATCAGTTCCACTTCATTTTCAGCGCAGATCCCCCGCAACCCTTCATCGGTGCAGTAATCGGTCACGAAGCTGTGGACCTGGGAGATATGACCGATGCGAACCGGCGCCCGGCGCTCCAGCTTGCTGGAATCGGCGACAAGAATGACATGGCGGGCATTGGCGATGATCGCCTGCGCCACCTTCACTTCCCGGTAGTCGTAATCCAGAAGCGCGCCGTCGCCATCGATGGCCGAAACGCCGATCACCGCATAATCCACCTTGAACTGGCGGATGAAATCAACGGCCGCCTCACCAACGATACCGCCATCGGCGCGGCGCACGACGCCGCCCGCGACGACAACCTCGATGCCGGGATAAATCCGCATGGAATTGGCGACATTGATATTGTTGGTGATCACCATCAGGCCCGAGTGACGCACGAGCGCATCGGCGACGGCTTCCGTCGTTGTGCCGATATTTATAAAGAGCGACGCGGCATCGGGAATGAGCGCCGCGGCGCGCTCGCCGATTGCCAGCTTTTCCGCCCGCGCCAGCGTGCGGCGGGCCTCATAGCCCATGTTTTCCCGCGACGGAGCGATCATCGCGCCGCCATGGACACGGAACAGCAGGCGCTGATCGCACAACTCGTTGAGATCCTTGCGGATCGTCTGAGGGGATACATCGAAATGCCCGGCCAGCTGATCGACGCTGACGCGGCCCTGCTGGCGGGCCATCTCAAGTATGTTCTGCTGGCGCTCGATGAGCATCGGGATAACCGTTTCGATTTGCGATGAAAACGAAATTAAATGAAACTGCCGGGGCTGTCATGACGCGGCGCACAGCGAGCTGGAGATAACAATTATGCCTCAGGGGATCGGATTGCCGTTTGCGGAGGGCTGCTTTGAAGGCTGGAATATTGCCGTAACTGGCGCGCGCCGGGGCATTGGCGCGGCTGTCGCCCGCGCATTCCTGGCCCTCGGCGCCAATGTCTTCGCGCATGCAGGCGTTACCGAATTGAAGTCCGGCGATCCGCTTGCGGATGGGCTCGGCGCAGATGAGCGGGGCCGGCTCAAGGTTTTCACGGCAAATCTCGAGGATGAAAGCGAGACGGCGCAGCTTGCCGCCGAGATTTCCGCCGCAACGCCGCGCATCGATGTCCTTGTTCACAATGCCGGGACAATGCATGGGCGCGTGATGACCTCAGACATGACGCCAGCGCATTACCACCGTGTCAGCGACCTGAACGCGGCTTCAACGGTTGCCATGATGCACGGTTTGCTGCCGGCTTTGGCGCGCGGAGTCGACAACAAGCCCGGCGCATCGGTCATCTTCACCTCATCCATTTCCGCACGCACAGGCGGCAGCCCGGGATCTTCAGTCTATTCGGCGGCAAAGGCCTTCGTCAGCGCCTATGCGCGCAGCCTTGCGCGCGAGCTTGCCCCGGAGGGAATCCGCGTCAATGCGATTTCGCCGGGCACGATCATGACCGACTTTCATCGCCGCTACTCAACAGAGGAAAAACTGGCGGCAACAGCGAAAGCGATCCCGCTCGGGCGGCTGGGAACCCCGGAAGACTGTGTCGGCGCCTATCTCTTTCTCGCCAGGGCGGATTTGTCGGGCTACGTCACCGGTCAGACAATCGAGGTCAACGGCGGTCAGTTTATGGGATAATTTATTCGGCTAAATTATTTCTATGCTGCATTGCAATAGATATTTTTTGCGCAGCAATTTTATGGCGTTGCTTCGCCAAAACGCGCCTATCTCTATAAAATTCAAACTGTTGTTCAGCCCATGGCGAATAGTGTAATTCGCGGCATATAGTTGTTATAATTGAACTTATCTTGGCTTCCAGATTCATTCATCAAATAATGCTGCGCTGCAATATAACTCGCTATGCTGCAGCGCAGCAATTTTCCCGGCATCTTTTACCTCGGAGCGGCATGGCATTGAGCGCCCGTATTAGTCAAAGAAAATACTTTGTTGGCTTATTTATATTATCTATTCAGGATGACCGTTAGAATCATCAGCGCGATGAACGCGGCCATGAAGAGAAGCTGCTTGCGCATTTTTCCGATCAGTTCGCGCGTTTCCTCATCTTGAGCGACACTTTTTCCGCCAAATGCCGTGCGGAACATGTTCGTGTAGCGCGGCAGGCCGCGCCAGAGAACGGTTCCATCGCTCCGCTTTTCGATTGCGTAGCTGGTTCGGATCGCCGCAATCAGCATCGCGAGCGCACCAAGCGCGGCAATCGAGGTCATGACAATGACCATCGTGCTTTCGGCCATCATTGACCGATTTCAGCTTTGACGCGCTGGGCAATGGCGAGCTGCGCCTGCTGAAGCACGGGGCCGATCTTTTGCAGGTATTGCGCAATGAACGGCTGCATTTTACCGGCGATGGATTGGCCTTCAGCGGAGCTGTAGAACGCAGTCAGCGCCTTGATTTCCTCCAGCGTGAAGGTTTCAGCCGTCGCGCCGACCATGATACCGATCACTTCGGATCGCACGCGGTTAAGCTCTTCGGAAACGATCTCACCAGCCTTAGTACGTTGTTCTTCCGTTGTTTTTCCCGGCGGAACCATGCTTGCTATCATGGCGTTGGCCGTGGCCGGAGAGAACATGTCGTCCATCATCTTCTGGACTGTCGGCGTCTCGGCATAAGCGCGGGCCGCGTCCATGCGCTCCGCATCGGCCGCAAAGGCCGTTGACGAAAACGCAAGCCAGGCGGCCACGATAACGGGTTTCATCAGTCGCATTCGGTTCCCTTCCTGTGATGCAGTCTTTCGCCGGCGCAGCCTATCCAACGGCTTTGAACAGCGCCAGCTGGACATACCCCTGAAAGCAGGGAATGAAATATCCAGCCAGCCAATCCTACGAAGGCCCTTTGCCATGCGCCTCTCCGTTTCAATCGCCATATCCACGCTGCTCGTCAGCATTATGGCGGCGACGCTATATGCGATGGGCCGGCTGCCGGTCTGCGCATGCGGCGAGATCAAGCTTTGGCACGGAGAGGTGTTCAGCTCCGAGAATTCGCAACACCTGAGCGACTGGTACACGCCATCGCACATCATTCACGGTGTGCTGTTCTATTGTCTCGGGTGGCTGCTTTTCCGGCGCAAAACAATCGGATTCCGGTTCGTTGCGGCCACATTCGCCGAAACAGCGTGGGAAATACTCGAGAATACCGACTGGATCATCAACCGCTACCGCGACGCCACGATTGCGCTCGATTATTTCGGCGACAGCATTGTCAATTCCACGTCGGATGTGCTGGCGATGATGGCCGGTTTCTGGTTTGCCGCGCGCTTGCCTGTCTGGGCCAGCAGCCTGCTCGCTATAGCCCTGGAGTCGTTGACGATGTACGTCATCCGCGACGGCCTGGCCCTGAACATCCTGATGCTTCTCTGGCCGCTGGAGGCAGTGCGCGACTGGCAGGCGATTTTATAATATGTAGACGGCTACATAGATAGCTTGATTGTCCGACTGATCTAAAAATCATACTTTAATATCAATGCTATACTAAAATATAGCCAGCTTAATTTCTCCGACATCATCCACGCCACCCGTGATGTTCTGACCGGCCTTTACGGGCCCGACACCGGCCGGCGTTCCGGTCATGATCAGGTCGCCCGGCTCAAGGCGCATCGAGCGGGATGCAAATGCGATGATCTCCGGCATCGGCCAGATCAGTTCGTTCAGGTTTCCGTCCTGCTTCATTTCGCCGTCGACCGCGAGCCAGATGCGCCCCTCGGCCGGGTGGCCGATGTCCGAAGCCTTGCGGATCGCGCCCATGGGAGCTGAATTGTCGAACCCCTTGCCCCAGTCCCACGGGCGCCCGAGCTTCTTGGCCTCGCCCTGGAGATCGCGCCGCGTCATGTCGATGCCGACGCAATAACCATAAACATGATCAAGCGCCTGGGCGGCCGGAATATCGGCGCCGCCCTTGCCGATCGCGGCGACCAGTTCGATTTCGTACTGAAGATCCCGGGTCAGCGGCGGATAGGGAACCCTGCTGCCGCTGGGAACGATGGCATCCGCCGGTTTCAGGAAGAAAAACGGCGGTTCCCGGTCCGGATCATGCCCCATCTCGCGGGCATGGGCGGCATAATTGCGGCCAACGCAATAGATCCGGCGAACAGGAAAACGCCCGGTCTCGCCCTCGACAGGAAGGCTGGCCTGTTCGGGGGGTGGAATGACAAATCCGGATTCCGGTTGCGATGTCATCGTGCGAGCCTCTTCATGTCTGCGTGCCGTTTCGCGATAAAAACTCATTATCCCAAGCCGAATGCGGCGTCACTGAAATTACTAAAATTCTATTTATCAGTATGCTGATAATCAGTATACTGATATACTTGGACTTCATGAATCCGGCAAAGCGATCCTGTCATTCCCATCCGCCATGCAACTGACCGAACTCTATGACAAACCCGGACACCTGATCCGGCGCGCCCAGCAGATTGCGGTGGCGATTTTTACGCAGGAATGCCGAGACCTGGATATTACCCCGGCTCAGTATGAAATCCTGCTGGCCGTCCGCTCCCAACCGGGCATCGACGCAACGCATCTGTCGCAACTTGTTGCGCTCGATCGTTCCTCGCTTGCCAGCGCGCTCGACCGGCTCGAACGCAAGAACCTGATCCTGCGCCATACCGATGCCCATGACAGGCGCCTGAAACTCATCCATCCCGCGCCCGAAGGAGCAAAGCTCCTGCGCTCCGCCGAAGACGCCTTCGCACGCGCGCAGAAACGCATATTGCAGCCGTTGACGCGTAGCGAACAATGGCAATTCCTGCGGCTGCTGGAGCAACTCGTGACGCTCAACAATGAAAACTCAAGGGTTCCGCTCAAGGCTCCCGGCAAGGATGATGCCTGATCTGACCCATGTCATGTGCACAACGGCGCAAGCGCGATAGTCTGCGCCCGGAACCACATGCCTGGCCCCAAATACCAAGGAAACCGCATGCGTCATATCGGCAAAATCCTGCTGGCTCTGATCGTCATTGGCGGCGTTGCCGGATATGTCATGCTTTCCGCCAAGCCGGTTCAGGTCGATATCACCGAGGTCCGCCGGGGCAAGGCGGCGGAAATCATCTATGCCAGCGGCGTGGTGGAGCCTGTGCAATGGGCGAAAATCTCCTCCGTTGCGCGCGAACGCATCGTCAGCGTATGCGCCTGCGAGGGCGACCCCGTCGACGCGGAGGAAGAGCTTGCAAGGCTGGACACCTCCGAACCGCTGGCCGCCTTGCGCGAGCTGGAAGCCAAGGCATCCTTCGCGCGGCAGGAGTTCGAACGCATCTCGGAGCTTTTTTCCTCCGGCACGACAACCCGCCAGGTTTATGAGAAAGCCTCCGCAGATCTTCAGGCCACGGAAGCCGCCGTTGCCTCGCAGCAGGCGCGTCTTGCCAATTACACGATCACCTCGCCGATTGCCGGAACTGTGCTGCGCCGCGACGCCGAAGTCGGCGAGATCGCCGAGCCGGGAACGATCCTGTTCTGGGTCGGGCAGCCCAAGCCGCTGCAGATTATCGCCGAGATCAACGAGGAGGACATTCCCCGCGTGGAGGTCGGCCAGCGCGTGCTGCTGCGTGCCGACGCATTTGCCGACCATGCGCTGGAAGCGCAAGTCAACCGCATTACCCCCAAGGGCGATCCCGTGTTGAAGACCTACCGGGTCTATCTGAGCCTGCCGGAAGACACGCCGCTGCTGATCGGCATGAGCGTCGACGTCAACATCGTGGTGCAAAGCATCGACGGCGCATTGATCGCGCCGGCGACGGCCATTGTCGATGGCGCGGTTTTCCGCCTCAAAGATGACCAGACCGTCGAGCGTGTCGAGGTCAAGACAGGCATTACCAGCGCCACGTCCGTGCAGATCACCGAGGGGCTCTCCGAGGGCGACAAAATCGTCTCCCCTGTTCCCGACGGGCTAACGGACGGTGCGCGCGTCAAACCTGCCAAAGCAGCTTCGTGAATGTTCGCGCTCATCACCGACATTGCGCTGACACACATCGCCGGGCGCGGACGCCAGACGCTCGTCTCCATTCTCGGCGTCGCGCTCGGTGTCGGGTTCTCGATCGCCATGGCGGCGCTGATGCAGGGCTCGCAGGAAGAATTCGTCACCTCGCTGATCGACGCGCTGCCCCATGTCGATATTACGGACGAGTACCGCGACCCGCCGCGCCAGCCGGCCGATCTGGCGTTCGATGTCGCGGCCTATTCAAACCTGCGCCCGCGCGAAGACACGCGCGGCATTCTCAACGCCACGGAAGCGATGACGGCGCTGCGCGCCTTCATCAAGGGCAACGCCGTGGCGAGCCTGAAAGTGCAGGCCGTCGCGCGCGCAGGCGGCGCTGAAACCGGTATCAGCCTGACCGGCACGGACCCGGTGCGCGAGGCGCTGATCTCCTCTTTCGACGAGGACATGCGCAAGGGCAAGCTTTCGGACCTGCGCGCCTCGCCCTTCGGCATTGTCATCGGCGACAAGCTGGCGGCAAAGCTCACCGTCGACATCGGCGATACGATCGTTGTCAGTTCCACCGGCGACATCACGCGGCGGTTCAAGGTGACCGGCCTGTTCCACACCGGCGTGGTCGCGCAGGACAACGCCTTTGGCCTTGTGAACCTGAAGGCCGCGCAAATCATCGCCGGGCGGCCGAACGCGGTGAATGAAATCCGCGTCCGTCTCAACGACGCCCAGAGCGCGCGCGATGTGGCGACGCAGATCGAACGGCTGATCGGCTACAAGTCCGTCTCCTGGCAGGAAGCGAATGAAAGCCTTCTGGAGGCCTTTTTCATCCGCAATATCATCATGTTCACGGTGGTCGGGGCGATCCTGCTGGTCGCCGGCTTCGGCATCTTCAATATTGTTTCGATCATCACGCATGAGAAATCGCGCGACATCGCGATCCTGAAATCGCTCGGGTTTGCCGAACGCGATGTGCGGCTCATTTTCCTTTCGGAGGGACTTGCGATGGGCCTTGCCGGATCGCTTCTGGGCTGGGCTCTCGGCTTCGGGCTGACGAAGGTGCTGGCTTCGGTCAAATTCGAGATCGCACAGGCGACCGAAGTGACCCATCTGCCGGTCACCTTCGACCTCTTGCACTACGCGATTGCGGCAAGCTTCGCGATCATCGCCGCGGCCACAGCAGGCTATCTGCCGGCGCGCAAGGCCTCGAAACTGAACCCCGTCGATATCATCCGGGGCGCCACATGAGCGGTTCTAAGTCCAACTCCATCATTTCCGCCCATGGCGTGACGCGCATCCTGCCCGGCACTGTTCCCGTCACGCTGGTCAAGGACATCGATCTTGAGATCGGCCATGGCGAGTTCGTGGCCATCACAGGCCCGTCGGGATCGGGAAAATCATCGCTGCTCTACCTGCTGGGCCTGCTCGACGTTCCAACCGAAGGCGCGGTGCATATCAACGATATGCCGACGGAAAATCTCGATGCCGACGCGCGCGCGCATCTGCGGCTCGAAACGCTCGGTTTCGTCTTCCAGTTCCACTTCCTGCTGCCGGAGTTCACGACGCTCGACAACATCACGATCCCGATGCGCCGCCTCGGCAGGCGTTCGCGAAAGGAAATGGACGAGCGCGCGCGGGAACTGCTGGAAGCGCTCGGCATGGGCGATCAGGCGCACAAGCGCCCGGACCAGCTTTCCGGTGGGCAGCGCCAGCGGGTTGCCGTCGCCCGCGCCCTTGCCAATGATCCTCCCATCATCCTCGCCGACGAGCCGACAGGATCGCTCGATTCCAAATCAACCGAGCAGGTTTTCTCGATCCTGAAAGGCATTGTCGACAAGGAAGGGCGCACGGTCGTCGCGGTTACCCACGACATCGACCTGGCGGACCGGATGTACCGGCGCGTGCATCTCATCGACGGGCGCATCGACACGGACGTCACCGCCAGGCGCTAGTTGCCGTTCAATGCAGGCGGAACACCTGATCGCCGAGTTCATGGACGAGCCCCGAATCGGAAACATGAGCAAGGTTGCCGGCGATTTCCGGCCCAAGACGCGTGAGCATGTTCGCAGGCATCGCGTTATGCAGGTGCAGCAACATGGGAGGAGGCGCGGCGAGGACGAGCAGATCGAAGGCATCCTCTGCGGCATGGCTGGATATCTCGTCGAGAACCCGCACGGCAAACCGGAATGACGGATCTCCCTCGTCTCCAGCGGCGGAGCCTGGCCCGGTTTTGGCCGGGCCCGCACAGGATTTGAAGTCGTTTCGGAAAACGAGGTTTGCCACAGTCCGGGCTTCACCCGACGCGCCGACGATCTCGACGACCCGCGCACGTGTCGTGTCGGCAAGCAAGACCCAGCGGCGTAGTGCACGGACCATGTGCCCCCCTCCCGGCAGCACTTTCACGCAAATCATGATTTCCGAATTGCACTTACATTCCGCAGCCACACCCATTTGACATTGACCGTCATCAAATTGCTGGCGTGTTTTTGCATTAGGATTCATACATATGCAGCCTCGCGCACATCCCGCGCGGCTGTGGCCCGTGCTGCCCATAAGGAGGCTTGTCATGGCCTATCGTACGATTGTCGCCTATCTGCCGGACGCCGATTCCGCCCCCAGGACGCTCAAGGCGGCAGCGGTGCTTGCGCGCAAGAGCAACGCCCATCTCGTCGGCCTGTATGTGAAGACCGGGCTCAGAATCTACTTTGCCGGCTCGTCCTATTATGACGTCGGCATGCTTGAGACGATGATGGAAGATCACAACGCCCGCCACGAAGAGCAGAGCGCCAAGATCCGCGATATGGTCAATGAGATGGCGAAGGCGGAAACCTTCCCATGCGAGCTTCACATCTCCGAGACGGTCAAGACCGATGCGACAGAAGCGGTGCTGGCGCATGCGCGGCCCGCCGACCTGATTGTCTGCCCGAACGGTGCGGGTGACAAACAGATCGATCCGGAAGATGCCGACGTTCCCGTGCGGCTGATGCTTGAGGCCGGACGTCCGGTCCTTGTCGTACCGGCAGGCTGGAACGGCGATACGCTGGGTGAAGACATCACGCTTGCCTATAACGGCAGCCGGGAAGCGACGCGCGCCGCCTTCGACGCGCTACCCCTGCTCAAAGAGGCCAAGGAGGTTCATGCGGTATGGGTCGATCCAACGCTCGCCCGCGATGAGGACCTGACGCGCGCCGCCGACGAAATTGCCGTCACTCTCGCCCGCCACGGCGTGAAGATCGCCGCGGAAACCGAGGCCTCCGGCGACAATTCGATCGCACGCGCGATTATCGCGCGCGCCCGCGACAACGGCTCCGACATGATCGTCATGGGCGCTTATGGCCACATGCGGCTTCGCGAGATGATCTTCGGCGGCACGTCACGCGAAATACTGAATCTGCTGCCGCTGCCGGCGCTGATGTCGCACTGACCGGAAGCGTCTTCAGCTACGGTTTTCCCGCGCGGCGGTGATGCGGTTTTCCGCAATGCGTACCGCGATCTCATCGGTCGTACCGCCGCCCGCTTCCGCTGTCTTGAAGATGCTGGACAGGACATCGCCAAGCTGCCCGACACGGTCGCGCATGGCGTCCGGTTCGGGGAAGTCTTCGGCAAGCGCGATGGAGATGACACCGCCGGCGTTGATGACGAAATCCGGGGCGTAAAGGATTCCGCGCCCGGCAAGCCGGACGGCATCTTCCGGCGTGTCCAACTGGTTGTTGGCGGCTCCGGCAACGATGCGGGCCTTCAGTTCCGGAATCGTTTTCGCATTCAGCGCGCCGCCAAGCGCACATGGAACGAAAACATCGGCTTTGACGGCGTGAATGCGGTCCACGGCAGCGACCGACGCGTCGAGTTCGCGCGCCAGCACCATCACCGCGTCCTCACGGATATCGGCGAGGATCAGCCCGGCGCCATCCTTGCGCGCCAGACGTGCGACATCGGCGCCGACATTGCCGGTGCCCTGGATCGCAACGCTCAGGCCTTTGAGGCTATCGGCGCCCAGAGCATGCTTCACGGCAGCCTTGATGCCTGCGAACACGCCCCAGGCGGTGTAGGGTGAGGGATCGCCAAGCCCCCTGGCCGATGTTCCGCGCACATGCGGGCTCGTCTCGGCTATGGCATCGACCGCCGCCTGTCCGGTGCCGACATCCTCTGCCGTGATGTAATCGCCGCCAAGCCGGTTCACGGCGCGACCGAACGCACGCCACATGGCCGGCGTCGCATCGTTACCGTCCGACAGGATGACCGCCTTGCCGCCGCCCAGATCGAGGCCCGCGGCCGCATTCTTCAGTGTCATGCCGCGCGACAGGCGCAGCACATCTTTCAGCGCCGCCGCCTCGTCGTCATAGGCCCACCGCCGGCAGCCGCCGAGCGCGGGGCCCAGCGTCGTGTCGTGAACGGCGATGATCGCCTTGAGACCGGAATCAGCATCCGAAACGAAGCTGACGGCCTCGTGACCGGCGAAATCGGGATGGGAAAACATGCCGCGATGGACGGGCTGAACCTTCATGGGGAAAGCTCCCTGGATTGCGGAGCCGGCAGACAGCGCCGTGCCGGCACCTGGAATTTTCTACCGGTATTATGCGACATTCCGCCGCATATTATCGTGCGAAGACCAGTCCGTTGCCGCGCGTCGCGTGCGCGCCAGGCACCCGCAACGTAATTTTCTTGCCGCATCCTCCCTACGAACCCGGCCGTCGATTCAAGGATGAAAACCTCTTGAGCGGGCTGGACAGCATTGCGCATCTGGTCCAACTTGCATTTTATTACCAATTATTTGGTGTGAATGTAATAAATGCAGGATTTTGCAGCATCATTCGTATATGCGGCGGAGTTACTCCTCTCCGGCGATCCGGAGCTGTGGGCGATTGTGCTGCTGTCGCTGAAGGTCAGCCTCAGTGCGGTCGCGATCGCGGCCCTGATCGGCATGCCGCTGGGCGCGGCGCTTGCGGTTGCCCGCTTCCCCGGACGCGGGGCTGCAATCATTCTGGTCAATTCGCTGATGGGGCTGCCGCCCGTCGTGGTCGGCCTGCTGGTCTACCTGCTGCTGTCGAATGCCGGACCGCTGGGCGTGTTGCAGATGCTCTACACGCCGGGGGCGATGATTTTCGCACAAGTCGTGCTGGTCACGCCGATCATCGCCGCACTGACGCGGCAAGTAATCGAGGATCTCGACGCGGAATATGCCGAGCAGTTGCGCTCCTTCGGCGTGTCGCGGCTCAACTCCGTCCCCACCCTGCTCTGGGACGGACGCTATTCGCTGCTGACCGCACTGCTGGCCGGTTTCGGCCGTGCTGTTGCAGAGGTCGGAGCCGTCATCATCGTCGGCGGCAACATCAACCACGTCACCCGGGTCATGACGACCACGATCGCGCTGGAAACCTCCAAGGGCAACCTGTCGCTGGCGCTGGCGCTGGGCTTCATCCTGATCGGCATCGCCATCGCCGTGAATGCCGCGCTCGGCATGGTCAAGGTGACGGCCACGCGGTCGGCATATGCGTGAGGCAGGCATGAACCAGTTGATCGCAGACTCCGAGTTCGTGGACGCCATTACGGTCAGGCGCACGGCCCCGGACGCACTCCTTCCGCTGGTGGCCTCCAACCTGCGGTTTGCCATCAACGGGCGGGCGCTCGTCGATGTCGGCGAGCTGGACATCCAGCCCGGCGCGCCGAGCGTCATCATGGGGCCGAACGGCGCGGGAAAGAGCCTGCTGCTGCGCCTGCTGCACGGCCTGATCGCGCCAACAGCGGGCACCGTGACATGGGACGGAAAGCCGGCGAACGAATATGTGGGAAGCGCCCAGGCGATGGTCTTCCAGCGCCCTGTCCTGCTGCGCCGCTCGGTTGCCGCCAATGTCGACTATGCGCTGAAGGTTCATGGCGTGCCGCGCAACGAGCGTTCCGCCTGCGTGGATGCCTGGCTGGAGAAGGCGGACCTTGCGGCGCTGGCGCGCCAGCCCGCCCGCACCTTGTCGGGCGGCGAGCAGCAGCGCCTCGCGCTGGCCCGCGCGCTCGCGGTTCAACCGCAAATCCTGTTTCTCGATGAGCCGACCGCCAGCCTCGATCCGGTCTCGACGCAGGCCATCGAAACCCTGATCCGCGATGCATCCAGCCGTGGCACCAAAATGATCATGGTGACCCACGACCTCGGCCAGGCGAAACGCCTCGCCGGCGAGATCATCTTCATGCATCGCGGCGAGATCGCCGAGAAAACACCGGCGGCGACCTTCTTCGACACACCCGCATCCGAACAGGCCAAAGCGTTCCTGTCCGGCGGGCTTCTCATCTGACCATTCGCAATCTTCCCAGCAAACGGAGGAAACCATGCTGAGACGTACATTCATGAGCCTGATGCTCGCCCTCGTGGCGGCAGCGGGCTTCACCGCCACCGGCGCGAACGCCGAAGACCGCTTCATTGTCGTGCAGTCGACGACCTCGACGCAGAACTCCGGTCTGCTCGACTATCTGCTGCCGATGTTCAAGGAGAAGACCGGCATCGAAGTCCGCGTCGTCGCGGTCGGCACCGGCCAGGCGATCAAGAACGCACAGAACGGCGACGGCGACGTGCTGCTCGTCCATGCCAAGCCGGCTGAAGAGAAGTTCGTGGCCGAAGGCTATGGCGTCGAGCGCTTCGACGTCATGTACAACGACTTTGTCATCGTCGGCCCGGCGAATGACCCGGCGGGCGTTGCCGGCATGAAGGACGTTGTCGCCGCCTTGACGAAAATTTCCGAAGCCAAGGCTCCGTTTGCCTCGCGCGGCGATGATTCCGGCACCCACAAGGCCGAGAAGCGCCTGTGGAAAGCCGCGGGCATCGACATCGCCTCGGCTTCCGGCGACTGGTACCGCGAGACCGGTTCGGGCATGGGCGCGACGCTCAACGCCGGTGTCGGCATGGGCGCATACATCATGACCGACCGCGCCACCTGGATCTCCTTCGGCAACAAGGGCGACTACGAAGTCGCCGTCGAGGGCGACGACAAGATGTTCAACCAGTACGGCGTCATCCTCGTGAACCCGGAGAAGTTCTCCAACGTCAAGGCCGAGGACGGCCAGGCGTTCATTGACTGGCTGATCGGCGACGAGGGCCAGAAAGCCATCGCCGGCTTCAAGATCGAGGGCCAGCAACTGTTCTTCCCGAACGCGGGCGCCGGCAACAGCTAAAAGCCAAGAAGACCACCAAGACGCCAAACTTGCGCGGCGGCATTGCCCGCCGCGCATCTTCCCCCTCATTGAACGTGCATATCCGGGAACAAACCAAATGCGTAAGACTCTCTTGCTCGCCGTGGCCGCGTTGATGATCGCGCGACCGGCGGCTGCCGACGACGTTATCCTATTCGCAGCGGGCAGCCTGAAAGCCGCGCTGGGCGATGTCGCCAAGGCTTATGCGGACAACACCGGCACCGGCGTGACGACCCAGTTCGGCCCCTCGGGCCTGATGCGCAAGCGCATCGAGGAAGGCGAGACAGCGCATGTCTTTGCTTCCGCCAACATGAAACACCCGAAAGCGCTTGCCGAAGCCGGCAAGGCCGGCGATGTCCGCATGTTCGCCCGCAACAAGCTGTGCGCCATCGCGCAGCCGGACGTCTCCGTCTCGACCGGTACGCTGCTCGACACGATGCTCGATCCCGCCATCCGGGTCGGCACCTCGACGCCGAAGGCCGATCCGTCCGGCGACTATGCTTTCGCCCTGTTCGGCAAGGCCGAAGCGGTGAAGACCGGGGCCAAGGAAACGCTGGAAGCCAAGGCGCTGCAACTCACCGGCGGCCCCGATTCGCCCAAGCCGCCTGAAGGGCGTAACAATTACGGCTGGGTGATGAGCGAGAAGAAAGCCGACATCTTCCTGACCTATTGCACCAACGCGCTGCTGGCGCAGAAGGACACGCCCGGCCTGCAGATGATCCAGATTCCGGACGAACTGGCGGTGGGCGCCGATTACGGGCTGACCGTTCTGACAGGCGCGCCGGAAGCCGGCGCCAAGCTTGCCGACTTCATCCTGTCGGACGCGGGGCAGAAGATCCTAGGCTCTTACGGGTTCTCGACAGTCAGCGCACAGTGACACAGATTGACCGTGACGACGTTCACGGGAGCCTGACGCCATGCGTCATGTCATTGCATCCACCATTATGCTCCTCGGCCTTTTCGGCGCGATGCCGCTCAGGGCCGGGGAGTTCACCGATTCAGCAGGACGCAAAGTCAACGTTCCGCAAGAGGTCGCCAAGGTCTTCGCTTCCGGCCCGCCCGCTTCCGTTCTGGTCTATGTCCTGAAGCCCGATGCGCTGACCGGCTGGCCGCGGAGCTTACGCGAAAATGAAAAACCCTATATCGCACCGGCCCAGCGCGAGCTGCCTGAACTGGGACGGCTGACGGGGCGTGGCGACACCGCAAACCTCGAGGTCGTGCTCAAGACCGCGCCCGATCTCATTATCGATTTCGGCTCGGTCCGCGACACCTATATCTCGCTTGCCGACATCGTGCAGACGCGCACCTCCATTCCCTACATTCTGATCGACGGGCGGTTCGAAGCGACGGCCACAGCCCTGCGGCTTGTCGGCGATGCGCTCGGCGTTCCGGAACGCGGCGAGAAGCTTGCGGAATACACGGAGACACTTTTCGCGGATCTTGATGCCGCGCTTGCCACAATCCCCGAAGGGCAGCGTCCACGGGTCTATCTGGCGCGCGGGCCGGACGGGTTGGAGACGGGGCTGAAAGGTTCCATCAACACCGAGATCATCGAACGCGCCGGCGGCCGTAACGTCGCCGATCCGGGCGATGCGGATGTGCGGCGCGGCATCGTTCAGGCTTCGATGGAACAGGTGCTCGCCGCCAACCCCGACACGATCATCACCTGGGACAGCACGTTCTTCGAAAAGGTCTGGAGCGACCCGCTTTGGGCAAAAGTCGATGCCGTACAGAAAGGCCGCGTCTATCTCTCGCCGCTGCTTCCCTTCGGCTGGATCGATCGCCCGCCCTCGCTCAACCGGCTGATCGGTCTTCGCTGGCTCGCCGGCATCTTCTTCCCCGAGCAATTCAACCAGGATCTGCGCGCGCAAGTGCGCAGCTTCTATTCGCTGTTCTATCATGTCGACCTCGACGAAGCCGCGCTCGACACCTTGCTGGCCGGCGCGCGCGGCGGACGCCCGCAATGAGCGTGCGGGAAGCGCCGGGGGCTCCGCTCCTGCCCGCATGGGGCATCGTCGGGACGCGCACAGTCGCAACCATTCTGCTGGCGATATTCGCGTCGCTCGTCGGCGCATATCCCGTAACGCTTGGTGAAGCCGCGCGCATCTTCACGGGATGGCTGGCTGGCAGGCCGGACGGTTCGACGGCGGAAACAGTTCTGCTTGAAGTCCGGCTGCCGCGCATCGCAGCGGCTCTTCTGGTTGGCGCGGCGCTGGCGGGCAGCGGCGCCGTCTATCAGGGCCTGTTCCGCAATCCACTGGTTTCGCCCGACATCCTCGGTGTTTCCACCGGGGCCGGACTTGGCGCCGTGCTGGGCATATTCCTGTCGCTGCCGATCATCCTGATCCAGGGCTTCGCTTTCATCGGCGGCCTTGCCACGGTCGCCGTGGTCTATGCCATCGCGGCGGCGGTGCGCGGGCGCGAGCCGGTTCTGGTGCTGGTGCTGGCCGGCGTCGTTGTCGGGGCGCTGGCAGGATCGATGATCTCGCTGCTGAAAGTGCTCGCAGACCCCTACGACCAGTTGCCGGCGATCACATTCTGGCTGCTCGGCAGCCTGTCCAGCATCCGCCCGGCAGACGTCTGGTCCGTTCTGCCGGCGATCCTCGCGGGGCTGGTTCCGCTGGTGCTGCTGCGCTGGCGCATCAACGTGCTTTCGCTCGGTGACGACGAGGCCAGGACACTCGGTGTCGAAGCGGGCAAGCTGCGCATCATCGTGATCGGGGCGACAACGCTGATGACGGCGAGCGTCGTCGCCATTTCCGGTGTGATCGGCTGGGTCGGTCTCGTCATGCCGCATATCGCGCGCATGCTGGTGGGTCCGAATTTCGACCGGCTGCTACCGGCCTCAATGCTGCTGGGTGCTGGCTATCTCCTTGGTGTGGATACGCTGGCCCGCACCATGTCGCAGGTGGAGACGCCTCTCGGCATTCTCACCGCTTTTGTCGGCGCGCCTTTCTTCCTGTGGCTGCTGGCGCGCGGCCGGCACGGGTGGGAGTGAACCGATGCATCTGGAAACGCGAAACCTCGCCATCGGCTATCCGGAGCATCGCGTTGCGAAAGATATCAATCTGACCGCTCGCACCGGCGAAGTCCTGTGCCTGCTCGGCCCGAACGGCTCCGGCAAGACAACCCTGTTCCGCACCCTGCTGGGCCTTCTCAAACCGCTGGGCGGAAGCATCACCTGCGACGGAGCCGAACTGACCGCGCTGCCTCGGCAGGAAATTGCCCGCCGCATCGCCTATGTTCCGCAGGCGCACAATGCTGCCTTTCCCTTCACCGTGAAGGATATTGTGCTGATGGGACGCACGGCGCATCGGGGCGCCTTCGCCGCACCTTCGCCAGGCGACCATGACGCCGCAATGGAGGCACTCGCCTCGCTGGGTATGGATGGGCTCGAAAACCGGGAATACACCCGCATTTCCGGCGGGCAGCGGCAGCTTGTGCTGATCGCCCGCGCGCTGGCCCAGGCAGCGCCGCTGATCGTCATGGACGAACCGACGGCGAGCCTCGATTTCGGCAATCAGATAAAAGTCCTGTCGCGCGTCCGCGCGCTTGCAGACCAGGGACCGGGGGTCGTGCTGTCGACGCATGATCCCGACCACGCGTTCGCGGTTGGCGACCGTGTCGTGTTCCTCGACCAAGGCGGCATCGTTGCCGAAGGCGCGCCACGGGATGTGCTGACGCCGGAGCGCCTCATGGCGGCCTATGGCATCGATGTTGATATTGTGGAACTGGCTGGCGGACAAACTGTCTGCGCGCCGGCCTATCGCAACACCTGATCGATCACTCGGTGCCGAGGATCACTTCGCTCGACTTGATGATGACGTTGATCGGCTTGCCCTCCGCAATGCCGAGGTCATTAACCGCATCGACGGTTACGGTCGAGGTAATGACATTGCCACCGCCGATGTCGACCTTCACCTGAGCCGCGACGGCGCCCTTGGCCACGCTCTTGACCGTGCCATGGAGGATATTGCGTGCGCTGAGTTTCATTGGCTCTCTCCTGCTTTCCGGGAATCAGAATCCGTCAGGATTGTAGTGGACCGCTCCTGCATGAGCGATGTCATACCCGCCCATCTCATCGGCATGGGAGGCAAAAACCGGAGACGCAAGGAAGTGCAGCAGTTTTTGGAAAGCTGGCTCAAAATACCCTTGCCGCCATATGACAAGATCGTAGCGCTCTTGCGCTACAGGTATAAAGCCAAGCCGGAACTGGCGCGCCATGGCTTCCAGGCCAAAAGCCGTGTCCGCCTTGCCATCGAGAACGGCAAGCGCAACGTCGGCTTCGGTTCTGGCCGGAGATTCAGGACCTTTCAGACCGGACAGGTCGACCCCGGCCTTTTCCGCAAGCTCCTCGAACCACTGTTGACTGGCGGCCGTATGCTGACGTCGGGCAAAGCGGAGACCCGCAACATTCTCGATCCCGCCGATTTCCAGCGGGTTGCCGGACGCCACGATCAAACCGCGGCTGCGCCGGGCGAATTCGATCACCACAACCGGCTTTCCCGAGAGCACCCGGCTTACGGTTTGCGTGTTCCATTCCCCGTCCGGCTCATGGATATGCGCTCCGCAAGCCATGCAATCACGATTGCCGAGGCGCTCAAGGCCATCGAGACTGCCATCCATGAACGCGGCAAGGCCGGAACCGGATTCGCGAAGGGCCCATTCCAGAAGCGGATCGTGGCTGCCGGCCACGATCGAAGGCAGGGGCGCGGGGGGAAGCGGACCGGACCGGCTGCTCTCGATCCAGGCTTCCACATCGGAACGCGGGAACAGCAGCTTGCCGATCACCCTGACGCAGGGCACCTGGCCGTTGTTGGCAAGATCATAAACCTTGCGCTCGCCGATGCGCAGGAGTTCGGCGAGTTCCTTGGTCGTAAGATAAATGGGCGGAGCATCTGCCATATGATTTTGTACCGGCGTGGTCAGGTAATCACTAGCCGTTATTCCGGCATAGTAGCCATGCCCGCAATGATCCCTATCAACCGCTCAGCTTAGACGGGCTGTTCGGGGTCCAGCTCCGCATCCGCACGGGTGGAATCATCCTCCAGAACACCGGCGCCGGTCGCTTCCTGCTCCGGCTGACGGGTGAAGCCTTTCAGGCCTGGCGTTGTCTCATCCTTGTCGCGTTTGATCTGCACCGGGCTCGTCAGATAGGCCGTCACCAGTTCAGCGAGCGAGCGCAGCGCATGCAGATGGATGCGTTCGTAGCCGTGCGAGGCATCGACGCCGAATGTGATCAGCGCGGTACGAACGTCATGACCCGCGGTAATCGCGGAGGCCGAGTCCGACCGGTAGTAGCGGAACACGTCCTTCTGCATGCGGATATCGTTTTCCCGGCACAGTTCCACCAGCTTCTGTGTCAGGTGAAAATCGAACGGGCCGGTTTCGTCGCCCATGGCAATGGTAACGCCGAACTCGTCGGAGTTTTGCCCCGGCGCGGAGGTTCCATTGTCGATGGCGACCATGGCCGCGATCTCGGGGTTCAATAGTGCCGACGCGCCGACGCCGACTTCTTCGGCGATCGAGAACAGGAAGTAGACATCGACCGGGGTCTTGGCGTCTTCCTGCTGCAGCGCCTTGATGGCGGTAAGGGCCACGGCCACGCCGGCCTTGTTATCCAGATGGCGCGAGACGATGAAGCCGTTTTCCAGCATCTCCGGCTGCGGATCGACGGCGACGATATCGCCGACATCAATGCCGAGTTGCACGAGATCGGCCGTATCGCGCGCGCGCGCATCCACCCGCACTTCGACATAACGCCAGCCAATGGGAAGTTCATCGACTTCATCGTTGTAGGTATGGCCGGACGCCTTGAGGGACAGGATTGTGCCGCGATAGGTGCCCTTTTCGGAGAAGATCGTGACCCGCGCACCCTCGGCAAACCGGGCCGACCAGGTGCCGATGGGAATAAGCTCGAGACGGCCATTGCTCTTGAGCGATTTGACCTGGGCACCCAGGGTGTCGAGATGCGTCACGATCGCGCGCGCCGGCCGCCGGCTGCGGCCCTTTCGGTAAGCGCGGATCGCGCCGCGGCGCGTCAACTCAATCTCGAGCCCGAGCTTTTTCAGTTCGTTTGCCGTGTGGCGGACGATTGAATCCGTGTAGCCGGTTGGGCTCGGGATCGCCAGAAGATCGCGAAGCTGTTCGAGCAGGTAGTCCGTATCGACGGGTAGCCGGGTCATGTTTCCTCTTTGTTATTACGCCTCGTTGACGGCGTATTTCATTCTTTCATCCTGTGCGACGCGTGCCGAGCGCGGGAACAGCAGATCGACGAAACGTTCCGCCGTCGGCTGCGGCTCGTGATTGGCAAGGCCGGGACGTTCGTTGGCTTCGATGAAAGCATAATCCGGCTGGCGCGGACTTTTCACCATGAAATCGATGCCGACCACGGGAATGTTGATGGCCTTGGCTGCCGTTACCGCCGCATCGACCAACCTGGAATGAACTTCCCCGGTCACGTCATGAATCGTGCCGCCGGTGTGCAGGTTGGCTGTCCGGCGCACGGCCAGTTCCTCGCCATCGGCCAGAACATCATCGAGTGCATGCCCGCTTGAGGACAGGCAGCGCACGGTTTCCTCGTCGATCGGTATCCGCGACTCGCCGCCGGTGGCGGCGGAGCGGCGGCGGCTCTGCCGTTCGATCAGATCGCGGATCGAAAGCCGCCCGTCACCGACAACACGGGCCGGCCTGCGAACCGCAGCCGCGACAAGCTTGAAGTCGATGACAATGAGGCGCAGGTCCTCGCCCTCGACATTCTGCTCGATCAGCACCTTGTCCGACTGCGTCCTGGCATAGTCGACCGCGGCCCTGATTTCCTCCACGCTCGTCAATCCGACAGCAACGCCGCGGCCCTGCTCGCCCCTGGCGGGCTTGACGACAACGGAACCGTGTTTCTTCAAAAAGGCCTCGATCTCCGGCCTGTTGTCTTGCCCGGCCTCAAGCCGCTCGGGTACGACAAGGCCGGCACGTTCGACGACCCGGCGTGTCACCGCCTTGTCGTCGCAGATCGAGACCGCCACACCGCTGGTGAACTCGGAAAGGCTTTCGCGGCAGTGAACCGAACGACCGCCCCATGTCAGGCGGAAGAACCCGCCCTCGGCATCAGTGACATCGACATGAATGCCACGGCGCACGGCCTCATCAACGATCAGCCGCGCGTAAGGGTTCAGACCTTCGAAAGCGCTGGCCGATCCGGTGAAAAGCTTTTCGTTGATCGTATTCTTACGCTTCACCGCATAAACGGGGACGCGCTCGAAATGGAGCTTCTCGTAAAGCCTTATGGCATCGGCGTTGTCGTGCAGAACCGAAAGGTCCATGTAGGCGCAGCCGCGCGCCTGAAAGTATTCGGCAAGACGGCGCACGAGGGATTCCCCGATGCCGGGCTGGCGCGCCTGCGGATCAACCGCCAGACACCACAGCGAAGAGCCGGCCTCCGGATCTCCGATGGCCTTGGCGTGGTCGACCCCCATGACCGTACCGATGATGTTTCCGGTCGCCTCTTCCTCGGCAACGAACAACGTGATCGCACGGCTGTCGCGCTTCGACCAGAAGAACGACGGCTGCACCTGCACCATGCCGCGTTTCGCATAAATGCGGTTCACGTCCTCCGCATCGGCCTCGGATGTCAGCCGGCGAATGAAGAAGCCCTTCGGCTGTTTCCGGCTCGGCCTGTAGGTTGACAGGTCGAGCCTGAATGTATGGGAGGGGTCGAGAAAAATTTCCTGCGGCGACGCCGCGAGCACCACATGCGGATCGGTCACATAAAATGCGATATCGCGGCGGTCGGGACCTTCGGCCCGCATTGCGGATATCAGCGTCTGCGGCGATTCGAACGTATTGCCGAACAGCAACCGGCCCCAGCCGCAATTGATCGATGCGTTGGGGACCGGATAATCGGTCTTCTCCATCGCATCCGGCCCGCGCAATTTCCGCAGCCGGTGCTGGTTTGGCGAACGTCCGCGGCGTGGTTCGTTCATCGCCGTCTCCTCAGATGCCGTGTGTCTGAAGCCATGTCTCCAGCACGCTGACCTGCCACAACTCCGAACCGCGCAGCGGTGTGATGTGGTCCGTCGGATTGTCGAACAGCGCGTTCAGATAGTCTTCGCGGAACAGGCCGCGCTCGCGCGCCGCCTGCGATGTCAGCGTGTCACGCACCATATCAAGATAGGGTCCTTGAATGTATTTCAGGGCCGGAACCGGGAAGTATCCCTTCTTGCGGTCGATGACCTCGCTCGGGATGACCTTGCGCGCGGCCTCCTTCAACACCCCCTTGCCGCCCTGCGCGAGCTTGTGTTCGGCGGGGATACGGGCTGCCAGTTCGACCAGTTCATGGTCGAGGAAAGGCACACGCGCCTCCAGTCCCCAGGCCATGGTCATGTTGTCGACCCGCTTCACCGGATCATCGACAAGCATGACGTTGGTGTCGAGCCTGAGCGCCTTGTCGACGGATGCCTCGGCGCCGGGCTGACCCATGTGCTCGGCGACGAAGGCCAAAGCCTCGTCGCGTTCGGTCAGCCAGCCAGCGCCAAGATGGGCGGCGAGGCGATCCCGGTCACGGTCGAAGAACACCTTGGCGTAATCGGCAACCACATCGTTCGAGGACTGCAACGGCGGATACCAGTGATAGCCGGCAAAGACCTCATCGGCACCCTGCCCCGACTGGACCACGGTGATGTGCTTGGAAACCTCCTTCGACAGCAGGTAGAAACCAACATTGTCGTAGGAGACCATCGGCTCAGACATCGCCGCGAAGGTCCCCGGCAATGCGTCCATCAGATTTTGCGAGGGAACGAAAATCTTGGTGTGATCGGTATCGAAATGCTTGGCGATCAGGTCTGAATAAACGAATTCGTCGCCTTGTTCGCCATTGGCTTCCTCAAACCCGATCGAAAAGGTCTTCAGGCCATGCTGCCCCTCCTCCGCCAGCAGGCCGACAATAACGCTTGAATCGACGCCACCCGAGAGCAGGACCCCGACCGGCACGTCGGCGACCATGCGGCGGCGCACGGCGGTGCGCAGCGCATAAAGCACGCGGTCGCGCCATTCATCGGCGGAAGCAGCGAGGTCATCGGCTGTACGCTCGAACAGCGGCTCCCAATAGCGGTGATCCTCGACTGCGCCATCGGCCTCGATGGTGCGCAGGGTGGCAGGCGGCAGTTTGCGCACACCCGACAGGATCGTGCGGGGCGGCGGCACAACGGCGTGAAAACTCATGTAGTGGGCAAGCGCGACGCGGTCGATCGAGGTATCGATATCGCCCGCCGCCAGCAGCGCCGGCAGCGAGGAGGCAAAGCGCAGCCGCTTGCCCTTCTCGCTGTAGTACAGCGGCTTGATGCCGAAGCGGTCGCGCGCCAGCACGATACGGCCGCTGTCGCGTTCGTGGATCGCGAAGGCGAACATGCCATGGAAGCGGGTTACGCAGTCCCGCCCCCAGGCGTGCCACGCCTTGAGGATAACCTCGGTGTCGCCGGTGGAGAAAAAGCGATAGCCCTTGCCCTCCAGCTCGGCGCGCAGCTCGGGATAATTATAGATACAGCCATTGAAGACGATCGTCAGACCAAGCTCGGAATCGCGCATGGGCTGCGCGGCCTTCTCGCTGAGGTCGATGATCTTGAGACGGCGATGGCCGAAGCCGATGCGCCCTTCCGCGCTAACGCCCATTCCATCGGGGCCGCGGGGGGCCATGGTTTCAGTCATACGTGAAAGCGCCGCCACATCGACAGCCGCACCGTCGAATGTAACTTCGCCACAAATTCCACACACTGGTTCGCTTCTCCGGGATTTCAGATGATGTTGCGGTGCATATAAAAGGATTTCCCTCAGCAATTCAAATCTCAGGCAAACCCCAAATATTATGATGTGTTCTTCATTTCAGCTGCTTAACATTTGACATCAAATGCGATTCAAGCTCTTGAAGTATCCGCATGAGTGAATGTTAGCCCTCCGAATCAAGACACACCTCAAGACATTAACGTGCGAATACTTTTCCGGTTCCACGGATGCCCCATCTTTTCGCGCGCGTTGCAAGTGCCCGGTGATTCCGCCAATCTTGAACGGATCATGGAGTGGCTGTCCGACCCTGCCTGGATACAGCAGCTCATCAACCGCACGATGTTGCGCGTCGATGAGTTTCTTCAGCCGTGGGTTCTCGTACAGGCCGGTCTCATCGCCGCCTGCTTCGCAATCGCGCACCTGGCAGCCAAGCGGCTCGCGCCTCGCATCGATATCTGGCTGCGCAATCTCGACGACAAGCGCCTTTCGCGCATGCGCATGCTTCTCGTCTTCGCGCGGCGGCTGAGACCGATCCTGTTCGTGCTGCTGGCGGGCGGCGCGACCATTGTCATGCGCGCGATGACCTGGCCGAGCCGGAGCTATTATCTCGGCATTGCCGCCAGCCTGGCCGCGGCATGGGTCTTCGTTTCCATCGCCTCAAGGCTGATTCATAACAGGGTGCTGCGCCTGATCGTGACGTGGTCGGCATGGACATTCGCCGCGGTGACCGTTCTTGGCCTGACGGAACGGGCAATCCAGGTTCTTGACGCCCTGGCGGTCAATCTCGGCAGCGTGCGCCTCTCGCTGCTGCTGGTTATCAAGGCCGCTTTCATGCTTGCCGTTCTGCTGGCCGTCGCCGGCTGGCTTTCGGGCGCCTTGTCGCGACGCCTCGGCGATGTCGAGGACATTTCGCCGTCAATGCGGGTGCTCACCGACAAGATGATGCGGGTGCTGTTCTACGGCACGGCCATCATCTTCGCCCTGCAATCGATCGGCTTCGACCTGACCAGCATCACGGTGCTCTCCGGCGCAATCGGGCTCGGGCTCGGCTTCGGCCTGCAGAAGGTTGTGTCCAATCTCGTCTCCGGCGTCATCCTGCTGGTCGACAAGTCGATCAAGCCGGGCGACGTGATCTCGCTCGGCGAGACATTCGGCTGGATCGCCTCGCTCGGCGCGCGTTACGTTTCGGTGGTCACGCGTGACGGCAAGGAATACCTGATCCCCAACGAGGACCTGATCACCGGCCAGGTGGTGAACTGGTCGCACACCAACAACCTGGTGCGCCTCGATATTCCGTTCGGCGTCGCATATGACAGCGATCCGCATCAGGTGCGCCGCGTCGCGCGCGAGGCCACAGCAACGGTTGAACGCGTGTCGGACAGCCCGGCGCCCGTCTGTCACATCGTCGGCTTCGGGGATTCCTCAATCGACCTGCTGGTGCGGTTCTGGATTTCGGACCCGAGCAACGGCATCACCAATGTGCGCGGCAATGTCTACCTGGCGCTGTGGGACGCCTTCAAGGAACATGGGATCGAGATTCCCTATCCGCGCCGCGACGTGCGCATCCTGAAAGACAGCGAATCGCTTGCGGAAAAAGAACCGCCTCAGCTCTCGTAGCGCGTGTTGCCGCGCCGCCTGGTGTCGATCGGCAAGTCGATCAGCATCGGCTGGTGGGCGCGCTGCGAACACGCCTGGCGCGGGCACAGGTGGCAATTGATGCCGATGGGGCTGAAGAGCTGCTCGTTCTGCAGGTTGAACGACTGGGCATAGCCGATCTTGTGCGCGTGCTTGAGCTCGCATCCAAGCGCAAGCGCCAGCCGCCGGTCCTGCGTCGTACTGCTGAAGGCCGGGCGCTCAGTGGTGCGGCTGATCGTGAAATAACGGTCGCCGTCCGGCAGCTCCACAAACTGCGGAATGATGATGCCCGGCGTGCGGAACGAGGTATGGATGTTCCACACCGGACATGCGCCGCCATGGTCGGCAAGCGTGAACGGGGTGGAATTGAACCGCTTTGTCACGTTGCCGGCTTTGTCGACCCGCAGGAAGAAGAACGGGACTCCCTGACAGCCCCGGCGCTGTAGCGTCGTCAGCCTGTGGCAGGCCTGCTCGAAGGAAACGCCAAACATCGACGCGATCATGTCAACGTCATACTTGGTTTCCTCAGCCGCCTTATAAAATGCCTTGTAAGGCATCAGATAGGCGGCGGCGAAATAATTGGCGAGTTCGACCTGGCAGCGCGTCTTGCCGCGCTCGGACGCGACGGAAGCATTTTCCGTCAGCCGTATCAGAATATCGCTGAATTCGACCAGGCACAGAACATGGGCCAGCTGGAAAGCGCGGTTCTGGTGGTCCAGCGCCTCGGACAAGAGAAGCGCTCCCTGCGTCTCGTCATGATAGCGCAACGTGTCATGCATTTCCGACGTCGGGCGGATCTCGACCTTGGTCCCGTGCCGCTTCATCAGCCGCGTTTTGAGCATGTAGTAGACATCGTCGGGGTCACAGGGTTCGGCATCGCGCAAACCCTCGGCGGCTTTCTCGAGATCATGGAAGTAATTCGAATGGTCGCGAAAAAAGTCGTGAATGAAGCTCTCGGGCGATGAACGCAGCAGATCGTTGGGCATGCGCTCGCTGCCGACCTGCATCATCTTTTCGATTGCCGCGCGGTGACTGCGGTAAAGGCTCAGGAACTGTTCGACAAGCTTGGGCGCATGGTCGATCGCGGCGCGCAGCTCCTGGATGTCAGGCGATTCGCCGCCGAAAACAGGATCGTGTGTAATAGTCCTCAAACTGGCGAGACGGTTGGACGAATCGTCCTTCATCAGGTCGCGCCAGTCGACGCCATAAGCCGAAGACAGCGCCATCAGCATTTTGACCGAGAGGCTGCGCTGGTTGTTTTCCAGCAGGTTCACATAGGCCGTGCTGATGCCCAGAACCTTCGCCATTTCGGCTTGGGTCTGGTTGCGCTCGCGCCGCAACTGGCGCAATTGCGGGCCGATCAACGTTTTCGGCATTGCTGCGTTTTCCGTGGGTTTCCGATTTTACATTTTTACATAATGTGAAATTTGTTAATTACACTTATATCACATTTACACGAAAATTGCTGACCCGTCAAAACCAGAATGCTATCGAGTCGCTATCGCGCAAATCGAATATGCAGAATTGCAGACAAAGAAGCGCGGTGGTTCCTCGGGAGGGAAAACGGAAAGTACAATGACTTACAAGTTTCTTATTCTCGGCGCGTCCTATGGCTCGCTGCTCGGCACGAAACTTCTCATGGCCGGTCACGACGTTACGCTCGTGTGCCGCGCTGAAACCGCGAAGCTCATCAACACCGAAGGCACGGAAGTCCGCATCAAATTGCGCGGCGAGGACGAGCATCGCTCGATCAAATCCGTGGACCTGCCCGGCACTGTGAATGCGCTGACGCCAGAGGAAGTAAATCCTGCGGATTACGATCTTGTCGGCCTTGCCATGCAAGAGCCCCAGTATGGCGCCTCCAGTGTCGCCAGCCTGATGCGGCGCATCGCGGAAGCGCGCGTCCCCTGCCTGTCGATCATGAACATGCCGCCGCTCCCCTATCTGAAACGCATTCCCGGCCTCGACACTTCGAAGCTGGAAGACTGCTTTGCCAACCCGCGCGTCTGGGACGGGTTCGATCCCGAACTCGTGACCCTTTGCAGCCCCGATCCGCAGGCCTTCCGCCCGCCGGAGGAGAAGGCGAACGTGCTGCATGTCGGCCTGCCGACCAACTTCAAGGCCGCCGCCTTCGGCAATGCCGAACACAACAAGATTCTCACCGATCTGGAAGCCGATATCTCCGGCGTACAGCTGGATGGCCAGGATGTTCCGGTCAAGCTGCGCGTTTTCGATTCGCTGTTCGTGCCGCTTGCCAAGTGGAGCATGCTGCTGACCGGAAACTATCGCTGCATGACCAAGAACGGCCTGCGCCCGATCAAGGACGCCGTCCACGGCGACCCGGAAAAGTCGAGCCAGATCTATGCCTATGTGGACACGATCGCCCAGAAGCTCGGCGCCGATCCGGCCGACCAGGTGCCTTTCGCGAAATACGCAACGGCGGCCGAACGTCTGCTGAAGCCGTCCTCGGCGGCGCGTGCGGTCGATGCCGGCGCAACCCGCATCGAGCGTGTCGACATGCTGGTGCAGAAAATCGGCAACCAGCTCGGCCTGGTGAACTCCGTGATCAACGAGACGGTCGAGATCGTGAACACGCTGCTGGCGCGCAACGCGCGCAGCACCGAAGCCGCGTAAGGCTTCCAACAGTTTTCCGTGGCTGCCGGACACGGTGTAACCGAGTTTCCGGCAACCCTCTCCGACTGGCGGCGGCGCGGCTATCGCGGCGCCGCCATTTTGCGTTTTAGGCCCATCATCCGACGTCATCACGGCAGGCGACGAAATGGCGCGCCGCAAAATAATCGAAATTCTGTATATGTTCCGCTATCATTGCCTTTGTATAAGAGTAAGCGAGCCATGAAGCGGGATCACACGGACGCAAACGGAAAATCTCTGCGCAGCTACGTCAGATGGGCGGCGCGCGCGATGCTGGCCCTGCTGCTCATGACTGGCGGTTACGCGGCCTATTTTTGGGCCACCGGCAATTTTCACGTCGTTGAATCCGGTAAATTCTACAGGTCGGGCCAGCCAACACCGGAGCTTCTGCGGACCTGGCATCAGCGCCATGGAATAACGACCGTCATAAACCTGCGCGGCGCCCACCCGGGCGTGGACTGGTATGACGCCGAGGAAAAAGCGGTAAACGAGCTCGGCATCAAACTGATCAACTATCCCATATCCGCAAGCCGGGAACTCACCGAAACACAGGTCGTTGAAATTCTCGCGATCCTGAATTCACTTGATGGCCCGACGCTGGTCCATTGCATGAGCGGGGCCGACAGGTCTGGCATCGTCTCGGCTTTCTATCTGGCCGATGTGGCGAAGGCCGGGGAAATGGCCGCAGAACTCCAACTGACCCCGATTTACGGCCATATACCGCTGTGGTTCCTGCGATTCTACGCAATGGACCGCACGTTCGAGGCCAACGAACCTCGCTTCGGCTATTACGATTCCTGAACCGGGAATCCATGCGCAAGTGCACGAGGAAAAGTTTTCGCCCACTATTGTGAGTGGCGACGCCACGAACAAGCGATTTCGGAAATGCAGTTCAGTGACATGAACTGGCGGAGAGAGAGGGATTCGAACCCTCGATACGGTTGCCCGTATACACGCGTTCCAGGCGTGCGCCTTCAACCACTCGGCCACCTCTCCATATCAACTCATCGGGAGTGGCAATCCCGAGCGGGTGAAGTCAAGCGCACGACTCTCTTCGATTTACGTTTATCGGCAATGCGATGAAAGGTGCGCCTTCAACCAAT
>JAGRLC010000150.1 GCA_020441995.1 Rhodobiaceae bacterium
CCATCTGGTCGGCATGGCGCGGATCAACACCCAAGTTGATCGCCACTTCGACCGTCTCGTCGAACTTCGCGGTTGCGCGCGCCTTGACGGCCTTCACCGCGTCGTCGAGCGAAATTGCAACATTGCGATCGACACCTTCACGCGCCTGCGCCAGACGCTTTCCATTCTTCGCCATGACCGCTTACCCCA
Source organism: Rhodobiaceae bacterium (assembly GCA_020441995.1). Lineage (GTDB taxonomy): Bacteria > Pseudomonadota > Alphaproteobacteria > Rhizobiales > Tepidamorphaceae > JACKJK01. The sequence goes on from JAGRLC010000150.1 coordinate 190, forward strand.
CAACTTCCAGGCCCATGGAACGGGCCGAGCCTTCGACAATCTTCATCGCCGCGTCGATATCGTTGGCGTTGAGGTCGGGCATCTTCGTTTCAGCGATCTGGCGGACCTGATCGCGCGTCACCTTGCCCGCGACATCGCGGCCAGGCGCCTTGGAGCCGGAATTGATCTTCGCGGCCTGCTTGAGCAGGTGCGAAGCCGGCGGGGTCTTGATGTCGAAGGAAAACGACTTGTCCTGGAAGATCGTGATGATCGTCGGACAGGGCGCACCCTTCTCGAGGTTCTGCGTCTTGGCGTTGAAGTCCTTGCAGAACTGCATGATGTTGAGGCCACGCTGACCAAGCGCAGGGCCGATCGGCGGAGACGGCGTCGCCGCACCAGCCGGTACCTGCAGCTTGAGGTAGCCGATAATCTTCTTTGCCATCGTACTCGCTCTTCCTTTTTGGCCCCTGCCGCGTCATGCGGCCCGAACCGGATTGCGTTGCGTGGTACGGCTCCGGCAATGGCTGGCGACCATCACCTGCCTCCCACACCCTTGATCGGTCAGACCTTCTCGACCTGCCCGTACTCGAGTTCGACCGGGGTCGCCCGGCCGAAGATCGAAACCGCCACCTTGAGCCGCGCGCGCTCCTCGTCGACTTCCTCGACGTGGCCCGAGAACGAGGCAAAGGGGCCGTCGGCGACGCGAACCTGCTCGCCAACCTCGAAATGGACCGACGGCTTCGGCCGGTCGATCCCTTCCTGAACCTGATGCAGGATACGCTGGGCTTCGGATTCCGAAATCGGGGTCGGCTTGTTGTCCGCCCCCAGGAACCCGGTGACCTTCGGCGTGTTCTTGATCAGGTGATACGCGTTGTCCGTCAGATCCATCTTGACGAGCACATATCCGGGGAAAAACTTGCGCTCGGCGTCAACCTTGCGGCCACGGCGCACCTCGACGACCTTCTCGGTCGGCACCAGAATTTCCTCGAACGAATCCGCAATACCGGTCTGCTCGGCCTTCTCGCGAATGGCTTCGGCGACCTTCTTCTCGAAGTTCGAGTAGGTGTGAACGATGTACCAGCGCTTGGCCACGCGCTTCTCCGTTTAGCGTCCGAATCCGAGCAGCTGGCCCACGAGCCAGCCGATCGTGGAATCCACGGCAAGGAAGAAAACGCTTGCCAGAACAACCATGATGAACACCATAACAGTGGTAATCATGGTCTCGCGGCGCGAGGGCCATGTTACCTTCGCAACTTCCGTCCGCACCTGCTGGAGGAAAGCGAATGGGTTGGTCTTCGAGGCCATCCGGATCAGGTCTTCCGTGGGGATTTGTTCAAAACAATGGGGCGCGCTGGCCATGCCCGCGCGCCTGTCGGAAGGCATACATAGCTGCGCGCAAACAGATTCTCAAGCCGCAATCGCGCATTTCTTCAAGAAAAATTCAGCTATCGCCTGGCTCGGGAGGCTACGCAGTATCCTTGGCACTAAGATACATCAAAACCGCAATACGCCTACAACCTTGAAACCAGTGTAAAGCACATCGTCATACTGCACGTCCGTGCTAGGCCCCGCGCTAACGGCCTGACTGACGGGAATGGATTTGGGAGCAGACGCCACGTTTGTGAAATAATAGAGCATGGCACTACCCTCTACGCTGAAGTTCGGGGTGAAATGGTAACTTGCCGTCATTCCCGCTTCGAAAGCGCCATTCCACTTATATTCGTCATCGCTGGCGGACTCGAAAAATGACGCGAAAGGGAAATCTGCGCGATATTCAACCTCATGATGCCCCCTGAGAAGCGCAACACTTCCAAACCCCTTCAAGCCAAAACCGGCGCCATTGCTGGGCACAATATCGAACGTGGCCGCGACAACGGCGCCGCCCAGGACACTGGTCGCATCAAAATCAACGTGACTGGTATTGTTGAAGGTATTTTCAACGAAGAGATCAAGGTCATCGGTCAGATGCAATAATTTACCGCCGAGATACAGCGATATTGCTCCATGACTGTATACAGGCAAGAGAAAATCGAAGCTTGCAACCGAAGTGGCTCGTTCAATAGTTCCACCAACGGTCCCCCCTCCAAAAAGACCGACGGCACTGGAAAGCGTATTGAAGCCGATACCGCCCGCATCAGAAATATCTTCTGAGGGATCGGCCTGACTGTACATCGCCCGCACCCAGAACGGCACATGGCGAAAGGGATCGTGACTGATCTTTGCCTCCAGATGGTACGACACCCCATCCAGATCATCCAGATCGTCGCTTGATGGTGAAATGGGACCGGAGAAGTTGCGGAGGATATTTACGTCATCGCCGTCGGAGCGATCGAGCCAACCAAGTCCAAAAAGCAACTCGATAGATCGCGATGCCATACTAGGGCCATATGCATCGTCATCTGCTTGAGCAATTCCCACACAGAAAGCTAAAGCAATAACTGCGCAGGTTAAGGTTTTCCCATGGATGGTTGAACCGTCTCCGTATATATAATTCTATGTCCGATAATATAAAAATAGATGAGAGTCTGTTGCCGCATGGGCACATATGAAAATTAACATAAGAAATATATCGGATATTCAAGAACCGAATCGGCCACTGCTTTACCGATCAGGATACGACGTCAAATCGAGACATCCATTTCGCAGGGCAGGCAAAACGAGCCATGCACCCGCGCCATAAATCTCGCGCACGTAACCTGGTTCACTGCTGGTCAGGACCATCATGTGGCGGCTCGAACGCATCATTCTGATGTCTTCGGAAAGATTGCCGGGCAGGTTTGGCCTGCCGCCGAACACCAGAGCTGCGGGCGCCGGTTCCGCGACTACCATGAGCACGGCCATCACGACGACCCATGCAAGCAAAATGGCGCATGCGGCGAGCACCCGGCGCAACACGCGGTAAAGCCATGCGGCCCGCCCCGCGATGGCGTCAGTAGTCATAAATATGCTCAAGCCGTATCCCGGCGGCATCGAACTCGACCATCAACTCGTCCAGCAATGCGACCTGCGTACCGACCAGCAAACGGCTGCCGCCGAAACCTTCGCGCTCAAGCCGGGAAATGATGCTGCCATTGCGGATATCGGCCCCACCCCTGCCCGCGCTGTCCTTGTCCCGGATCGCGGAAATCATGATGTCGTCATTTCCGGCAATCTCGACGAAACCGCCGCCTGCCTTGAAGATTTCGCGCGCAATGCTCGTGAATGCCCGGTAGCGCGGTGTTTCGATGATGACGTAATCCGCGCCGGTACGGACAACATCAACGCCGTTTATCGACGTCAGTTGATCTGGAGAGAGACCGGAAACCGCGCTGCGGATACGCAGCTGCGCGTTCCCTGTTGTCGTGGCGACGGCGCCGGCTATGACGCGGGCGTAAGCGGCCTTGGCCTTCCACTCCGCCCCCAGAGCCAGTCGCCGCTCCCAGGCGCGCAGGAAAGATGTCACCGGCTGCGCCCACAGGCCGTCAACGGCCGCATCGAAGTCATACTTGTACCACGGCGTCTGCTGCAGGAAGCCGGCATAGTCAGCCGCCATTTTCCTGGCAAAAATGTCCTGCTCGGACTTGTCCGGTCCGCGCAGGCCGGAGGCCAGGCGGCCGATGGTTTCCTCGTAAGCCGCTTTCAGCCCCATCTCGAGCGTGAAGCTCGCGCCGATCGTGTGAATGGTGGCGCGGGTGGCAAAATCACCGCCGCCATGTCGGTTCGCTTCCTTGTTAAGCTCGCAGAACGAGCGCCAGAAGCCGGTTATGCTGGAGAGATAGGGGAAAGCATACTCGTCACCTGTCTTCAGCGTGTTGGCCAGCCCCTCATAGGCATAGACGATGTGCCATTCCGGATATGTGAGATAGGTATTGGCCTCCGCGCGCCGGAAAGCCGTGTCTGTGATCAGGGAATTGCTATCCTGCTGTTCCGGTGCTGCGCGGCAGGCAACCTCGACATAGACCGACGGCGCCAACACCAGGATCAATAGCAACACGGCAATGACGATGACCCGCTTTATCAGGCGGAACACGGCGCGGATCATTGCTTGTCCTTGTCGAGCAGAAGCCCGCTTGCCAGCGCAAAGCCGCCTAGCCCGATATGCGGCAGATTGGCGAGGATCTTGAAGCCGAATGGCAGATCCTGCACACCATACTGGATAATGCCGAGATCGAGGTAACCCGATCCCGTCACAAGTCCGAGCACACCGTCAGCAAGGTACAACGCGCCGAAATAGATCAGGAAGGTGCGCGCAGCGCGGTGCGATAGCCATGCCGCGATGCCAGCCCATGCGGCTGAAACCAGGTGCAGCAGATCATCGAAAATATCGAGCGCGAAGATGCCGAATGCGCGCCCCTCGCTATCGGTCAAACCCGGAACGTAGTTCAGGCTGGCGGCAACCAGCAGCGCCACCATGTAGCCAAGCGCGATCCAGCGAAGCGTCGTCACGGGTGTTTCCTTACCTTGGGTGAGAAAAGTTGCACCGCCCTTACATGTGGGCCATGTAGCGATCCCACAAGGCGTTGCGGAACATAAGATCGGGGTCGGCTTCGCGTTTGCCGCTCACGAACACGCCCGCACGCGGATAGCCGCGCTCGAACTGCGCCTGTTCGGCATGCAAGCGATAGGGCAGATAATAGGTGCCGCCGATGTCGAGTGTGCGCTCGATCAGGGCCGACGTCATCCGCGCCATGTCGGCTTCGCCACGCACCGTCATCTCCTGCGAGAACAGCATGACGGCGGCAATGCGCGGCCCGCGCGCGTAGGCGAGAACGCTGTCTGTGTCGGTATCGACGAAGCGCAGCGTGATGTTGAGCAACTGCTGATAGGACGACGGGATAACGTCGTTGCAGGCGGCAACGAATTCGCCGAAACGCTCCGGCGGAACGAAATACTCATGCAGGATGTCGGTACGGGTCGGATCGCGGTCATCGAGCGTGATCACCGGTTCGTTCATGAGGCTGTTGCGCGTTACTCCACCGCTTGAAAGCACCGGATTGATTTCTGTTTCCAGGAACCAGCGGAAGCCTTTCACCGTGTCGGAATCCACCTGATGGCGAAACAGCGGGCGCGAAGCCTTGCTGATGAAGCCGGAACCCGACGCCGCAGGCAGGTCCGACTGATCGTCGGCGGGAACGTAAGTGATCAGCAGCGCCTCGTCGAAGAAACTCTCAAGCGTAATGTCCAGCCGCCCATAGGCCATCTCGATGCGCTCATCGGCCTTCAGCGCCTCGACGAACCGCGTACCGAAATCAACGCCGGCCATAGTCTCATAGGTCGGGATCAGCCGCTTGTTGGGAACCATTTCCACATCGAGATCAATAATGACGCCGTTGAGCCCGTATCCGCCCATTGCAAGGTTGAACTGATCGGCATTCTGCGTCCGCGAGCAGGTGATGACCTCGCCATCGTGGCGCATCAGCCGTAGCGAACGCACCGTGCTGCCGAAGGCGCTATGGGGCACCGGCCAGCCATGCGCATTGACGGCGAAAGTGCTGGCAATGCCGAAATCATTGTTCGACTGCATGACCTTTGGCGAGAAACCGGCCTCGTCGAGACGCCGGATGATCTCCCCCCAGCGCGCACCGGCGGCAACGCGGTAAGTTCCCGCCGCCGTATCCGGCTCAATCCATGTCTGGTCGAGCGTCAGCGCCGTTGCATCGCGCGCCAGGCTCTGCGCGCCCATGGAATGGCGCGCCGCGCTGGCGACGAACGGCCGCCCCGCCGCCTTCGCCTCGGCAAGTTCGACGCGAAGCTGCGCGATCAGCTCCGCGGTTGGATCGGCGTTGATCGTGATGTGTTTGGCGACCGGTGTGGGATTGAGCAGGCTGGCGTCATTGAGGACCGTTTTGCCCGCCGCATCGACGGCTGGCGGATAAGCGGTTCCGGTCACGGGCGAACCGCCAAGCCATTTGGCTCCGGCAACGCCAGCGGCGGCACCGGCAGCGAAAAGAACCGTGCGACGCGTTAAACTCATCACCCGACACTCGCAAAGGCTATGTTTTCCGAAAAATAGGCCGGCAAATCAGCACCGGGTAAATGGCAGGGGCAGCAGGATTCGA